>DATLWF010000777.1:0-9187 GCA_035576605.1 Blastocatellia bacterium | reverse complement strand
CGGCGATAACTAACAGGACACCAAAGATTCGAGTGCTATTGTTGCCTTCCCATCACCCCAAGCTGCCAGAACAAAAAGCTCAACTCATCCGTCTGGTCTTCGATCTGTTGAGATACCGGCAGGCCGTCCGAATGACCTGCCTTGGTGTTGTAGTGCAAAAGCACCGGGCGATCTGATCCGGTGGAAGCCTGCACAAGCGCAATCATCTTGCGAGCGTGAAGCGGCGCCACTCGCGTGTCCGCATCGCCGGTGACGAACAATACAGCCGGATATTTCTCGCCCTTCTTCACATGATGATAAGGAGAGTAGGCGTAAATGTATTTGAACTGCTCCGCGTTTTCAGACGAGCCATACTCGGGAACCCAGAGACGCGCCAGCATGAAGTTGTGATAACGAATCATGTCCAGCAGCGGATATGAGCACACCACCGCCTGAAACAAATCCGGCCGTTGAGTCATCGCGGCTCCAACCAGTAAACCACCATTAGAGCCGCCGGAGATCGCGAGCCTCGAAGGATTGGTGTACTTGTTCTTTATCAGCCATTCAGCCGCAGCGATAAAGTCGTCAAACACATTCTGCTTCTTCTCTAACATCCCCGCCTGGTGCCACTTCTCACCAAACTCGCCGCCGCCGCGCAGATTCGGCAACGCGTAGACCCCGCCGCTCTCGGCCCAGTAAGCAGCAACCGGCGAAAAGCGCGGTGTGATGCTCACATTGAATCCGCCGTAGCCCGTAAGAAATGTCGGATGACTACCATCCAGCTTGATGCCCTTTTTGTAAACCAGGAACATCGAGATCTTTGTCTTGTCCCTGGATTCGTACCACACTTGCTTCACTTCGACCTGGTCGCTTTGGACCGGGACGTTCAGTCGAGCGAACACTTCCTGTTTACCCGAGGCGACCTGATAGCGATAAATCGTGGCCGGCTGCGCAAAAGAACTGAAGGTGTAGAAGCCTTCGTCGCGGTCCCAGTCGCCAACCATCCCGCTGGTGCTGCCCATCGTCGGATAAGCGATGTCACGTGCGTACTTGCCCGAGGCCTCGAAGATCCTGGTTCGCGTGACAGCGTTCTCGAGATAGTTGACAAACAACTTGCCGCCGACTGCCGAGAAGCCGGTTATGACTGATTGAGCTTCGGGCACGACCTCGCGCCAGTTATCGCGCGTCGGCTTTTTCAGATCGACATCGAAGATGTGACGGTTCGGCGCGTTCCAATTCGTGAGCAGGTACAAATGATCGCCCGCAATGTCCGTCGAGAAGCCTGCGTCGATGTCGTTGACGATAGTCGTAATCGGACCGTTGGTTCTGAGATCTTGGAAATAGAGTTCTGTTTTGTCGCCTGATGACCCGCGACTCGCAACAAGGAAAAGATAGTGACCATCTGGTGATACATTCGCGCCGACGAAGACTTCAGGACCGTATCCCTTACCGAAAACTTCAATATCTTTCGCCGCGTCCGTACCTATCACATGATAGTAAACACGCCCGCCGACGTTGTTCGTGAAACGGGAATAATAGAAGCCGGTCTTGTCAGGCTTGAGCGAGACTCCAATGCGGCCTCTCGGCAGCCGGTCGGCCAGCTCTTTGCGGGTGTTCACGTCAAGAAGCGAAATGGTCACTTCATCTTCGCCGCCCTGTCGCACTCCGTAGACCATCAACTTGCCGTCCGCTGAGATGTCCTGAATTTGAACCGATGTAGTCTGATCGGCGCTCATCGTGTTCGGATCGAGCAGCACCTCGTCTTTGCCGTTGAGTCCCTCTCTGACATAGATGATCGCCTGATTCTGATCGGCTCGCCGCTTGTAGAGAAAGTATCGCCCGCCTCGCGCGACAGGAGCGGTGATGCTGTCGATCTTCAGCAACTGTGTCAGCCGTTCGCGTATGCGACCGCGAAACGGGAGCGAGCCGAGCACGGACGCACTGTATTCGTTTTGCGCGTTGATCCACGCTCTGGTCTCGGGGCTGTTCTGGTCTTCGAGCCAGCGGTAGGGATCAGTGATCGTAACGCCGTGAAGCGTTTCAGTGACGTTATCGACTCGAGTCGCCGGAGAAGCTTTGTGCTCCTGAGCAAAGCAGATGTAGGCCCCGCTTCCGATGACTACGAGCGCAGAGAGAATTGTTAACCTTCGGATCATTGATGTCCTCCTCTGACCATGCGTCATGCCGTCTTGCGCTCAAGTTGTTTGAAGCTGAACGAGTACTGATTCCTCTCGTCGGCCGCTTGAAAGGTGCTCTGTGTCTCTGTCCACCTGTCGTGCTTCAACTCGGGAAAGAACGTGTCGGCGTCTACTTCTGCGTGAACTTGAGTCAAGTAAATTCGATCAGCCACGTCGAGCACTTGAGCGTAGATCTCCGCGCCGCCGATCACGAAGACTTCGGGTTCACCGCGTTCCTGCGCGAGGGCGAGTGCGGACTGAACTGAATTGGTCACAAGACAACCGTCAGGTTTGAAGGCGTGGTTGCGTGTGACGACGATCGTTTGCCTTCCAGGAAGCGGCTTGCCAATCGATTCGAATGTCTTGCGCCCCACAATCATGTGATGGCCCATCGTCAGCTCGCGGAATCTCTTGAGGTCTGAGGAGAGACGCCACGGCAACTTCCCGTCCTTTCCGATACCGCGCTGCTCATCCATCGCCAGTATTAGAGAGATGATCACACCGCCACCTCGGCTTTGATGTGCGGATGAGCCTCATACCCGGCAAGCTCAAAGTCATCGTAATCAAACTCGAATATCGATCGTACAGATCGTTTGATCCGCATCTGCGGAAGGCGGAGCGGCTCGCGGGTGAGCTGAAGCCGAGTCTGATCGATGTGATTGGAATACAAGTGCGCGTCTCCGAGCGTGAGGATGAACTCGCCGGGTTCAAGATCGCACACTTGAGCTGCCATCATCGTGAGCAGCGAATACGACGCGATGTTGAAAGGGAGGCCGAGAAAAATATCGGCCGATCGTTGATAGAGCTGACACGACAGTTTTCCATCGGCGACATAGAACTGAAACAGCAGGTGGCACGGCGGCAACGCCATATTCGGCATCTCACCCACGTTCCACGCGTTGACAATCAATCGCCGGGAGTCGGGATTGGTTTTTATCTGATCGATCACCTGACTGATCTGATCGATCGCGCGCTCGTCCGCGGTCTTCCACGATCTCCATTGCGCGCCATAAACCGGTCCCAACTCGCCGTTCTCGTCGGCCCACTCGTTCCAGATATTGACGCCGTGTTCTTGCAGGTACTTGACGTTGGTGTCGCCTCGCAAAAACCATAACAACTCGTAGACGATTGATTTAATGTGAAGCTTCTTGGTTGTCAGGAGAGGAAAGCCCTCGCCGAGGTTGAACCTCATTTGATAGCCGAAGACGGACAGCGTGCCTGTTCCCGTGCGATCCTGTTTGTTCGCGCCGCTCTCAAGAACATGCTCCATCAAGTCCAGGTATTGCCTCATCACTTAATCCTCGCAACGACAGCGGCCATGAATACGGGTAATTCGATTCGTATTCTAAAGGCAGCGACAAGCTTTCACAAAATCGGTTAGGAACTATTGGTAAGCGGCTCGCTTTGACAGAGTCAAATCGCGACCGTTAGAATTCAATCCGCACTCTTACTAGAAGCTACCTCAGGAGGATTTGATGGCAGAGACTGAAACAATGTTTCACGCGGTCGAGAAGGACGGCGTGGTTACCGCAATTTGGGAGATGCAGGGAAGAAAACACCTGCGCACGATTGATCCGCGTAGCGAAGAAGGTCGACGAATTCTCGGCTCGCATACCGTGGATGAAGCGGCCGAGCACCCTCCGGCTGAAGCCGCGCAGGCTGCTCAGCAAGGTGAATCTCAGCAGTAGCACCGTGATCCAGCCCCTCGCAGGTTGATTACTCCTCTCTGGCTAGGCGCCGGCAGTTGATTGCTCCGAGTTAATCCAGGAACGCGATGTCGCGCGCCTCCTGGATCAGTCCGCATTCCCTGGCAAGCTGATAGTAGAAACGCAGTCCTCGCAGGCTCTCCTCATCCAGATCGTAGCTGATGGCTTCGGTCAGGTAGCTGAACAGATCGTCGCGAGGTAATCCGAGACGCTCACCATAGAGATCCGCCAGTTCATTTGCGTGGGCCACGCCTTCCAGCTTAGCCGCGAGGAAATCGATCGTTCTGTCGTCCGCTGCGTTGTGGCCAAACCACGCGGTTGAATCGGCGCGAACCGCCCAGAACGCAAACACGAATGGCAGCCCTGCGTGCTTGCGCCACTCTTCGGCCAGGTCGTATACGTAAAGCGCCGACCGATCAATCAACATCGCCGGGTCTCCGATTATCAACGCTGCGTCATTCGACTCGAGCATGTCTTCGAGCTTTGGAGGCGATGACCGATAAGAAACCGTAAGGCTATAGAAATGTCCGAGAATTATCTGAATCAGCGCAGCCGAAGTTCGCGATGAGGTGTCGAGCGCGACAGAGCGCACTTGAGTGATCGGCACACGCGACGCCAGCAGCACGCTTCTGACACTTCGCTTCGAGGCTACGCAAGCTCCGGGGGCGACCCTGAGCCCGGGAATGCGTTGATACTCGATGACTGGGATCAGGGCTGCGTCCGCACGGCCTTGCGCGAGCAACTCCGCGCACCGGGCAGGTGCTTCGTCCGAGAGAAATGTGCAGCGGCCCTTCTGCGCTCCGTAAACGAAGCTATAACAGAGCGGGGCAGCGTTCAGGTAACTCGATGCCGCAATGATTGGTTTGTCATTGATCATTTGGTATAGGACCTATTCGACCTATAAGACCTATTCGACCTATAGGACTTATTCGACCTATAGGACCTATTCGACGTATAGGACCTATCGACCTATAGGACCTATACCAATTATCGGAGTGGCATCTTCACGCCGCACTCGGGACAGAATTTCGGCGCGTTTTCAGGTTGAAATCCGCATCCCGGACAGGTGAGCTTGATTTGCAGTGGACTGCCGCACTCCGGGCAGAACTTGCTCCCGGTCGTCTTGGCTCCGCAGGAAGGGCACGCGAGAGTTGCCTTCGGAGCGCTCGCTCCCGCGCTCATATCCGTCGTTGATGCGTAGTCGGTCTGGCGCGCCTTATCGTAAAGCTGCTCCTGCGCGGACTGGTTCATCGCTTGGGCTTTGTGGGCGGCGAAGTCTTCTTCGAAATCGGGAGCGCACGCTTCGCACAAGCCGGCCTTCGCGTTCCAGCACACGTCAGGGCAGATCCACTTCCCGCAGCGAGTGCATTGCTTGAAGTAGACCTTGGCTTCCTCGACAGCTTTCTCGAAGGCATTGTCGTGCGCCTTGCCCCCGACTGCGCGTTGCACCTCGTAAGCGCTGTTTCCGGCGTTCGAGAGAATGCCGCCGAAGATGTCCCCCGCGGCGCGCAACAGCCCGCCGGCGGTGCCGGTGATCGAAGGCTGGAAGCGCGACATGTATCCGTTCCCGCACTTGTCGCAAAGGAACTTGAACTGATACCCGCGATCAGTTGAGAGGTCTTCGTGGTTCGCGGTGAATCTTATCATTGCCATACGGCTCCTCCTCAGAAAATGTAGCGTAGACTTGTCGAGTCTGCGCGTAGGCTCCGGGCCGAACCGACCCCGAGCAGACTGGACAGTCTACGCTACATTTTCCCTCGCGACCGATGTCGATAGGCCTGACCAGCACCCCGGAACCAAGCTTCAGAGGTTTTCAACACAATCTGTGGAAAACCCTGTTGAAAACCGACCAATTCCGAGCGCAACCTTCTGTGATTCGCGGACTTTTAGCGCTTTGCACACATTTTGTTCAAACTTGTTAAATGCTGTGAAGTCCAATTATTTATTCAATTGCCGCCAGAGCCCCTCAATTCCTTGGGATTTCTTAATGTGTTTTCAATCTTCATGGGGGATTTGCTGAAAAGCTGTGCAAAACTCAGCGGGATTTGCGGTCTGCAACTCCAGTTTCTCACGTGTTGCGGGAACCCGCCGGCCAAGCTCCCGGCAAACTGAAGTTTGTCGGACGCCATTTTTCAATCAAAGTCCTCTTCGAGCCTTTGCGCGATCCGCTCACGAAACTCATATGCCGCCTGCAGGACTTTTCTGGGCTTTGAACCCTCGGCAGGTCCGATGAATCCTTGCCGCTCCATCGAATCGAGAATCTTCGCCGCGCGCCCGTAGCCAATCGACAACCTGCGTTGCAACACCGAGGTGGAGGCCCGGCCCATGTCGCTGACAATGGCCAGCGCCTGATCGAAGAGTTCGTCCTGTTCACCCTCGAATCCATCCGCCTCCAGGGTTTCCTGTTCGCTAAGCGTGACTTCTTCGTTGTAGTCGGGCTCGGCCTGCTTTCGGATGAAGTCGGTGATGCGCTTGATCTCGGCTTCGCTCGCGAATGAGCCGTGCACGCGAACCAGGCGCGAGGATGCCGGCGGCAGGAACAACATGTCGCCCTGTCCGAGCAGCGCTTCGGCGCCGTTGGAATCGATGATCGTGCGCGAGTCAACTTTTGAGGACACCCGGAAAGCCATTCGACACGGGATGTTCGCCTTGATCACGCCGGTGATGATGTCAACCGAGGGCCGCTGAGTCGCAAGTACCAGGTGGATGCCGACCGCGCGCGCCATCTGCGCTAGTCGCGCGATCGAGGTCTCAACTTCGCTGCGAGCAATCATCATCAAGTCTGCGAGCTCGTCGATGGCGATCACGATATATGGAAGCGGCTTCAGCGGCTCGACCGGATCGTCGAAGAGCGTCGGCGAAGTCATCTCGTGCACCTGGCGGTTGTACTGCTCTATATTTCTCACGCCCAACGCCGCAAGACTGCGGTAACGCGTTTCCATTTCATTCACCGCCCATTTGAGCGCATTCGACGCGCGCTTGGGATCGGTGACGATTGGCGTCAGCAGGTGCGGGATGCCTTCGTAGAGTCCAAGCTCGACGCGCTTCGGATCGACCATTATGAACTTCACTTCTTCCGGCGAAGCCTTGTAGAGAACCGAGCAAATGATCGCATTGAGCGTCACGGATTTGCCGGCGCCAGTCGCACCCGCAATCAATAGGTGCGGCATCTTCGCCAGATCGGCGATGTACTCTTCACCGTTGATCGTCTTGCCCAGCGCAATCGTGAGCTTGGATCCGGACTGCTGAAACTTCGCCGACTCGATCACGTCGCGAAGAAATATCTTTTCGCGTTGGGCGTTCGGCGCTTCGATCCCGACGGTGGACTTGCCCGCTATTCGATCGATGCGAATCGACTCGGCCTTGAGCGCGAGACAAAGATCATCGGCAAGCCCAACCACTCGGCTGTATTTGATGCCCGGATCAGGCTTGAACTCGAACGTGGTGACGACCGGGCCGGGATTGATGCGGTGAATGTGCCCGGTAACGGCGAACTCTTTGCACTTCTCGGCGAGAATAGTAGCGCGCTCGCGCAATTCCTCCTCGGCCTGCTCGAAATGGCCGATGGGCGGTTCAATCAAGTCGATGGTAGGCAGCTTGTAGACATAGCCGCCCAGGGTCTCGACTGCGGTCTTGCGGCGCGCCTGCTTCGCACTCCTGGCTTCCGTCTCCGCCTTTTCGGTGGCGGCGGTTCGGACGATCGAAGCAGTGGAGATCATCTCGGCCACGGTGGGATCCATCGTTATCTCTGCCGCGAGCGGCGAGTGTCCGGCTCTTATCTGCTCGACCCTCACCGCGTGCTCCTGCACGACTTCTCTCATCTGCAGCCGCGTCGCCGGCATCGCCGGGACGGCTTCGACAGACTCAGTCGAAGCCATTCGAACGGCCGCGCCGCCGGACATGCCGCTCCCTGCGATTGCTATCTCGGGTCGCGGGGCTGACGCGGCGATGGTTTCGATGATGGGTCCACGCACCGTTGGCTGTTGCTCTTCTTTGAGCCGTCGAGCCTCTTCTATCCGTATGGTGCGCTCTTCGCGTTCTCGGGCCTGCTCGATCTGCTTTATCCGTTCGCGCTCGGATCTCTCCTCATCCTTGCGTTTCTGCTCTTCAGCTTTCTCTGCTCTGCGTTGAGTTGCCAGCAGCAGGCGCTGCTCGGAGCGCGCCTCCCACCACGCGGCGAAGCGGCTGAAGACGGTGGGCTTTGTCTGGTGAATCTCGGCGCGCGCTTCCCGAATCGAACTCACCCACCGGCCAATACGAGCGAGCGAAATCTCCATCGTCAACATCAGCGTCAACACCGATGCCGCCGCCAGAACGATGGCTGCGCCTGTGGTGCTCAACAGACCCGCGAGCTCGGTTTCGATGACATTGCCGATTAGGCCGCCGTTGTGATAGGGCGTGTTCCAGATCTTGATTGTTGGAAAGAGCGCGAGGAAGCCCGAAAATGCAACCAAAAGGAGAGTCGCCCCTATGGCTTTTCGCGTAGGGAAGCCCGGGCGGCTCGCGGAGAAAGCTCGCAACGCGACGATCACTAACAGCGCGGGTATCAAAAAGGAAGCCAGCCCGAACCACTGAATAAATTCATCGCTGATGAAAGCGCCCACGACGCCGATGAGGTTGCCTGGCCCTTTTTTGGAAGTGGCCGTGTTGAAGCTCGGGTCGTCAGGGTTGTGGCTGAACAGGCTCAGCACCAGGAGGATGGCGGCGACAACGAGCACCACAGCCAGTACTTCATTGGCCAGCGATTTTTTGGTAGAAGACTTTGTCCGGGATTTGGTGCTCATTCCGGTGCCCTTTGTTCCGCAGAACATTACCAGAATTTGTCAGCCGTTTCCACGACCTTTTCAAGCTTGACACACATGCAGTACTCATCAATCAGTTCTGCTTCGACTCCGGCTTCGCCGCTGACTTAGCAAAGTCTCCTGCCTTGACGATCGTGAGCTTGGACGGGTCGATGCGACGACGCATTACCGCCACGATCTCGTCCGGCGTAAGCGCGGCGATCTTCTTATCAAGCTCGGCGTCCCACGCCAACGTCCGGTTCAAGAAACGATACTGCGCCAGCTTGCGAACGAGTCCGCCGTCTTGCGCCCGGCTCACCTGCTGCGATTGCAGGTATCCGGACTTGGCTGCCGCTACTTCATCGGCTGTGAAGCCATCCTTGACCGCGCGAACGATTTCCTCTTTGATCGCCGTTTCGACCTTTGTCACGTTTTGCGGCGCGTAGATCGCCTGGACGAAGAACTGCGCGTTCTTGTCGAGCGGGTTCGCGGTGAACCCCGAGCCGATGCCGTAGCTCAGCCCTTCCTTCTGGCGCACTCGAGT
>DATLWF010000776.1:0-5550 GCA_035576605.1 Blastocatellia bacterium | reverse complement strand
CTAAACGAACATGTCGCGGTGTACGCCAGGGCTTATTCGAGAACGATCCACGATCATTTCGGGGTGCTCGCGGCAGAAGGTCTCGGTCATGTGGCAGTCCCAGCAGACGGGAAAGTGCGTAGCCAGCACGCCGGGCACTTTCTCCGGCGGGATCTCGCTCCACTCGACGGTCTTGCCTTCGGGACTGAGCAGCGCGGGCTTGTTGTCCAGCCACTGGATCTCCGCAAATTGCCTTCCGCACGAGGCGCAGTATTTGTCTGCGTACCAGCCAGTCAGAATATTTCTGAGAAGACAATCCTCGGGCGAGAGCTGGACTTGCAGCAGGCACTCTTGCCCGCAGTCCTGGCGTTCAGGCCATCGAGAGCAGGCTTTCAAACGAAGCTCCGGATGGCTTATCGCAGCGGTGAGGGCTGCGTGTCCGGCGTCGACTTCGATCGCCGCAGGCTTCCGTGTTTCAGGGCAGGTGATGACTCGCTTGCCTCGGTAACGAACAAAGGCTCCGGCAACTAATGGAAATACAAAATAAAGCGAAGCAAGGGCAAGGAGCAGCGCAATTAGATAAAGCTCGATTGACATGATTCCTCCGCCGAGGGACAGAAGATAGAGGATGGAGGATTGAGGATGGAGATTCTCGATCCTCTATTCTCGATCCTCCATTCTCAACCCTCCATCCTCGATCCTCATCCTCGATCCCCATCCCCAATTCACACAGTTCGCTCCGTGGCCCTCTGCTTCTCCACCAGACTGATCATCGAGCGGAGCCAGTTCTTGACTGATTCTTCGGTCTTCTGCTGGTTTTCTTTCCACTCCAACTCGTCGATAGTCTCCCCTCTGGTGTTGAGCGGAATGTGATGGCAAGGGACATCTTGCCAGCGGTGCTCCGGCGGAACGAAGTCGATCAGCACGCATTCGCTGCACGGATGGGTCCTCTCCAGGTCACCAAGGTTGATGCAGCTCGGAGAGTCTTGAAAGATTGAAGTCGGCTGCCACGGTGTCTTGACCGAACGCCCGTAGCCGCCCTTTTCAACGAAGTCGAGTTCGGCTTTCAGCACCTCTAGAGTATCGCGATCATCTTGAGTCATTGTGCTCACCTCCGTTCGTTTTGCAGGGGCGGGTCTCGCGGCGTGAGCGCGAGATCGGGAGAACGAACGCCTCTGCTCGGAACAAGCTTGTAACTTGCTCCTGCAGCCTGTTTGGCTGCAGGAGCATTGGGAGGAGCCAGCAAGGAGCCAACACTGAGTGGCTGTGCAAGAGGCCGCGCGCTGTTATTGAACCTGGTGCGCCTCGGTGCTGCCGGCGAATTGAATCTCTACGACTTCGTTCAAGCCGGATGGATCCAGCCGCCTGGTTACTACCCTGAAGCGGTCTGATTTCGGCCGCTCGACCGGAGTGCAATGAAACGACACGACCAGCTCGCCGGACCTGTTGTACACATACGTGCAGTCCTCGCCTTTCGCCATTAAAGCTTCGTCGTGTACGATCAAGTACTCGCCCTTCAGAACCACGTTCAAGAGTTTGACCGTCTGAGTAAACTCAATAGTCGCTCTCTCAGTCTGTTTCGTCTCAGCTTTAGTGTGCGTCGCGAACCCGCCGACTATCACCAGGGCGGCCAACATTGACGTTGCAATAAGAAGTCTTTTCATGATTCCCTCCTGATTATGCCTCTCGAGTATTGCCTGCTTCGGGCTCCTGTTACACCCGCCACTACTTAACAGGCGATCACGGTTTGATACCGTAACCACACTATAAAGGCTCCGTGACAAAGCGGCTATGACCGCGGTCACGCGTCGTTGTGACGGCTGTCACATGTTCCCTCTAAGTCAAGAACCTACAGCACTAGCCTTGAGATGTCGCGGCTCTTGTTCAAGAAGCCGCGCGGCGACGTTGATGAAATCACGCTCAGTCACGATTCCAACGAGCCGGCCCTGGTTAATCACAGGCAAGCAATCAACCTTTTCTCGCCGCATCAACGCAATCGCATCGAGGGTCAAAGTCTCAGGAGCGATCGTCATCGGGTCTCTCATCATTATGGAGCTGACTGGCAGTGGAGCAGTCGCGCCTTCGCTTATTGCGCGCGTGAGCTCGCGCAAAACCTCAAAGCAAGTGATCAATCCGACCAATCGCCCCTGCTCGTCTTCAACCGGGAGGTGTCGAATTCGCTTCCAGTCCATCAGGCTCGCAACCAGGTCGAGTGGCTCGTCCTCGTGTACCGTAAACAGGTCTGTAGTCATAAATTCTTCAACGCGCTGATAGCTCTGTTTCGACATGGCTGGCTCCGTTATCCGCGCAAGAGGCCATTGGTGTACTGGCCGCCCCTCTCGCTGTCTCTCTACCGTTGTGGCGACGAGCGAAGTCAAGGCCTCGTCCTTCGTTCCGTTTTTCTTCATCTCGGCAAGGGAGCGCAGTTGCCACTGCGATCCCGTCTTCCCCGACTGCACGCGCTTTTCAATCACGCTCAGATATCGATCGATGTCCGAGGAGAGAATGCCTGCTCTCTCCAGTCCGCAGCGCGCGATTGGCAGAAGATCACGGAGGATCAGCTCCCGTACCGGAATAACATTGCCGCCGATCCAGGTGAACTGCGCGTCGAGACCGAGACGCGCAGCTGCCTGGAAGTTCGATTTGGCATCGTCAAATTCCATCGTATTCGCAATATTCTGATATTCGTTCGAAATGCCGCCCATCAGCCCGAAGAAGAAGGCTGCGTTGGCGATCTCGTCGACAACAGTAGGACCTGACGGAAGTGCGCGGGCTTCGATTCGAAGGTGGGGGCGGCCGTTGGTGACGCCATAGCACGGCCGATTCCACCTCCAGACTGTGCCGTTGTAGATCCGAAGCGCCTGCAACTGCGGCACCAGCCCCTGTCTCAGCATTGCCAACGGGTCTTCCTCGAGAGGAGCGCCGAGAAGCACCCTGAACCGCGCTATGTCCTCTTCAAGGAGTTCCAGTATGGAGCTTTTCACCCATTTCCGGCCGAAGCTGACCCGAGGACTGCGCTCCCGCAGTTCATCGCTCGCATCGCGTGTGTCAATCGACTGCTGGAACAGCGGTATTCGCGTCTCCATCCACAATCGTCTTCCGAATAGCAGTGGGGAGTTAACCGCGGCTGCAAGAACCGGGGCGGTAACCACCTGCGCGACGTTGTACATATTGGCGAATTCCGCGGCGCCGACTTGAAGGTGGATCTGAAAGCTGGTGCAACAAGCCTCGAGCATCCAGTTGTCGTGCCTGGTGATTAACTCGTCGGTGCCGTTTACCCTGAACTCGTACGCGCCTCCGCGCAGGCGGCCCAGCGCCTTGTTCAAAGCGAAGTAGCGCGGCTTCGGAGTCATGTTGCTGAGTGCCAGATCAGACTTGCGGATCGAAGGAAGAATTCCGGTGAGCACAATCTCGGCGTTGCAGGCATTTGCCGCTGTCCGCGCTTTTGCCAGCAGCCCGTCGAGCTGACGTCCCATCCTGGAAAGACAGTCGCCGTCGAATATGACAGGATCCAGGTTTATCTCCAGGTTGAACTGCGCTATCTCTGTCGTGAAGTGAGAATCGGCGATGCTGCCCAGAATCTGCAATCCGACCGGAGAGGGCCGCCGGTCGGCGTTGACCAGAAAGAGCTCCTGCTCGGCCCCAATCCTCCGCACTCCAGACTCGATCATGTCGGACGCGATCATCTTCTCGAGCGCGCGTATGTCATTGAGTAAGTGTTTTATGAAACCACGGAGCTCCTGCGGGCCGTTTTCGGAGTTGACGTTGTGTTCTCCCATTGTCGGGGGTCTCCAGTAGGAAAAACGATTGTTGACCAGTGAGCGAAGACAAGCCAACGCAATCCCGCAATCGCTCGGGTTATCTGAGCGGCCGATACGATGCCAACATCTTCATATAATTCGCCCGCTCAAAAGCGGCCGTTTCGACTACGTGCTGCTGACTCATACTTCCGATCATTTGTGTGACCGAGCTATACTCGTGCTCTTCCATCCAACGTTCCATTTCATCGAGAATCTCGCCGATGCGATTGACTCCGTTCTGCAAAAGCTCCGAGGCCATCATCGTCACCCTGGCCCCAGCCATGAGCCCTTTGATCGCGTCCTGATAGGTATGGACGCCGCTGGTGATCGCAAAATCCACATTGACGCGACCGTAGAGCAGGCCCACCCAGCACAAAGGCAGCCGCAGTTCATCGGAGCTGCTGAGCACCAGCCGCGAGACTACCTCGAGGTTTTCGATATCCAGGTCCGGTTGATAAAAGCGGTTGAATAACACCAGCCCATCTGCGCCGCCATCGGCAAGCCGCTGTGCCATGTTGGCTGTCGAGCTGAAGTACGGGCTCAGCTTCATCGCAACGGGAATCTCAATCGCGTTCTTCACGTCGTGCAGGATATCGGTGTAGATATATTCGACTTCGGCGCCCATCAGATAGGTGCTGGTGGGGATGTAATATACGTTGAGCTCGAGAGCGTTTGCACCGGCTTGTTCAATGCTGCACGCGTAGTCGATCCAACCACCGGTCGAGGTGCCGTTGAGGCTGCCAATGATCGGGATCCCGACCGCTTCTTTGGCCCGGCGGATAAGCTCCAGATACTCATCGGGTCCGACGTTGTAGGTTTGCATCTCGGGAAAGTAATTGAGTGACTCCGCGTAGCTGTCTGTGCCGTGGCTCAGGTAATAGTCGAGGTAGAAGCTCTCGGTGGTGATCTGCTCTTCGAAGAGCGAATACATTACCACCGCGGAAGCACCCGCGTCTTCGAGGCGCCGGATGCTATCAACGCTGTGCGACAGCGGCGACGACGAAGGCACAATCGGGTTCTTGAGCGTCATTCCCAGGTATTCGGTCGTCATGTCCATTGCGAGTTCTCCTGTTGTTGATGAGTAAAAACTGAGCGATTTTCCATTTTCGATTTTCCATTTGTCATTTGTCATTGTTCTCGCTGCCGATTGACTCGCGCGCCGGCGATGGCAAATGACAAATGACAAATGGAAAATCGAAAATGGAAAATAGCGATCCGCATCACGTTTCACTCCTCAAGCCCGCATCTCCGAAAGCTGCTTGTAGTAACTCCATCGCTCCTTCACGTCCTCTTGCGCCTGGCCGAGCAGAGACCTGGCCGCGGCTGGATCGCTTTGCTGAAGGATCCGATACCGCCCCTCGGTGTAGATGTAGTCCTTCAGCGCTATGCTCGGCTCCTTAGAGTCCAACTGGAACGGGTTCTTGCCTTCCGTCGCGAGTCGCGGATCATAACGATAGAGCGGCCAGCAACCCGAATCCACCGCCAACTTTTGCTGATTCATTCCCTTCGACATATCAATTCCGTGCGCTATGCAATGGCTATAGGCGATGATGAGCGAAGGCCCGTCGTGAGATTCGGCTTCGATGAACGCCTTCAGCGTGTGAATGTCGTTGGCGCCCATCGCCACTTTCGCAACGTAGACGTTGCCATAACTCATAGCCATCAAGCCCAGATCCTTTTTCGCGGTAGACTTTCCGCCCGCCGCATACTTCGCCACCGCGCCCATCGGAGTTGCCTTCGAAGCCTGCCCTCCGGTATTTGAATAGACCTC
>DATLWF010000775.1:0-2681 GCA_035576605.1 Blastocatellia bacterium | reverse complement strand
ACATTCTCTATCAGGCTCTGGGACTGCCATACAACCCTCCGGACAAACGACCTTTGCGCGAAATCGCCAAGTCTCAGAATCGCTCAATTGACCAGATCAGAGGCATTCTTCAGGAAGCAATCACTCACGCACGTCCGCCGTACCCGCCTGCGCCGCCACCGGATGAAGGAGCGGCGCCGTGACTGATCAACTCCTGGCGTGGTTGTCTCTCTATGGCGTGCCTGCGCTCTTTGGCATTCTTGTCGTCACGTGCGCAGGTGTTCCCTTTCCAGATACGCTGCTGTTGCTAACCGTTGGTTCGTTTGTGGCGCAGGGTGAGATGAAACTGTGGCAGGTCCTAGTAGTGGCGTGCGCAGGCGCAATCGTCGGTGATCAGATCGGCTATTGTGTGGGACGATGGGGCGGGCGTCGTCTCGTGCGTCGCATCACGAATAAGGTGGGCGGAACCGACAAGATTAAGCGAGCCGAGGCCTTCTCTAAGCGCTGGGGCGGGCCAGGCATTTTCTTTACCCGATGGTTGGCGGGTCCGCTCGGTCCCTGGATTAACCTAACCAGTGGGATCACGGCTTACCCGTGGCCTCGCTTTATTTTTTGGGACGCGTTGGGAGAGGTACTGTGGGTTGTTTTGTATCTTATGCTCGGTAAAATCTTCAGTGACCGCGTGGAGAGTTTAGCAGACATGTTGGGCAATCTGACGTGGGTTATTGTCGGCGCTCTGGCGGCAACTATTCTAGGGTGGAAGTTGTTCCAGTATTTCCGCACTCCCGGCGCGACTCAATCTGAAAAAGCTGACATCGCCGAGAGATATCTGGTTGACAATATTACTTAATCAACGTTGACGGAGGACACGAGATGAAAAGACTTTTGGATTGTCTCGCACCTCTGAAACCGACCCATCGAGAAACCATGTCGAGAGTGAGAATATTACTAGCCGCAGATTATCAATGACCTCACGCAAACTGTGGACCTGCCCCGAGTGTCGCAGGCAATTCGTCAATCGAAATATGCCGCACTCCTGCGGTCGCTACTCAGTCGAGGCGTTTCTCAACGGCAAGAGTCAGTCTGCCACCTCGCTCTACAAACGTTTCGTGACCGTCGTGCGCCGGTGTGGCCCGGTCCGGATTGCGCCCGCCAAGACCCGAATCGGTTTTCAGGTTAGAATGATCTTCGCGGCGGTCAACAAACTGAATGACCGCGGCCTGGACGCACATATCGTCCTGACGCGACGTGTGGAGAGTCCTCGCTTCCGAAGAATTGACACCCTCACACCCCGTTGCCATGTCCATCATTTCCGAGTCGAGTCGCTTAGCGAATTGGATGACGAAGTCGAGAGCTGGCTGCAAGAAGCCTATCGAGTGGGGACACAGGAACACTTGTCGCGGTCATGAACGGCGACCAGGATATGTTGGTTCGTCATCATGCGAACATTGGGGCGAACATTGGGGCGAACATTGGGGCGTCATTGAGCGCCGGTCAGCGTGTCTTCAACACAGTTCGGCATTCCCCGTCGTTCTGCGTTGAGCGCTTCGCGGACTAATTCGAATTCCTCATCTAGTCCTTTGAGCAAGGCCTCCGTATCTCCATTGGCCTCGTCTTTTCCTTCCAGTTCCTCATAGAGCGCGGCCATCTGTCGAGCTCCAATGCTAGCGCTGCTGCCCTTCAGGAAGTGTGCTACCCGTCGCATTTCGGTCGCGTCGTTACTTGAGACGGCCTCGCGCAATAACTTCAGCTGAGAGACGGTTTCAATGACAAACGCGTCGATCAATGCTGTGACAGAATCCCCCTGTCCAGGGCTTTGAATCGCTCTCAGACTTGCAAGGTGAGCTTGATCGATTACGTTGTCTCTCGTGTTACCAGCGGGAACTGCAGGGTCACTCAGTCCCTCGCCGGATGATGTTGTTGTCCCCGGCCTGGCCCAGCGTTTCAGCTTTTGACGCAGTATCTCGGCCTTCACAGGCTTGCTTATATAGTCGTCCATGCCTGCTGCTAGACATCTTTCGTCGTCGCCGTCGAGGGCATTCGCCGTCATCGCAATGATGGTGGTGTGGCGAGCGTCGCCCTCCCGGCGCCGAATCTCCGCGGTCGCGGCAAATCCATCCATCTCCGGCATCTGACAATCCATTAAGATAAGATCGAACTCGGCGTTCTCCAGGGCCTTGAGCAATTTTCGTCCGTTTGGCACCACCTCAGCGCGATAACCCAGATTGCGGAGCTGTCCGAGAGCAACCCTCTGATTCACGACGTTATCTTCGGCAACGATGATGCGGACGTCGGAGAAGCTATGATCCTTTTGGTGAACCTCGGTATCTCGCGTGGAATGCCGCGTGACGAAACGCGCCGGCGTGATAGGTTCAGTGGCGGCGGAGCACGACATCACCGCCGTCAGACAATTGTAGAGCTTCGATTGCCGGACAGGTTTTTGTAAATAGGCGGCGATACCCACCTGCCGGGCTTTCTCGCTATCCCAGCGATCGCCGAAAGAAGGTAAGAGAACGAGAGCCACCGCTGCGATCGAGGGATCGGCCTTAATGATTTCGGCCAGTTGAAAGCCGTCCATCTCCGGCATCATCAAGTCAAGAATGGCGATGTCGTAAGGCTGTC
The DNA here is from genome assembly GCA_035576605.1 of Blastocatellia bacterium. GTDB lineage: Bacteria > Acidobacteriota > Blastocatellia > UBA7656 > UBA7656 > Onstottus_A. Next base: position 80 of record DATLWF010000775.1, on the reverse strand, counting down.
CCTGCCTCGCACCGGCGCGCATCAGTTCAAGCGCCCGCCCGCCGGACTCGGCTTCGGTGGCGATCATTCCCCATGAACTG
>DATLWF010000774.1:0-14579 GCA_035576605.1 Blastocatellia bacterium | reverse complement strand
TCATTCTGAACGTCGGCTTCAACAAAGGCTTTCGATAGACGGGCATCTCCATAGCAAGCATCGACGCGGAACGTTTGCGCAGAATGAACCTGCTAATGAGACCGGCTACCAAAGCGCCGGTTAACAAACTCAAGACGTAGATCATCCCAAGGACAACACCTGCCTTCCACGCTGCGCCAGGCAGTAACGCGCCCAGCAATAGCGCGTAGACTGGAAGTCGGGCGCTGCAACTCATCAGCGGCAGAATCCAGATGGTCAGAAGCCGTTCGCGTCGCGAAGGAATTGTGCGCGCCGCCAGGACTGCCGGGATCGCACAGGCGAACCCCGACAGCATCGGAACGAACGACCTGCCGTGCAGACCCAGATAAGAGAGCGGCCGGTCGACAAGCGCCGCGCCGCGGGCAAGGTAGCCTGAATCCTCAAGCAGCGTCATCAAGAAGAAGAGAATCACGATCTGCGGAAAGAAGACCGCCACCGCGCCCACGCCTCCGACGACTCCTTCAGCGAGGAAATGAGACAACGCGCTCTCGGGCAAGAGGGCCAGCAAAAGGTGGCCCGCTCGCGAAAACAGCCAGTCGATCAGATCCATGAAGGGTCGCGCGGCCCAGAATATCGACGAGAAAAGCCCAACTAGAATGGCAAAGAAAATGGGAAACCCAAGGAAGCGATGCAGCACTACGCGATCAACCCGCGCGGTGAAGGAATCCTCAGCGAGTACGAACATATTCTTGTTCTTGAGGGCTTCACTGCGGGTCAGCAGCTCGCGGATCGACTCATATGCGGACACCGGCTCTTCCGGCAGTTTTGCAAGCGCGCTAAGCCGAGTCACCGGAGCTGCCAGAGCGATCTTGACAGCGCTCATCAACTCGGCGGACCCCCACCCGGTGCGCCCATCCACCGGGACGACCCGCAATCCAATCGCTTCTTCGAGCTTGCGTACGTTAACCGTTTGCTGAGTGCGGGGGAGGAGATCCATCATCGTGAGTGCAATTACCGTCGGCTTGTCTTGACGCGCAACAAACGAAGCGAACCTGAGGTGCCGTTCGAGCTGAGTAGCATCGACGGCCACGATTAACGCGTCCGGCTGGACCGACCGATGTCGACCTTCGATGACTCGACAGGAGAGTTCTTCTTCGGGCGAGGATGCCGAAGTGCTGTGCACTCCAGGCAAATCAACCAGCAAGACCTGTGGACCAAATTCAGCTTTGCTCTTGCCGCGGGACAGAGTAACGGTTACGCCGGGATAGTTTGCGGTGTGAAAGCTCCCGCCGGTGAGAGCGTTCATCAACGCAGTCTTGCCGGCGTTCGGAGCACCTGCGAGACAGACGGTCAATAGCTGAGACGGGGTCTCAACAGGAAGGTGAAGCGCATCGGCTTCGATGTTTGTGTCGGGCAGGCCGGCCTCTACTGAAGACATGTTCGCTCACTGAAGCCTTATCCATGCGGCTTCCCGCCGTCGCAGGGCGAGTCGCATTCCCCGCACCATCACAACCAACGGATCCCCGAACGGGACTGACTGCACCACCGCCAGTTCTTCACCGGGGGTGATGCCAAGATCCAGCAAGCGTCGCCGTTCGTCATCGGGCCCGTCAATGCCTTTGACCCGATACGGCCTATTATGAAGTGCGTCCAACAGGCTCATATTTCTCTTCCATTCCAGCAGATAAATGAAATTGAATTTCAATTTGGCCCAGCATCGCAAGAATAACCGTAAAGCAAATGAGTGTCAATGGAAAGTTTCAGTGGGGTGCGCCTCAGATTTTTGCGCATACGCACCTCGTGAGAGATTGTGTGAAAACCCCAACCTTTCCGGTTGGGGGATTACGGGAGGCAGTCCGCTGCTGTGGTGCTGTTAGGCTGGAGTGAAAGATCCCCAACCTTCCCCGGTTGGGGATTGCGGGAGGCAGTCCGCTGCTGTGGCGCTGTAGGCTGGAGTGAAAGATCCCCAACCTTCCCGGGTTGGGATTCCTTGTGTTACAAGCGCACCAGCGAGTTCTCAAAATCCTTCACCCTCGGCGGCTTCTTGCCCCTGCCAGGCGCGATCGAATGTCCCTCTTCCTTCAATCGCTGAGATTGCGTTTTCACTCCACCCGGAAACTTCTCATTCAAGCTGCCGTCGTCTCTGATTACTCGCCAGTAAGGTGTAACCCGCTTTCTTCCAGTTCGAAAAGCTTCTTCGGAGGCTTCCGCAGCGATTCGAATGAAAATGCCGGTTGTCAGCGGGCAGGCCACGTCGACGTTGTTGTCGCGCGCAAGCCTCGATCGGATTTCAGAGACAGTGACCAGCTCACCTTTTTTCGTTTTTCGGATGAGCGTATCGACATCCAAGGGCTTCGGGATGAGCATCGTGCCAGTCCCCAGCCTTTTGGCCATTGCCGCCGGGATTTCGACTATCTTTGAATGATCCGTCCTTTCGAGCTTTTCTCGCCAGGATATGCGCGATGTGAATTTCGGGGCCATGTGTTCACCTCAGTAAGAATCTGCGTTTTCAACAATGAGAGCATCCGGGTGGCCGTCGCAGCGTTACCAGGTGTAGATCGGCATTGTGTCCGACTCGTTTGGCAGGCGCCCTTCTTCGATGAAGAATGAATAGGCTCCCAGGTAGTCAGCCAGCCCGGCTCGTACATACTGCAGTCGATACCTTGCGTTTCGACGGTAAAAACTCATCACGTCGTCATGCGAAGCAGCAAGCTCCGTAGAGAGATATTTCGAATCCAGGCACAACCGGAGCAGTTCTTGTCTTCTCTCCCACCATTCCTGAATTAGGCTCAATGTCCAATGCGAGTCGCCGTCACATCCATAGCCGCAAAGAACATTGACCTTCGCCGCTGTAACTACATCACGAAGTTCCTCGACATTTGAAGGCTGTTTGAAGATGTACTCGAAATCTTCATGATCCAAACCGGCATTGTAGGGCGCACGAATTGGTCCGGTTCCGCAGGTGTCTGTATTAGCTCCATAGAATGGCCCTGGGGCATTGGGCCAACGTTTTTCGTTCCATTTCGCCTGAAACACGGAACCATCAATTGATTCAATGAAAGGCTTAACATCCAATAGTCCGGTCGCGAGAGTCATTTTTCATTTGCCTATCAAAGCTTGGCCTTGCTCGTCTAAGGGCGATTGGCCGTAACGCATCAGCCTAAGGCGAGCCGCGCCGTTTATTTTCGATGTCGCGCGCCTGTTCCAGCCATTTCAGAAGCTCGTCGATGGCCTGCATCTCATGCTCCTCGGGTGCGAGTTCCTTATACTTGTGCAAAGCAGCGCAGGCCCCGTTCAGATCATCCACCTTGTAGTAGACCAGCGCCAGGTTGTAATGAAGCGGAGAGAAAGACGGCTCGAGTTCAGCGGCACTTTCATAGTGCAACTTCGCGAGCTGCAGATCGCCGACATCGAAATAGAGGTTTGCCAGATTGTAGTGTGCCTCGACATGCCGCGGTTCGTTCTTCAGAGCGAGAGTAAAGCAGTCAAGCGCCTTCGGCATTCTGCCTTGCTCGAGCTCGATGATGCCGAGGTTGCAGTAAGCGTCGGCGAGGTTGTCTCCTTCTGTGATCGCTTCGCGGTATAGTTCAGCAGCTTTCGCATCGCCGCGCTCGTGGAGCAACAATGCTTCTTCGAACGGGCTCAGCAGATGCGCGATCTCAGCGCGAGCGGGCTTGAACAGGTTCATCTGCCCCTGCAGCTCCGCTTCGACCTGCTTGAGAGTCAGTCCCTGTCCGCGCAGTTCGCGCACACGCCGAAACTGAGTCAACGCGCTGAAGTCGTACAGAGCTTCGCCGGCTTCTGAAGACAGCAGGGTGCTCACGACGCCTTGCTCGGTCCAGCGGCGAATCACACGTTCGCTGAGACCAAACAGTTGTTTGATTTCCTGAACGGTGTAGGTCGACTTGACCCGTTGATAATCCGCTTTCGACGGCGCCGGGGCTGGGAACCGGAGAATCTTGGTATCTTTTTTGGACATCCGACGAAGCTCAGCCTATGATGCTTTGCTCTTTCGAGCCTTCTTCGGCTTTGCTTCCTCCGCTTCTTCCTGCTTCTTGGCTTTGCCTGTAGCCTTAACCATCGGCTTGCGCTGGGCTTGTTTGATGCTCTCTTTGAGCGCGGTCATTATGTCGACCGTGGGCTGCTCTTCTTCGACGAAGCCGGCCACTTCCTTGCCCGCGATCTTGGCTTCGATTATCTCCTTGAGAGCTTCGCTGTAGCGGTCTCGCATCTCAATCTCGCCGATCGACGTCACCATCTGATCGACCAGCGTGTGCGCGAGCTTCAACTCGTTTTTGTCGATCTCCTGGTGCTCAAGCAGCGGCACTTCGTTCATCTTCCTGACCTCTTTCGGATAGCGCAGCTTATAGACCACCAATCCGTCATCTTGCGGTGCAAGCGCGACGAAGTCCTCGCGGTCGCGCAAAACGACTTTTCCGAGTCCGACCTTTCCGGTGTCCTTCAACACCTCGCGAAGCAGCGCATAGGTCTTCGCTCCGACTTCACCATCGGGACCCACAAAGTAAGGCGAGTCATACAGCATCGGCGGTATCTCAGCCTTGTCAACGAAGCCGACGATATCGATGACCTTGGTTGTTTTCAGTTTCACCTTCGCGAGGTCCTCGGGTTCGAGGATGGCGTATTGGTCCTTGGCGTACTGATAGCCCTTGATGATGTCATCCTTCGAGACGACCTTATTGCACTTCTTGCACCGCTTGTCGTAACCGATAGGACCGTAGTCGTCCTTGTGCAGTTGGTTGAGGTGAATCTGTTCCGACGTTTCGATCGCATTGTAGACGCGAACAGGGATTGCGACTAACAGGAAGCGTATGTGACCTTTCCAGATTGAGCGCATTTCATATCTCCTTGAGGGCTTGGCGGGATTATACAATGATATGAGTGATGAGCGTCAAGAAATCAGACTTCCGGCTTAATAAGTAGTTGGTCGCAACGTCGCGTTATTCCAAGGAAAGAAACATGTCAGACTTAGTTCTCCATCAGAAAGAAGTGTGCTTAAGATTTGGTGCCGAGTATGAGTCACTTGATCTAAATCTCAAGCTTGGGGTTTCTGAGAATCTCTTGTCGGGCGTATTGCCTTTGAATGGGTTGCGTCATCCGCAGAAAGGCGGCAGCTGCGGATGGTATCTCTGGGCGGGTGAAGAGTTGTCTGAGGCGCCAGACTTCTTTCGACCTTGGCACGTTCATCACCTAGTTGAGCGACGTCCCGACCTTGCAAAGTATCTTGGTCTAGCACCTGGATGGCGTTTTTTGGTCGCCGGTGACTATGAGGACGTCTGGTTTGATTCGACGTTGCTTGAAGTGTAGCGCGCTTTAGCGTCACGAGTTCGTTCCGGATGCGCCAAACTCTCAGGCTGCGTAAGCTTCTAAGGGAATTCCTCTGAAGAAGTCTCCGACCTTACACGCAAAGCCTTCCAGGATCGTCGAGTCCAAAACGTCGTCTTCGAGAAATGTTCCGACCATCCTGAGTTCGGCCTGCTCGCGGCGATAGACCTCGACCTGGCGCGTGCGCCAATTAGCTATCCAATACTCACGAACACCGCGCCGCGAATAGAGCTTGAGCTTTGCCTCGCGGTCACGCTGTTCGTTTGCCGTTCCCGGCGAGAGGACCTCGACAATTAGCTCGGGCGCAGCATGGAGCTTTCCGTCGGGCGACAGTATGGTAGCGAGCCGGGCATTGCTGGTCCATATGACGTCCGGTGCGACGTCATCGTCTTCGGCGAATATCACTCCCGGCGCAAGGTTCACTTGTCCTATCTCTGACTTTTCATTCCAAGCTTCAAGCAATGAGCCGACCCTAAAGCAAACCAGCTGATGATAGTAGTGCGGTTGTCTCGACAGGTACAATTCTCCATCAATGATCTCGTAGCGCTTGCCGTCATCTGGAAACTTCTCAAGATCGGAAGAGGTGAAGCGAAGTGTGGATGCCATGATCTCAACTCCTGTCTAATGCCAATTGTCAAACCAATATATCACGTGACCCGGCTCGCTCGCAGGCCGCAACAGAGCGTCACAGTCTCGCCTCCGACAGCCGGCTTCGACCTGGAGGGCATAGTTCTCGGAAGTTGCACATACGGCAATGCTCGGCGGGGCTTGCTGGGAAGCCCTCAGGCGCCGAAGAAGAGACAAGGCTCAGCATGATCTCATCAATCGCCGTTGCGCAGGTTTCGCGTTCGAGGAGTTCCTCAGACAAACTCACCTCGACATCGGGGTCCAGGAAATGCAGCGTCACTCGCACACTAGTGACTTCGGGTATCAAGTCGCGCGCCGCAAGAGCGTAAGCCTGCATTTGCACTTGATACTCAGCTGCCGCGGCTTCGATTTCCGCTCGCATTAGAAGATCATAATCGGAGCGCGTTTCGGATTCAGGCTGCAAAAACTCGAATGACAGTTGGTCCCGGCGAACTCTTCCTGGTACTTTGCGAGCGCCCGTTTGCTCCGCGCCCGCCATTCCGCGCCCGCCATCGATTCCTGCGCCGTGTATTCCCCGAAACCGATTAGTCTTGAAGTCGATGATCTCGACCTTCAAGCCCTCACCATTTGCGGCCGGAAAAATCAGCAGCTTGTCGATCGTGCCGGTCAGAATCCCCAACGGACGCCGTAATCGAAAGCGCTGCTCACTGAAGACGCCGGGGGCGTGATGCGAGATAGACGAAGCTTGAATCCCGCTCGCGCGCGCTGATTCGATTCGCTCGCGCAATTTGCTGCCGACATAGTTCTGCGCGAGCGGCAGCAGGTCGCGAAGAGCTTTCTCTGAATCGATCTCGGAGGTTCGATCAGCAAGTTCCGCGGCTTTCTGCCTCAACACATCTTCGAAGCTGCTCTTCAAGCACTCGTGAAGATCACTGCCTTCTTGAAACTTCTCGCAGAAACGATGAATCACGGCGCCTCGAAGCGTCGCGGTAAGATTCGCGGGCGGTTCGGGAGCTTCGGCGTCGTTCCATACGGCGACTTCCTCCTCGGTCGGCGCGTGAAGCAACCGATCGAAGTAATACTGGCGCGGACAGCGTTGATAGTTTAGAAGCTGCGTTACGCTGAACCGATGCAGGCCGCTGCCGCGTTCCGCCGCAACGGGCTCGAGAAGCGGAAACCCTTCAGTCGTCGGCGATACCAACTGCTCACGGGATTGGGGCGTAGTATCTTCCCGGCTCGTCGTCTGAAGCGACGCCTCACGCAAATTCAGCGTGAGTCGCAATTCGACTCCTTCGCTGGGCTTGAGTACTCCGCTCACGCAGTCCCTGGCTATACCGAACGCTTTGCAGATCCACCCAAGCCAGGAGTTCCGGAAGCTGGGTAGATCTTTAGCGGCGCCAGAGAGTATCAGCCTGTCCTGCGCGCGAGTCGATGCAACGTAAAGCAAACGCATGCCTTCGAATTCATCCCGCCGCTTCGTTCGATCGGCGAAGGCCGTGTATGAGGAGCCCGCAACAAGCCTGCCTCTTCCATCGGGCACCTTCAGAGTCAGACCGCGATGCCTGTCCACGGCCCACCACTCACGTCTATTGTCTGGTTGGCGGTGAAGATCCGGAATGATCACCACCGGAAACTCGAGTCCCTTCGACTGATGTATGGACATTACCCGAACCGCGTCTGCCGAATCGTCGATCTGCCCCTCGCTTTCGCGGCCTCCGGCTTCCTCAAAATCACGAACGAAGCGAACGAAGTCACGGATCAAATGTGCACCCGAGCGTTCGAACCGTTCTGCCAGCGTGAACAGCTTCTCGATATTGGCCAGACGTTGCGCACCGTCGAAGTTCGCAGCGGCCACTGATCGGTACTCCGACGCCTCAACCGCGAATCTCAGTAGATCTGACAATCGAGATCGCCTGGCGCGATCTATACACTCCTCAAACAACTCTCTCGCGCGGTCGAGCACCGGCCGCTCAGACAAATCGATGAAGTCGATCGACTCATGGACCCAGAGCGCGTCAAGCAGATGCCGAACTCCGTTGTGTCTTTGTATCCGCCCGCTTTCATCGGTTCCGTCCTTCAGCGGCGCGCATCGAAGCGCCAGGAGCGAGTTGTCTGACAAACCGCAGATTGGAGAACGCAAAACCGCGGCCAGAGCTACTTCATCGGTCTTGTTGTCCAGAAAACGGAGCAACTGAATAAAATCGGTGATCTCCTCGCGGGCATAAAAGCCTTTACCGTCGACGGTCACATAAGGAATGCCCGCGCGCCGAAACGCCGATTCATAGAGATGCACTTCAGTCATGGCTCGAAACAAAAGCGCGATGTCGCGGTACTCGAGCGGGCGCATCATCGGAGGATCATCACCGGCGCCTGGCGAACTTATCGATTCAATCCCCACGAGGGAGGCGATTCGAGCCGCCAATTGCTCGGCATCGCGCTCGCGAGGCTTCTGCTGCGTTGGTCTCTCCTGCAATTTCTCGTTAGCCGTCAAGTCAACAAGTAACTCGATCAGAGGCGCCGCATCAGCGTCATCGCGCGCAACAATGCTCGCTTCGTGCTCGACATAGCCAAGCTCGTTGCGCTGCTCAACAGTTAAGCGCGCGTCGCATTGGAATACGTCTTCGAACATGAAATTGAAGAGGTCAATCAGCGGACGCTGACTCCGAAAGTTTCGATTAAGAGCAACGAGCAGGCCGTTCTGTGAATCGATTATCGAGGTCATCTCGCGAAAGACGTCGACATCCGCTCCTCTGAATCCGTAGATTGACTGCTTGCGGTCGCCAACGATAAAGAGATTTGCTTGCCTCCCGGGTCCGAGCGCGAGTTTAGCCATCAACTCGCGCTGGAGACCATTTGTGTCCTGGAACTCATCTACCAGGAAGAATTGGTACCGGCTCGACGCTCGGCGCAAGACTTCGGGGTGTTGTTCGAGCAGACGCAACGCGCGCAGCTGCAGGTCATCAAAATCGAGCGCCGAATTCCGTCGCTTCTCGTCGTCGAGCCTTCGCTCAATTTGCCCGATCACCTTGATCAGCTCCGGCGCGTAACGGCTTGCGTGCAGATCGAAAAAGCTTTGCGGGACGGCGCCGGCGGAATTGTCCTCCCAGATCAACGCGTCAAGCTCTTTGACCAGCTCACCGACTCTCGGCAGCGACCTTGGCCGTGTCGCCTCGCGGAATCCTTGAATAGCGTCGGAGAACTCCGCAGGTTGTGTCGATTCCGAAACACCTTCCAGAAACACCTGGAGAGCCGGCCATCGTCTGCCGGCCTCAATCCGTTTCTTTTCAGCGGAAGGCGGCAATCCGCGCACTTCGATAAATTCGCGCATCTTCGCAGCCAGCTCCCCGACGGCTCGTTTGTAGTCACTCAGTGTTTTGTGGGTTTTCGCGGTCTTCGCTGCGAGTGTTTCAAGAGTCAAACCCTGATTCCGCATCGAGCGATAGATGTCGATCAGCCCGCGCACAAGCCGCACCCGGCCGACGCCCGCTGCAAGCTCGGTCATCGCGCTATCCTTTGCGCTGATGAACTCCGTGAGCGTTTCCTCGACTACGCCCTCTTCGAGCATCGCCGACTGATGCGCGTCCAACAGAATAAACTGAGGATCGATTTCGGCTTCGACTGGAAACTCGCGCAGAAGTCTCGCGCAGAAGCCGTGAATGGTGGTGATAATCGCGCCGTCCAGCGTCCGTTTGTGACGCATCCACTTCGCGCGCTCAACGGGCGCCGCCGAGACCAGGATGTTATTCAGCTCTCGTCTGAGCCGCTCGCGCATTTCGTTAGCGGACCGGTTGGTGAAGGTGATCGCGACTATCTGGTCTACACTGATGTTGGCTTCGCGAAGGATGTGAAGGTAGCGCTCGACAAGAACCGTGGTCTTGCCGGCGCCGGGACCCGCGGTCACCGAGACGTGCCGGTCGAGCGTGTGAGCCGCGAGTTTTTGTTCGGGCTTGAGCTCACGAGACGACGGGCGACGGCCAACGGGCGACGGACGACCGTCGACGGATGACGGCGGATGACCGTCGGTCACCGGTCTCCGGTCGCCGACCGTTTCTTCGCCGGTCGCCGGTCTCCCGTCTCCGGTCGTTCCGTCGGTCGTTCCGTCGGTCATCGGCTCTTTCTTCCTATTCGATATTTCTCATAGCGGCATACGGCCGAGAAGTCGCAATTTGGACACGTGACGTCAGGCGCGGAAGGCTCGACCTGGAATCGACCTTCACGCATCCCGTCGATGAATTCCCAGATGCGCTCTTTCATCTTTTCGCGGGTTTCTTTCCACCTCTCTTCGTTAAGGTTTGAACTTGTCCTGCCAATTCCCGTGTAGTCCTTCAGCTCTTCCCGATACAGACCCTGGTTTCGTCTCGGTCTGTTGCCTTTTATTGTGTAGTATCCGCCACCCGCGATCCGGCTGTCCGGCAGGAGCAGTTGCTCTAGCGCGGCAAGATAAATGTGAAGCTGCAGCGCGCGTCCCTCTGTCATGTCATCGAGGTCGGCGCCCCTCGACAGCTTGTAGTCATACGCGATCGCCGTCCCATCATTTGCAATGTCCACTCTGTCGATCTGGCCTCGAACGCTCACGGTTTCTGTTTGGTCCTCGGAACCGCGCCGGATCTCAAGACGCTTTTCAGTAGAATGAGAATCTACCGCGTTGCCCTTCATGCCAAAGGCAAGCTCGAAGTAAACGGGCCTCACATCCTTTGGTCGCGACTTCTGCTGGACCTCAAGCTCATAGTCGAGCAGCTGTTCGAGCATCAGCTTTCCAATCTCGCGGTCGATGCTCCACACGTGCGGGTTGAGAGGAGGAACGGCTTTCTGATGTTCGTCGAATACTTCGTCGGCCACTTCGCCCAGCTCGCGCCGGAGCCCTGCACGATCAAGCTCGGTAAGCCGTTCGCGTCGATGCCGCTCGAAGAACCGCCTGAGTATCTCGTGCAACAGACTGCCCGCGTCCAGCGCCGTCAAGTCCAATGCTGCTTCGCCTCGCGGCTCGAGCTTGAGAACCCTTTCAGCGAAGAACTTGAACGGGCACTTGCCGTACAGGCTCAACTCGCTTGCACTGAAAGCATGATCGGATCCGTAGTGATCATTCAGTGTTGCAATCAAACTCGCCTTGCTGATCGCGCCGTCGAACTCTCCGAATGAGCGGCTATTGCGTTCGCGTTCGATGGCGATTCGTGTCCGCGCCGATACAGTCAGAGTGCCACGCTTGGCGGCGTCGGTCATCAACCGGGCGATGAGCTCTTCCTGGAAGTTGCCCTCTCTTTGAGCTCGATGCCTGAACCTTTCGTCCTGCCGCACCAAATGCACCGCAAGCTCCGAAGCACGTGAAGATTCGAACAAAGTACGTCCGTCGAAATCAGTTCGAATAACCTCCTTTTTGATTTGATCCGGAGCTACGGCGCGGCTCAGTTCTTGTACGAAGTAAGAGGCTACCGTCTCCGAGCCGTCCTCCAGCACCAGCGGCCGGCTCAGATAGAGCCGCTCGGTCGCGCGACACGCCGCTTGATAGAAGTAATGTTCTTCCTTGAGCAGCGTATCGGGGGAGATGTCCTCAAGCGTTAGCCCGTATTGCTTCAACCGCTCTCGCTCTTCGTGCGGATAGATCCAGTCGCGTGAAGGCCTCAACGGGAAGCCGCCTTCCACCAGGCCGGCGATGAAGATCGCGCGGAATCGCAGCCCGCGAACATCGGTCACTTCAAGCACCTTCAAGCCATCCGGATCGCCATGACTCGTCACCAATGACTGAGCGCGAACGCATCGCATTCCTTCTTCGAGAAGATTCGCGAGGTTGATAGTTGAGGACCCGCTTTCCGTCACCAAAGTTTCCGCAATCTCTATGCTTCGCGTGGCGGCACGAAGCGCGCGTCGCAGCCCTTCGAGCCCACGCAGATCCAGGGTCACCCTCGGCAGCTCTGCATCGGCTACATCGCCGCCCTGACAGCCTCGCACCTCGCTCGCAAATTGAAGCTGATCCAGCAGTCGCAACAAAGCATCGCGCAATTCTCTCGGCGAACCGTTCCGCGGACAGCCTTCGATAAGCTCAGCGAACCGCTTCACAATAAGCACGCACCACGCGATCAATGCAGGATGTATATCCTCAGCGGTCTTGAGTCTGCGCTCAGAACCTGGAAGCGGGACATCAACGGGCTCTCGAAACTGGACGGGCCGCATCTGTGCAATTAGCTGTTCGCCGGAGGCGACAGAATTCTCGTCATTCAGGTCCAACTCGTCGTCAGGTTCTCTCTCCGCCAGCTTCGATACATCTCGCCTTTGAGGCAAGTAGACCAATTGACGGGCGCGTTTAACCCACCAGGCTGCACGCAGCTCACCGCCTACGTACGCAATCACATTTTCCAGTTCGTCGGCATCCCAGTGGCCGAAGCGACCCATGTGTGAATCATTAGAACCCTTACAATAGGCTGCTTCAACCAGCGTCGCGGGTTCTCGCTCGAACTGCTCCCGCAACACGGCCATCTCTGTTTCCGACAGACAGAAATAACCCGACTTCACCAGATCGGCGATATCGCTGACCCTGATCGGCCCGGCGTTCTCTCGTCCCTGGGCGATCAGCACCTCAAAGAGTTTTAGAGCCGCGCGAACTGCCGGTACCTCCTGAAGCTCGATGCGGCGGCCGAGCGCCGAAGGTATTCGTTCTTCCTCGAAGAGGCGCGCGACTGTCTCCTCGTAGGAGGCTCGATTTCGAACGACCACAGCGATCTCGCTCGGGCGGTAACCTTCGAGCAGCACCAGGCGTTTGATTTCTTTCGCTATGGCGCGGACTTCAGTCACCCGGTTGCCGCAGTCGAGCATTGAGATCATCAGGGAACTTCCGGCAGGGCTCTCAGCCGGAGTTTCAGCGGGATTGAAAAGTCGTTCGCGCAAGGACGAAAGCCCGATCGCCGGAGCTTCGGCGACATCGCTCACTTCGAAGCGGGCCATTGAACATAGTTGATCAATAGTTCGCTCGAACGGACGAAATATCTCGAGGTTTCGCTCGTCGCGGTTCAGGTTCACTATTACATCGGGCACCTGGGGAATGAGCAGCCTGAGCATTTGGCCTTGAACCGGAGTGAAGTCAGAGAAGCCGTCAAGCACGAGCAATCGAACATCCGACAGCCACGGCAGGCTGACCTCTTTTCCGTCGCCTTCGCCGCGCAGCACTTCAAGCGCTCGCAATTGATCTGCATTGTCATCGGTTAAGTTGAAGCGGTGCAGCGCGGCCGCATATGCCGAGTAGATCAACGCGACTTCTCTATCGAAATCGATCTGGAGCGGAATCGGATGCTCGGTCGCGATGGCGCCGCCGTCGATTTCCTGATTGAGCGCCGGGTACTGATCGCGCGCGCGGGCGTCGACGATGGTTTGAAGTTCGGCCTGGTCTATCGCCGCGCGCTGGATCTCGCCTATGAGTTTTGCGACTGCATTGACACAGCCATCACTGTGCGCGAGCGGCGCGATGGCTTTGAGCGTTCCGTTTCGAGCCAGCCGCTTGATGATCTGTGAAATGAGGCTGCGTCTTACCGGAAGCTCTTCCTGATCGATTGCAATTCGCGGAGCGAGCGGCAAGCCGGTTTCATCTTCTGTTGCGGTTGCGAGCACAAACCTCGCGAACCCGCGAAACAAATGCACCGGCAGCGAGCCCCAAACGCCGCGATTGCGAACGCCGTCGAGCAGTCGACCGGCAGCCAGCTCGAGGAGCGGACGCGACGCGGCGAGGTACAGCAATCCCTCAGCGGGTCCGGACGCCAGAACGTCCGACGCGCGCTCGAGCAGGCGCTCTCGATTGTTGCTGAGGATGGGGGCTAGCCAGATCTGTTTGGACAACGTAGCTCCAGAGGCAAGGGGTCGAGAATAAAAAATAGAAAATAGAAAATAGAAAATAGAAAATCTGCGAACTTACCTATGAACCCTCATCTGCCACATCGGTTCGAATTTTCTATTTTCTATTTTCTATTTTCTATTTTCCATTTTCCATTTTTCAACTTTCAATTTTCAATGTTGTCTCTTCCTCGTCCGCATTTTCTCCTTCATCAAGCAGTCCGGGTATCAATCCCGTTTCTCCGGTGTCCATCAATCGGGTCTTGCGATCGACGATCTCGAGCGGCTCGATGTCTTCGCCGGTTGTGGCCCCGAGTTCCTTGAAGCGACGCGCAGTTACCAGCACCCGGCCTTCAAACGACCCGACAGCTTTGTTGTAGGAGTCGACCGCGCGGTCCAAACCTTTGCGCACATCCGAGAAGTGTTCGGCGAGAGTCTTCAGCCGCTCATACAATTGCCGCCCGAGTTTGCTGATGTCCTCCGCATTCGCAGTCATCCGTTCCTGGCGCCAGCCGTAGGAGACCGCTTTTAGCAAAGCGATGAGCGTGGTTGGCGTGGCGACGATCACTCGCTGCTCGACGCCGAATTCAATCAAGCCAGGGTCTTGCTCCAGCGCGGCGGTAAAAAATGTTTCGCCAGGAAGGAACATGAACACGAACTCCGGGGTGCTTGGAAGCTGTTCCCAATAAGCTTTGCCGCCGAGCTTTGTGAGGTGAGTTCTGATCTGCCGCGCGTGGTCTTTCAGCTTTGCAACCCGGGTTTCATCATCGGGGGCCTCGAGCGCTTCGAGATATGCCTGCAACGGCGCCTTCGAGTCGACAACGATGTTTCGAGCGAGAGGAAGCCGGATGATC
>DATLWF010000773.1:0-8396 GCA_035576605.1 Blastocatellia bacterium | reverse complement strand
GGGTGGTGACTGCTTCGGTCTGGTAGCCTTCTCCCTTGAGCAGAAGCCGCAGAGCTTCCAAAACGTCGGGCTGATCATCGGCGATCAGGGTTCGCGGAGCGGTAGGATTCAGAGCTGACATAACTAATACCTCGGCGCTTGCTTAGCCAAGCCGCGTGCCATACTGGCGAGCTGGATAAATGGTTAAATGATTCAGGTTAACTGCTTGGAAGGCAGGCGTTTGTGTTCACATTCGGGAAAGCGATTTCCCAGAAGTAGCATCACTCCAGCTTGGAGCCTGGCGGGCGGTGGCCGCGTAGCGGCCTCCTGTCGATAGGCACCGAATACGAGCTTCAGGTTGGGCCGCATAGCGGCCACCTGAATCCGTGCGCCCATAGCTCGTAGACAGGTAGGTAGCAGCTAAACGGCCCGAAGTTCCTAATGCGGTTTGCGCTATCGAGAGGTAGCCGCTACGCGGCGCGCTTTCGGAATACGGTGTGCGCTATCGACCGAGCGCCGCTACGAGCGTCGGTATGGATCGGCGCTCAGAGTTAGTGGCCGGTTCTTTCTAAACCCAGCGCGAGACTTCCTCACTCGCATCGCAGCGCGACCATTGGATCAACTTTCGTCGCACGCCTCGCCGGTATGTAGCTCGCCAACAACGCAACCGCTACCAGCAATACCGATACAACCCCGAACGTCATCGGATCGGTTGCGCTCACTCCATAGAGCAGGCTGGTCATTAATCGAGTCAATGCCAACGCTCCAGCGAGTCCGATCATCACCCCTGCCAGCACGAGCGCCATCCCGCGCCCGACTACCAGCTTGATCACGTCAGACGACTGAGCGCCAAGCGCGACTCGAATCCCGATCTCATGCACTCGCTGACTGACCGAGTAAGCCATCACGCCATAGACTCCGACTGACGCAAGAACCAGCGCGAGGCTCGCGAAGATGGACAACAACAGCGCGCCCGATCGTCGCGGCGAGACTGAATCCGCGACGTATTGATCCATCGTCTTCGCATCAGTCACCGGTTGCTCCTTATCGACCGCCCACACTTCGTCACGGATTGCAGAGATGAGCGCCCTCGGATCAAACCCGGCGCGCACCACAAGCGTCATGCCCGACGACGGGAACTGTGGATAAGGGACGTACACGCAAGGTCTCGCGTCCGATTCGAGCCTGGTGTCGCGGACATCTCCGGCGATCCCTACAATCGACAGCCACGGTCGCGTCGAATCTCGACCGCCGAGTTTGATGCGGTTGCCGATTGCATCTTCATTCGGAAGAAAGCGGCGCGCCCAACTCTCACTGACGATCGCGACTCCAGTTGCGGTCTGATCGTCTCGATCGGAGAAGCCTCGGCCCTTGATAAGCGGAATGCTCAGCGCGTTGAAGTATTGCGTGCTGACCATTCGCCGGTCCGCTACGAGGTCGTCGTGTTCCGATGTCAAGACGCGGCCTTCGATTGAGAAACCGCCGGCATATACGCCTCCGCTCAGCGGCGCCGAGGAGATCAAGCCAACCGACTCGACTCCGGGCAACGCAGCAACTCGCTGGGTCACTTCCTGAAAGAAACCGATCTGCTGATTCGCGCTCGGGTACTTCGAGTTGAGCAGCGCGATCTGCATGGTCAGCGTGTTCTCAGGTTTGAAGCCCGGATCGACCTTGAGCAGACGCGTGAGGCTCTTGATCATTAGCCCCGAGCCGATCAACAGCACGAGCGATAGAGCGACTTCAGAAATCACCAGCACGGCGCGAACGTGATTCGAGTGTTGCCCGCTCGACAACCCGCGAGATCCTTCTTTGAGCGATTCGCTGAGGTTGATCTTTGAAGCCTGCAACGCCGGCGTCAGTCCAAACAACACGCTGGTCAACAGCGCGATTCCAGCAGTGAAGCCAAGCACTCTCAGGTCGAGGTTGATCTCATATGAACGAGGCAAATTTGCCGACAGAATGGGGCTCAGCGACAACATCGCCTTTATGCCCCAGAGACTCAGCAGCGTTCCTGCGATTGCGCTGCTCATTGAAAGCAGCAGGGCCTCAGTCAGCAGTTGGCGCACGATATGGCCGCGGCTGGCGCCGAGCGCGGTTCGAATGGCGATCTCCTTCTCCCGGGTCGAAGATCGCCCGAGCAAGAGGTTGGCGACGTTCGCACTTGCGATCAACAACACAAGAGCGACCGCCCCCATCAGCGCCAACAGCGCCACTCTCACGTTGCCGACCACTTGCGCGCTGAGCGGCACGACTTTTACGCCGATTCCCTGATTGCTGTCGGGGTAGTTTTGCTCGAGCCGTCCCGCGATCGCAGTCATCTCGGCTTGCGCTTGCTCGAGAGTTGCGCCGGCCTTGAGTTTGGCGATCACGCTGAGCTGATGATTAGCGCGCTTTCTGTTGACGAAATCGTCTCCGAGAGTCAGCGGCTTCCAAAGATCAGTCTGTGTTGACACGCCCACAAAGTATGGCAGTTCGTTGGCACGAGGAAACTGAAAGCCTTCGGGCGCGACGCCGACCACCGTATAGCCCTCACCGTCGAGCGTCATCGTCTTTCCGATCACGCCAGGCTCGCCCGCGAATCGCCGCTGCCACAGCGCGTGGCTTATGACGACGACCTTGCCGGCGCCCGGGTTTTCTTCATCGTCACGAAACGCACGACCGAGCTCTGGTTCCGAGCCCATCAGCCGGAAGAAGCTCGGAGAGACACTCGCACCGCTGATTCGTTCAGGTTCGCCCGCACCCGACAGGTTCCATCGCCCGACGCCCAGCGCGGAGACATATTCAAAAACACTGTTCTGCTCTCGCCAATCCATGAAGCCGCCAGGCGTTACCGGAAGCGTGTCGATTCCGATCTGAAATCGAGGATTGGTTTCCCACAGCATCACGAGCTGATCTGAGTCGGGGTAGGGAAGCGGACGAAGCAGCACGGCGTTGACTACCGTGAAGATCGCGGTGTTAGCTCCGATGCCCAGCGCAAGCACGATGACGACGACAGCCGTGAACCCGGGAATCTTGATGAGTGAGCGAAGGCAGTAACGAATGTCTTGAAGGACGCTTTCCATTGAACGCCTCACACGCGCTGGCCGGTGCAGGCAATACTAGCGCACCTGGGTCCTTTGTGGGAACAAGCTGTGTGCCAGGTGAGAATTGTTCAGTTAGGTTGAGTCGATTCTCGGTGGGACTCAAAAAAATCCCATTCCTGAAACACCTCTTCTGCTACTAGATGGCGAGGACGTTGATTGCTAATTAACCGTCAACACGCGATGAGCACACCTATACTCAATACTCCGTCAGCTCGAAGCATTCTTCTAATGGCCTTCCCGAGACGACGGTTTCTAGTTGCTCGGTCCGGTTACGTTAACTACGGCATTAGTGGATGTACCATTACCTCCTGGCGGGGGTGCCGTAAAGTGCACCATCACAGTATTGTGCGGACCTTGATTAATCGAGCCATCGGAATTCGGAACGTTTGTCAGGGTAGCCTGAATCAGGCCATCATTAGACGCTACGGTCATCCGATACATGTGCTCTTGTGGCTCGGCGATAGTCCCAGATACATGTTTTGTCAGGCCACGTGCATAGACGTACATCGCTCCGTTGCAAATGCCATGATACGGGTTGGTAGAATCCGCCTCGCACCAGACCCAGAAGCCGAACGGGCTTTGAAGATCATCGCTAAATCCACCACCACTGAATACAACCTGCTCAGAGTGATGAGAGCTTTGCGCCCCGGCGCTAGGGGTTCCGCACAGTAACACTGCTGAAATTGCCAGGACCAGAAGACATGTTGTGATTATTCGCGACATATCCTTCCTCCTTAGAGATAAGCGATAGCAAAATTAGCCGAGGGGAGTCGGTTAGGTGTTACGCGCCTTATATCCTGCGCGAAACTGCCTTGTCAATACGTTAGAGCGCAGGAACGCGGTGACTGAGGTATTGAAGTCGGATTCCTAATCTGTATGAGAGGCAAGAACAGGCGCCATGCACACTGCTTCCTGCGGAAACGTGCTGGCCATCAATCCGTCGTGGAGAATCAACCATGAAAAGACGCCGCGCTCCACTCGCACCAGGCATTCTAGCCCTGAACTTAGGTCGCGCTTGAACACCATGACGATCTTGCCTTTGACGCCGATTCCGGCCAGATAGTCGCGCTTGAGTTCATCCGAAACCACTCCATGGCCACGAAAACTACCCGCCACCCTCGATATATTTGTTCTGCGCATTTCATCTGCGTGCCAAATCTCAACTAACTCAAGCCTCAAGCCGTGAGTCTCTTCGGCCGACTTATAGATCGAAGGCGCGACTGCCAGAGCTACTCGGCTTTCTCAGATGAGTAGCGCATTTGTCACTTACTCTTTAGGCTTGCAAAGCGTGGCGCCCGGGTGATCGAGGCATACGACCTTCAGCAGGTTCTCGATCTGTTTTTGCTGCCTTTTGATCTCGAGGAGTTGGTTTTCGATCTGCGTTTGCTGAGTTTCCATTCGGGTCTGCTGCTTGGTGATTTGCGATTGCTGCTCTTTTATGGCGTTGATAAAGACCACGCTGAGATGGTCGTACTTCACGCCCTCGATCTGACCCGTCTTGTTGCGCGTCACCAGTAACGGCTCGACCTTTTCAACTTCTTCCGCGATCAATCCCAAATCTCTTTGGCCCGTCGTCTTCCAATCGAAAGTAACAGGTCGCAAGCGGTGCACTAACTCAAGCCCTGAGTTGAGAGACATCACGTTGGTCTTGTAGCGCAAGCTCGATGAGCAATTGGAGAGTTCGTTCGAGAGATTGATGCAGAGATTACTGGATGGCGCGGCCCCAAGTTCGTTGATGGCAAGCTTGTGATTAATGCGGACGTCGCCGTTCTGCGTGATGCTCATTCGATTGATGAAATTGGTGTAGAAATCCAGACCAAACTGATTGCCGCTCGCCGTGCGTTTGGATGCAATGCCTTCTCCGCTGCCGCTGCCAAACGTGAGCGCCGCATTCGCGCCCATCGGCAACGTCCCGTCGTTAAGGGCCGCCTGATCAATCACCAATCCGCCGTTCACGCTGAGATTCTGCTGAGGAGTCGTCATCCCGATGCCGACTCTGACGTTCGTTGTCCCCAACACCATGCAATCATCGCAGGTGACGAAGGCATTCGTCCCGAAAGCAGCGGCATTTCGGCGCGCAGCCGCGCCACCGGCTTGATATCCGACGAAGACGTTCTCGTCGCCTGCAAAAGCATTGATGGAGCTCGCCTGGCTGCTGCGGAAATCAGCACCGGCGCCTAGCATTACATTTCGTTTATCCGTTGTAACATTGACGCCAGCGGCGCGACCGAAAAAAGAGTTTGACTCGCCCGTCGTGTGGTTTAAGCCGCTGTCGTTACCGACGAAGGCATTGTTAAAGCCCGTAGTGTTAAACGAGCCGGCGTTTCGTCCAAAGAAAGAGTTTCCGTTCCCAGTCGTGTTGCGGCCGCCTGCGCTTTCTCCGAAGAACGAGTTTGACTGGCCAGTACCGTTAGTGAACCCCGCGCCAAATCCGAAGAAGGCGTTGGAGAATCCTGACGTGTTGTTCTGACCGGCGCTAACGCCGAAGAAGGCGTTGGACGCGCCGGTAATGTTATTCAGTCCAGCTTGATATCCGAAGAACGAGTTGAAGCTAGCCGTCGTGTTGTTTTGGCCAGCGCCCCGGCCAAAGAAGGAGTTGTCGGCGCCGGTCGTGTTCGCAGCCCCGGCGGATGCGCCGAAGAAGGAGTTGGAGGCGCCTGTCGTGTTGCCGTCACCAGCAAAAGTTCCAAAGAAGGAGTTGAAACTGGCGGTGTTGCTCTGACCAGCGTGAGATCCGAAAAAGGAGTTTTGCTGACCCGTCATGTTGATGGCGCCCGTCCCAGCCCCGAAGAAGGAGTTGTCGCTTGCGGTCGTGTTTTGTTGGCCAGCTAGAGCTCCGAAGAAAGCGTTTGAGGAGCCCGATGTGTTGTGATCGCCTGCGCCCGCTCCAGCAAACACGTTAAAGGACCCCGTGGTGCTAAGCACTCGCCCGCCGGCAAGATTGTACTGTGTGTTCGCGTTTACGACACCGCCGGATAGAGTGCCCGCTGCCGTGCCGTCTCCGCTGATGTTAAAGTTGCTCGCCACTTGTTGACCCACCCCGTTCTGAATGTAATTGGTGCTTCCGGCGGGCACCCCCGACACAGGTATCGTGCCAGTGATGACGCTGCCGCTGACGCTGCCGATCTGGCTGCTAGTCACACAACTGACACAGGCTAACGAAAGCCCATCGGCGCTCGTCGCGTTCTGGCTCTTTATCGCGTAGGGCGTTGACGTGATTTGCTGACGCGGATTCAGGTCCGTGAATGTAGAACCACTCGTCGGTTTGAGGCTGATGGCGATGAACCGGTTCGCTCCGTTGAAACAACTCGCGCAGACGCCGAAATCAAGATTCACGGTGAAGACTCCGTTCGTCACGGTGACTCCATTGGCGGCCGCTGCACCCACCGCGGAGCCCCCGGTTAACATATCAAAGAGCTTGAATTGAAAATCGTAGCTGCCGCTCGCAGGCATGCCGCTGTCGGTGAGCTTGCCCTGATAAGTAAAGGTGGTTGTCTGCGCGGTCGCCGTCAGAGTCGAAAGCAGCAGCGCTAGCGACATTAAGGTGAGTCGCAGCGATCTCTGATAAGCGATGTTAGTCTTCATACGTAATCCTTGGCGTTACTTGCGGACACGCCTAAAACGCCGGCCGCTCCCGAGCAAGGCACAGCCGGCGCATCAACAACAGACACCAATTCCTTTGGTGATCAGTTCTCGCCGTTGAAAGTGAGCTTGGCGATGCTCACGTCACCATGATCATTCCCTATCGTGAGCCTCACCTTATTCGGGCTGCGCAGCACCGCGATGATTCCGGCGATCGGAGCATTTGGTGACGCCAGGAAATCAATGCTGAGCTTCAAATCCCATCTGCCGTCGGGATCGGGCGTGACGCGCAGGTCGGACTTGTTGATGGCCTGAAGCAACTCGAAGAAGGGGGGTATCTCGTCGGCCGTTTGCGACGCGTTTTGACACTGGGCGATTACCACAAGCAATCCATTCTGGCCGCAGTTCTGGAAACTCTGTGCTCGATAGCCGTTGCCCGTCTGCGCGAAGCAGCCTCCGGGGATCGAAACGGTCAGGCAGGCCAAAGCAGAGTTAGGATATTCCAGATTGAGCGTCAGGCCCTCAGCGAGCGGGTTGATACCATTGCTGTTCGGGCCCAGGCGAAAGGTCGACTTCAGATCAAAGCTCAGCTTAGTGGGATTGCTGGCGTCATCCACCGAGACGTCGCCCTTGACAGCCATTGCCGTGAACTCGATCGGGACCTGATCAACGGGCGCCTTCGACGAGACGCTCCCGGTCGAAGCAAGCATTGCCGCGAGCATCAGGCATGCGATTCCACAGCGATTGGGAGAGTGCGGTAGCATCGTGAAACCTCCAGTCTTGAATTTGCCGGAGAGGCACCACCGGCAGATCGATCAATCCGGCCTGGCGCGATGAGATCTGACAGCTCATCGACGGCTTAAGAACAGGCCGATACTAGCCGCACGAGTCGACGGTTGGTATCACATAATTATGGTAGGCAGGCAGGTGTGACTACGAAAATGTCGGGAAGCGCCTAAAGAGTGTTCAGACAAGCTTCTCTCTGAGCGCGCGGGCGACGGCTTCAGCCGCGCTGTGGACGTGGAGCTTCCTGTAGATGGCGCGGATGTGAGTCCGAACGGTCTCGACTCCCATTTCGAGATCGTCGGCAGCTTGTTTATAGGAGAGACCTCGAACCAGGCACTGAAGCACTTCTTGCTCACGACCGGTCAGGTCCAGCCGTGTCGGGGAGCCCGAACTTTCACTCAAAGCCGACGGCTGACTCTGCCGCACCAGAGATAGGAGAGTTCGCGCAACCGCGGCAGTCAGCGGCGCGCCGTCGCTGGCTATCATTCGCAGTTGAGAAAGCAGCTCGACGGCGGGGGTCTTCTTCAGAAGATAACCGTCCGCTCCGGCTACTATTGCCTCGACAATCGTCGCCGGGTCTTCGAACACCGTGAGCACTACAATGGATAACTCGGGTAGTCTGGCTTTCAGCTCACGAGTTGCCTTGATACCACTGATGCCCGGCAACTCGAGGTCCATCAAAACGAGGTTCCAAACGGGCCGCCTGCCTGACTCGGTCAACCGTTCAACTTCGTCGAGAGCCCGGCGCGGCGACCCGAAGCTCCCGCCGAGCGAAAATCCCGGCGTGTGCGTAAACAGCTTCTCCAGACTCGATCGATAACGCGGGTCGTCTTCGATTATGGCGACGCTCAGATCCAATGCTTTCCCCTTGCCGCGGATTCGAACGGAGACTCTATGGCTTTCAGATTACACTTCAGGGAGAGAGGGTACGTCGCTTCGGCCAGCCGATCAATACCACAATGATGT
>DATLWF010000772.1:0-3956 GCA_035576605.1 Blastocatellia bacterium | reverse complement strand
CTGGGCTGAGTTTACAGCACACAACACGATGACGAAAGAGCGCATACTCGAACACTTCAGTCGGATGCCGTTCGTCCCTCCGCCGAAGCTGAGGAACGCGCACGCGCAGACGCTTGCCGGCACCGTGATTCCCCGTCGGTTCAAGGCAGTCGCTGAGAACTCTGCGCCACGCTACTTCGACACGGCGCCCGGAGTGCGAGTGCTTGCGCATTGTTCGTGGCAAAAGGAGCGCGGCGGCCGTCCGACGCTTGTGATCCTGCATGGCATGGAAGGCTCTACGGAATCGCGTTACATGCTCGGCACCGCGGAGAAGGCTCTGGGAGCCGGTTTCAACGCCGTGCGAGTTAACACGCGAAACTGCGGCGGCACGGAGCATCTTACCTCAACCCTCTATCATGCCGGGTTGACGGATGATCTGCGACAAATTATTGACGAGCTTGTGGAGCGCGACGGTCTCGGCGAGCTTTACATCGCGGGCTTCTCGCTGGGCGGCAACGTCGTGCTAAAGCTCGCCGGCGAATATGGCAGCGCCGCGCCTAACCAGTTGAAGGGCGTGATCGCCGTCTCACCGACCATCGACCTGAACGCTTCGGCCGATGCGATCGAGCTGAGGTCAAACATCATCTACAACATACGATTCGTCTGGAGCCTGAGGACGAGGATGCGGCGGAAAGCGCGCTTGTTTCCTGATCGCTATGACGCGTCAAGATTGCGCGGCGTGTGGTCGATTCGGAAGTTCGATGATGTTTACACCGCCCCACATTCCGGCTTCGGCAATGTGGCGGACTACTATGCGCGGGCTAGCTCGCTTCAGTTCATCAGCTGCATTACCGTACCTACACTTATCGTTCACGCGCAGGATGACCCGTTCATTCCGTTTGACTCGTTCCGGCACCCGGACATCGCCGCTAACCCGAACGTGGCGCTGCTCGCGCCTGAGCAAGGCGGGCACGTGGGATTCATCTCCGCCGATCGCGAAGGCGAAGACCGGTTTTGGTCTGAAAAGATGGCGGTTGAGTTTGTGACGTTGATGAACGGTTCGGCGGCAGCCGAATAAGAAAGGCGTTTCATTTAAGCCGTCGATAATTCACCAAAACACTAAGACGCAAAGCCACAAAGTCTTGGTGATCTTCGCGGCTTGTGTTGAAATAGCCCAATGCTGAATTTTGCCATACGAGTGGCTAAAGATGCGGGCCGACTGCTTCGCGACAGGGTCGGCACCAGAATCGACGTAGACCACAAGGGCTCGATCAACCTCGTCACCGACGTCGACCTCGCAAGCGAGAGGTTAATACGCGAGGCCATAGCCACTTACTATCCGCGCCATGAAATTCTTGGCGAAGAAGGCGGTCTCTCGGAAAGCGGCTCCGAGTATCGCTGGGTCGTCGACCCGCTGGATGGAACGACCAACTACGCGCACGGTTATCCGATCTTCTGTGTTTCGATTGCGCTCGAGTGCAAGGGCGAGATCGTGCTCGGTGTAGTCTACGACCCAATGCGCGATGAACTGTTCGCTGCTGAGCGGGGAGGCGGCGCGGCGCTGAACAACAGGCCGATTCATGTTTCGAAAACCGCAGAGTTGATGCAGGGACTGCTTTCGACCGGCTTTCCGTACGATATAAAAACCTCGAAGCTGACAAACCTGGATCACTGGGCGAACTTCGCGATGAATGCTCAAGCGCTTCGGCGTGATGGAGCCGCGGCGCTTGATCTGTGTTACGTTGCATGCGGGCGCTTCGATGGATTCTGGGAGCTGAACCTCTCGCCCTGGGACACGGCAGCCGGCGCGCTGATCGTCACTGAAGCCGGCGGCCGGGTAACCAATTTCAGCGGCGGTCCATTTTCGAACTACAAACCGGAGGTCGTGGCGAGTAACGGCTTGATACACGATCGTATGCTTGAAGTGCTGAAGCTCTAAGCAAGCTGAGGAGAGGAGCGGAGGAGCGAAGGATAAGAGGAGGAGAAGAGGAGCGGAGGAGCGAACTGAGTTGCAGATTGCAAATTGCAAATTGCAAATGAGAATTGCAAGTTGGGAATTGTGAATTGTGAATTGTGAATTGTGAATTGTGAAAATTGGAATTGATTCGAGCTGCAAGTTTTGCAATTTGGAATTTTCAATTCTCAATTCAGTTCTTTCGCCCGCCCCTCTGCCCTCTCCGCATCTCCTCCGCCCACTGCGAATAACCCAACATGACCAAGACTGAAATTGTCATCCCGGCGTCCACTTCAAATCTCGGGGCAAGCTTTGACACTTGCGGCCTGGCGCTTGCGCTTTACCTGAGGGTCACGGTTGAGGAACGTGCGAGCGGATTCGAGGTTGTGACTTCGGGAGAAGGCGAGGCGCGGATGCCTCCCGATGAGTCGAATCTGATCCTGCGAGTCGCGCGCTCAGTTGGTGACCTTCGCGGCAAAAAGATCGAAGGCGCGCGGTTGCTGGTGCACAGCGAGATTCCTCTCGCTCGGGGGCTGGGCAGCAGCAGTGCGGCGATCATCGCAGGCCTCTCGGTTTACGAAACCCTCTCCGGCGAGCGATTGACCGAAGAGGAACTGTTCAGCTACGCGTTGCGCTTCGAAGACCACGGCGATAATCTTGCGCCGAGCCTGCTGGGCGGCCTGGTCGTCGCCTGCGTCGTAGACCGGACTGGGCGAGGCCGGTCGCTTGTCACCGTGAAGCGCGCGTGGCCCGAAGAAGTGAAGGTCGTCCTGTGCATTCCCGAATTTGAAATGGGTACTACACAAATGCGCGGTGTCTTGCCAAGGGAAGTGACTCTGACGGATGCAGTATTCAATATTCAGCGGTCGGCGCTTCTACAAGCGCTTATCTCAGAGCGGCGATTTGACCTGTTCAGCGAAGCTCTCCGAGACCGTTTGCATCAACAGCATCGAGTTCCCCTCGGTGCGGGACTGGGCGATGTGCTGAAAATGAATGATCAGACAACCGATTATCCGGGCTTGCTCGGCGTGGCGGTGAGCGGCGCAGGCTCGACTATGATCGCGTTCGCGACTGAGAACTTTTTGCAGATTGCGGCTGAGATGAGCGGACGCCTGGCCTCGGCAGGCGTGGGTTCGCGCACGGTCGAAGTCGAGGTAGACAATCACGGTCGTGTGGTTAGATGAGTCTATGAAGCCCTATGCGTTAATTATTAGCGTCGTAATCGCGACCGGACCATTCGCCTCTGCAATGACCAGCCTTTGCGCGCCGCCCTACGCGAACCAAGTGGCGGCCGCTCCGCCGAGGGTCAGCGAGGAGTTCCAACCTGAGGTCTCACAACTAACCGCCGATGGCCTGCGCCTGAAAGAGGCTGTGGAAGCCAGTTTGGACGGGACGGCGCATCACCTCGCCGCGATCTTCCAGCGTGAAAAATCAAAGGCGCCCAACGAGGCGTTCGAGTTGCGAATCATCGAAAGCGACGGCCGGACCGCTAAAACGATCTTCAAGCGGGCCGACTTCTTCTTCTCTTTCGCCTTCGCAGGCGGCCCGAATAGGCTGAACGCCACGGACATCAACGGCGACGGCCTGCGAGAGATAATCGTCCAGAGTTCGAGCGGCGGAAACTGCTGGAGCTGCAACCCGACTGAAATCTACCAGGTCCGTAATCACAAAGCGGAGTTGCTCGCGGCCGCTCCCATTCAAAAGCTCGCCGACCTGAACGGCGACGGCATTCAGGAGTTGGTAGTGACCGACGCGAGATGGGAATCATACGACGATCTTTCGCACGCAGCTTCGCCTGGAGCGGTGATGGTCTACGCCTGGCGAAACGGGAAGTACGTGTATGCGTCACGCGACTTCGCGGAGTTTTACAGAGGTGAGATTGGCAAGTTGCGCGCGTCTATCGAAGAAGCGAAGTCTCAGATAACCCCGGATGAGTATTCCGATGAAGTATATGTTGGATTAGCCATCGCGCTTGCGCTCAGCTACACGCATATGGGCGAGCTAGAGCGCGGGTTGAGAGAGA
>DATLWF010000771.1:0-3913 GCA_035576605.1 Blastocatellia bacterium | reverse complement strand
GAAACCTTGCCGTCATCGTTGATCACGACCTGATGCAACCTGCTGTACTGAGCCGCGCCGATTGCCAGCAACAACGACGCGGTCACACCAATCGCAACCCATCGCAGTTTCGGCGGATCGAGCAACGTAGCGAGTCGGTGCCACCAGGGCGCTTTCGGCGCCGGCTGCTGAGATACTCGCTCGAGCAGGCGCGTTGTGAAATCAACGGACGGTTGCTCGCGTCTGAAGGCCTTTCGCAGTTCATCATCAAGGCGGCTCATAATGTTACCTCCCCCAACGTGCGGCTCAATTTGTCTCTGAGACTCGAGAGTGAACGCCGCAAGTGGCTCTTGACTGTGTTGAGCGGCATATCGAGCACGCTGGCTATTTCACCCGGATCGAGGTCCTCCTGGTAGCGAAGTATCACCACCAATCGGGCCTTCTCCGGCAGCGTGTCTACCACTCGTCGCAGCATCTCGGAAAGGAACAGATCATTCTCGGTTGCGTCAATCGCCGGTTCCGGCACGTCTTCGAGGCTGACTTGCGGTCTGACCTTCAACCGCCGCGATTGATCGATGCAGCGATGGCTGGTGACCTTGCGCAACCAGAACACCAGGTGTTCGGGCGATTTGATCGAGCGGAGGTTCTGGTGCAGGTTCAGAAAAACCTCCTGAGCCAGCTCCTCTGCCAGCGACCGGTCACGCAGGAAGTGGCACGCCATGCTGAAGACCATTCCCTGGTGCTGGCGAACAATTTCCTCAAAGGCAAACTGATCGCCTAAAGCCGACCGTTCGAGCCGATCATCAAGCCGGGCTGCCGTCCCCTTATCCAATGCGATTGTTCCTTCCCACCCCACCATACTCTAGTACGCAAGAGACTTAAGATCGAATGCAGCTCCTAAATGGAAAATGACAAATGACAAATGGAAAATGGAAAATCCCTCTCAAGTCTCGATCATTTTCCATTTTCCATTTCTAGGAGACTAGCGCCGCCGCTCATATACCGAGATATGCTTCACGCTGGTGGCGTTGAATTCCCCACGAGTCCAGCCGCCCCACCGGTGACGCAGCCGCAAACCGGCGAGCTGCGCCATAAGATCCAATTCCGACGGCCAACAGTAACGAATCTCAACCGGGTACAGCTTTACTTGATCGTTTCTGAGGACGATGAATTGGCCTTTGACCCTCTGGCGCGATGGATCGTGCTGCGAAACCTGTATGCTCACGTGTTCGGTTGTTACCGCGTGGGCGCGCACCTCCTGACCGCCCTTAAAGCGCTTCATATTCGGCACGAATGCATCGATCACGAATGTCCCGTTCTCTGCGAGATGAGCCGCGACGTTGCGGAAACATCGCACCTGCTCCTCTTGCGTCAGCAGCGCGAAGAAGGTGTTGAACACAACGAAGACCAGCGGGAACTCTCCCTCGACCTGGACGTCGGCGAAGTTGCCCATCGTGACGGGAATCGATTCTCCCCCAGGCCTGGCTCGCAGCCTGGAGACCATCGCCTCAGAGGCGTCGATGCCGTGAACCTCGATACCTCGCGCCGCGAGCGGGAGCGCGACTCGTCCAGTACCGATCCCTAGTTCGAGAGCTCGCCCCCCTTGCGCGAGTTCGACGAGAACATCGATTGCAGCGTCCTCATAGCTTGCGAACCATTCGTCGTACACGTCAGCCAGATGATCACCATAGGTTGAAGCGATGTATTCTTTCATCAGTTTCTCGGCTGTTGTTTGATCTATTTGCGGGCTCCGCGTTCCTTTGCGTCTTCGCGCGTAGAGTTGCTCCGGACGACGCGTTGAACTTCTTACCGCAACGGCATCGTATCATCAACCGGAGGCAAAATGAGAGACCCAGGGGTAGCAGCGGTTTTGAGCTTTTTCATCCCAGGCATAGGGCAGATCTACAACGGCAAGATACTTCGCGGAATCTTCTGGCTGATCGTCACACCGGGAATCTGGATTGGAACAGGTGGATTGTTTGGGTGGGTGTGCCACATCATTTCGGCTTTTACTGCATATCGTTACGCCAAGCGACACCCGATCGGCTAACCACGAGGAATGCGCCCTCACGCTTCGCATGCGGCCGCGCGGGACTCTGCCGCCTAAGGCTTCTCTCGCAGTTGAAAAGTCAGATCAACAAAATGACCTTTCTTGTTTGGCCTGACTTCAACGTCACCTCTTGTGAAGTCCTCAAATATGCCTAGTTGATTGATCCGCTTAATGCTCAATTCCAGCAGTTCCTCGTCAAAAACAGCTCCTTCCTGCAGCGCAACCCGCCTCCGGATTACCCTGTCGTGCGTGTTTTCGTTCCCGATCATCTCAAGTCTCCGCAGGTGATAGACTGGACCTTCGGTGACGTCAACGGTGACATCGGGCGCCGAAGCATCGGCTGTCTTTTCCGCTTTGCTCCAACTAAGGCCCGAGTCCAGGAAACCTCGCCGGTGATACTCCTTGAGAATTTCCTCCTCAACCGACTTCCGTGATTCGGGTTCAAGCGGGTTGTTGGAAAGTTCGCCGAGCAGGCGACAAAGTTCAATTTCGGTGAGTTGCTCCGAGCCACGAATAAGGACGCGACCACATTGGGTTTTTGGAGTCCCTTCGTCTGCTTGAGATGTGTCGGCTAGCGCCGTGACGTGGCGGGCGGAGGGTCTCGTCTGCAAAGAAGCGCATACGATTGGGAGCAATAAGAGCAAACACATGATTCTCATAAGAATTCCACCTCTCTGCGTATACTTGGTGATGCTCAAGCGCTCTTGATCTCACCGTTCTTCGCCATCCGAGCGATGTGATCCGCGGCTCGATACGCAAGCGCTTGAATCGTGCAGGTCGGCTGACCTCTCCCCGAGGTCACAAAGCTGCTCCCGTCGCAGATAAAGAGATTCGGCACATCGTGAGCCCTGTGGTATTTGTTCACCACCGAACGTTTCGCATCGTTGCCCATTCGACAAGTCCCCAGCAAATGAACCCCAAAAGTCGACTCCTCCACGGGACCCGCCCACTTCTTCTTTGCGCCCGCGGCGTCGAGCAACTCCATCCCCCGGTCTGAAAAGAATTTCATGATCTTGAGATCGTCGGGGTGATCCCTGTACGTCACTCGCATCGCCGGCAGACCCCACGCGTCTTTCGCCTCCGGATCGAGCGAGATGCTGTTGTTTTCAACCGGCAGCGAAGTCGTGTGGCCGAATGTGTACATCGACCGCGTGTAATACTGCTTGAGAGCTTTTTTATACTCCGCGCCCCAGCGCGGGGTTTCACGCGGCAAACCTCCAAGCGCCCAACCCATCGGATAGACATCAAATCGCGTATCGATCCCGCCGCCGCCATAAAACCCTCGCTTCGGATCCGAATCGTAAAAGTCGTGAACAATTCGCGTCACCGCCACGCTTTTGAATTCATTCAGCTCGTGCTCGAAGACTCCGCTCGCGAAACCGCCTCCGTTGAACATCAGATACTTGCCGACAATGCCGCTTGAGTTAGCGAGCCCATTCGGAAAGAGATTCGACTTGGAAATCAGAAGCAGCCTCGCCGTCTCGGCTCCGTTAGCACAGAGCACAACGGCTTTGGCTCGCTGGAAAATCTCGGTCTTCTTCTCATCGAAGTAGATCACGCCCGTCACGCGGCCGGCGTTGTCGGTCTCGATCTTGCGAACGTAACTACCGGAGCGGATCTCGCAATGGCCGGTCTTTTCCGCTTCTGGAATGACCGTCGCAAGCGTGCTCGACTTTGCTTTCATTTCGCAGCCGAAGCCCTCGCAGAAGCCGCAATGCGAACACGCGCTGCGTCCGCGATAAGGCTGAGAGATGATCGCCATCGGCGAAGGCTGAGGATGCCAGCCAAGCTTGCGAGCGCCGTTCGCCAACAGCGCTCCCGCGGACTTGATGGGCAGCGGCGGCAAAGGATAGGGCTTTGAGCGCGGCGGGTCGAACGGCCCCG
>DATLWF010000770.1:0-4657 GCA_035576605.1 Blastocatellia bacterium | reverse complement strand
TGCTGCAGCGCTGACAGATCCGCTCGTTCTGCCTTGTGATGTCACCCGTGACGAAGATATCGCTGCGGTGTTTGCGACGGTCAAGAAAGAATTTGGCTCGCTCGACTTTGTGGTGCACGGAATCGCGTACGCGCTCCGCGAGGAACTGGAGGGCGATTACCTGAAAACCTCGCGCGAAGGCTATCGCGTTGCGCAAGACGTCAGCGTCTACTCGTTGACCGCGATCGCGCGCGAAGCGGCGCCGCTTATGGAGGAGCGCGGAGGAAGCATACTGACGCTGACCTATCTGGGCGGCGAGCGAGTGATCCCCGGATACAACGTGATGGGCATCGCCAAGGCGGCGCTCGACATGAGCATGCGCTATCTCGCATCGAGCCTTGGCGCGCGCGGGATACGAGTGAACGCGATCTCGGCGGGTCCGGTGAAGACGCTGGCATCGGCTGGCATCGGCGGCTTCTCTAAGATCCTCGAACACATGCGCAATCACGCTCCGCTTCGACGCAACATCGACCAGTCCGAAGTCGCCGACGCCGCAATGTTTCTTCTTTCAAACATGTCACGCGGGGTCACCGGCGAAGTCCTGCACGTGGACTGCGGCTACAACATTATGGGTATGTAGAATCAGAAGGCGGAAAGCAGAAAGCAGAAGGCAGAAGGCAGAAGGCGGAAAGCAGAAGGCAGAAGGCAGAAAGCAGAAAGCAGAAGGCAGAAAGCAGAAGGCGGAAAGCAGAAGGCAGAAGGCAGAAAGCAGAAGGCAGAAAGCAGAAGGCAAGAAAGACAGCAGTTTTCTTGATCGAGTCGAGTTGTTTTGGGTCTATCCTGGGAGACAAGACAATCCTTGGAGGACGAAATGATGCTAAGAGGACACAGAGATTTGAAAGTCTTTCAGTTGGCTTACAAACTGGCGATGCGAATCTTCCGTGAGTCGAGGACTTTTCCCAAAGAGGAGAGGTACTCGCTGACTGACCAGATTCGTCGTTCGTCGCGAAGCGTGCCATCGAACATTGCGGAAGGGTTTCGAAAGAGACGCTACCCAAACATGTTCATAAGCAAGCTTGCGGATTCGGATGGGGAGGCTTCGGAGACGCAAGTCTGGCTCGATTTTGCGCACGATTGTGGCTATCTTGCGCAGGAACCTTACAACGAACTGACCGCTGGATATGAAGAGGTCGGCCGAATGCTCGGCGCCATGATCGCACATCCCGAGAAGTTCGCGCCTCTATAAGTTCTGTGCCTTCTGCCTTCTGCTTTCTGCCTTCTGCCTACCGCCCTCTCTCTTTCGGTGCCCAGACGTATTTATGAAGCTGTAGCTGAAATCGCGCGCGCAGCTTATCCTCAAGCATCCACGCTACAACGTTGGAAGGCTCGATCATTCCAAACGCGGTCGAGATCAAGAGCTTCACACGATCTTCCAGGCCGTGCTCGCGAATTGTCTTCAGCGTCCATTCGTAGTCTGGCCGATCGGCAATCACAAACTTCACTTCGTCAACCGGCCGAAGGTGCTTGAGGTTGGACCAGAGGTTTCTCTCACATTCTCCTGAAGCCGGGCACTTCAAGTCCATAATGCGAATGACTCGAGGATCAAGCCTCGAGATATCGCGGTGCCCGCCGGTCTCGATGAGCACGGTGTGCCCTGAATCGGCGAGGCTTGTTCCAAGCTCGTAAATCTCAGGCTGAAGCAGTGGCTCGCCCCCGGTCAGTTCCACGAGTTCGCAGTTGTACTTTTCGACTTCGGCAATGATCTGGTCGAGCGTCATCGTCGAGCCGCCAGTAAAGGTGAACTCCGAGTCGCACCAGCTACATCTGAGATCGCATCCTGTTGTGCGTATGAACACGCACGGCAAACCCGCGTAGCTCGATTCGCCCTGAATGCTTTGATAGATTTCGGTGATTCGCATTTGAACCCTGTTCAGGGATCATTCTAGACCGCCTGGAGAGTGCACGCGAGCTGTGGATGATCCTCCGACAAACTTCAGTTTGTCGTCGCGGGCAGTCTTAGTCGACAAAATGAAGTTTGTCGGACTCGACCACTTGGGTAAGATTGACCGTGACCGATTCTGTCATTCTGACGGAGTCTGTCACAGTGAGCCACTTCACAATTGACTCGTTCGGAAACCGCCTTGATCCTTCATCGTCGGACCGCGATGCGCAGCCAAAGACTCAACTCATTGCATTCTAAGGACTAAGCCGGGATCGCAGTTGCTACCTCAGCTCGCCAGAGCGGTTGGTTTATTCGACTCGGAGCACGACCAATTCCATTGCTATCGCGGCACGAACATTGATTAAAGAAACACGGTTAGAAGGCCGCGTATGGTCAGGAGTGTCTAAGCCAATGGCTGCAGTGATACAAGGCAGGCCCATGAGGTTCGAGAGCGGCATCTCGAGCCGCTTCGTCGAATTCATCTCGGCCAGCGGCCTGGGCATATTCGTGTATGCCGTTTACGTCGTTGTCACCGGCGAACCGAGTCTGAATTGGATTCTGCTCGGCCTGGTCACGACGCTGGTAGTCGGACGCACAACCATCCGGATTCCCAAGACAGATAGCACCGTTACGCTTGATGATACGTTCATCTTCATTTCGGTTCTACTTTACGGCGTATGGCCGTCGGTAGTGCTGGCTGGAGTAAACGCGCTATTGTGCTCGCTTAGGTTTCCTAACCGCAAGAAAGTGGCTCCGTTCAACGCCGGCGCGATGAGCCTGTCGGTATTTGCGGCGAGTTCGATGGTCTCTTTGATCTTCGGCAATCCGCAGCAGATTGCAGCGGACTCGAGCCGCCTGATCCTGGCCGCGTGGTCGCTTGCCCTGGTGCAATATCTGTTGAGCTCGGGTCTGGTAAGCACAGTAAACGCGCTCCGAAGCGGCAAGAGCCTGATAACGACCTGGCGTGAATCGTTCCTGTGGACATGGATGTCCTACTTCGCTGGAGCCTTCGCGGCCTGTCTGATCGTCAAGCTGATAACGGTGATCTCGTTTTACGCCTTCATCGTTGCGGTCCCGGTACTGGCCATCGTTTTCCTCACCTATAGGACATATCTCGAAAAGGTACATGCCTCGATTCGCCATGTGGAAGAGATTACTGACTTGCACCTGCGAACGATCGAGGCGCTCGCCATCGCGATCGATGCCAAGGACGAAGTCACGCACGACCACGTTCATCGCGTTCAGATTTATGCGACCGGCCTCGCCCGTCTGGTCGGTCTGAGCGAAGCAGAAGTCGAAGCCCTGAAGGCCGGCGCGCTGCTGCACGACATCGGCAAGCTGGCCGTGCCTGATTACATCCTCAACAAACCCGATAAGCTCACGACTGCCGAATTCGACAGAATGAAGGTGCATACGATAGTGGGCGCGGAGATTCTGACCCGAGTCGGATTCCCGTATCCCGTTGTGCCGGTTGTGCGGCATCATCACGAAAGATGGGATGGCCGCGGTTATCCCGATGGCCTGCGAGGCGAGCAGATACCGATGACTGCGCGCATTCTGTCCGTCGTAGATTGCTTCGACGCAGTGCGCGAGGACCGGCAGTATCGCAAAGCGATGAGCCGCGAGCAGGCAATCGATCTGATCAAGGGCGCAAGCGGCACAATGTACGATCCGGACATCGTCCGCCTGTTCCTCGAGCACCTGCCGCAATTCGAATCGGAAATAAGACGACAAAAAAAGGAAGTGAGACGGTCGCGCGTAAAGATCGAGGGCGCACTCGCTCAGGGCCCACCAAAGAAAGACAGCAACCAGGTGGTCTTCGAGCACATTCGAAACGCGCATCGCGAGGTGATCACTCTTTACGAAATAGCTCAGAAAATCGGCAACAGCCTTGACCTCCGCGATATGTTTGCAGTTTTCTCTTCAAGGCTGCAGGACATCGTGAGCTATACAACTTGCGTTCTTTACCTTCAGAAGCCGAACTCGATTGACGTCGAAGCGGTGCACGTCAGCGGGCGCAACGCCGAGCGCTTAAAAGGCTCGAGTATATTACTCGGATCAGGCATAACCGGATGGGTGGTCTCCAACCGCCAGCCGATGTACAACTGTGACCCGCGGCTCGATATGGCCGCGGCACATGTTGAACTCGACACCCCTTACTGTTCCGTGATCGCCGTGCCCCTGCTAAAAGGTGATGAGGTGCTTGGGGCGCTGACGCTCTATTCTACCGAGGTCAGCGCCTACGAACCTGACCACCTGCGGCTCGTGGAAGCGGTGGCGAAGCTCGCCGCGGATGCGATAGCTAACGCCTTGCATCACGAGAAAACAGAGGCGAGTGCGCTGACGGATCCTCTCACCGGGCTTGCGAATGCCCGGGCGCTCAGGCTTCGGTTCGAGCAAGACGCAGATCGCGCGCGGCGGTACGGCGAGAGTTTCGCGCTGCTGATGATGGACCTCGATTGCCTGAAAAAGGTAAACGATACGCTCGGGCATAGTGCAGGTGACATCGCGCTTCGTAGCGTGGGAGGCTTGTTGTCGAATCAGCTTCGATCAGAGGATTTCTTGAGCCGGTACGCCGGCGATGAGTTCGTGGCGTTGGTGAAGATCGGTGCCGTTGAAGTGCGCGAACTCATTCAACGGCTTCAGCAGGCAGTGGACAACCACAAGTTCGGGAGTGACGAGTTGAGCGCGGTCATCGGAATAAGCGTTGGCTGGGCCTGCTTCGGCACGGACGGT
>DATLWF010000769.1:0-8462 GCA_035576605.1 Blastocatellia bacterium | reverse complement strand
TCTCGATAGCACGCGGCGGTTGGAATGCGCGGCCGCGTAGCGGTCACCTATTCCTCATAAGTGTGCTGCAATCAAACAGGTGACCGCTACGCGGCCCGCCGTTGTTACTGCGCGCCGTGCTAAGAGGTCACCGCTACGCGGTTAGGCGGACTTTTCACACAATCTCTGCCTTAGGTGGTATTCGGGGACGCAGGCGAGACGCCTCCCTCTGTAGGCCGCACTTGAACGATCCACCCACTGCAGTGGGGATTCGCTGACGAGCGTGCGGCCGGCCGATTGTAGGCTGAGTATGAACGATCAACCAACTTCGTTGGTGGGATTCCGGAGGGAGGATGCCCAAGCTCTAGCTTCGTCCTTGCACTCTTCCCGTGAATCTGGCAAAAGCAGAAGGTCGACCAGCTCTACATCGGTTGAGCGAGGAGATCCAATGCAGGCGTTAAACACAGCGTCGCTGTTACTGCTGTTGTCGGGGTTGTTGTTGGGCGTTCCGGCGCCTCAGACCGCCAGCAAATCCTCAACCCAGTCGCCAGCGTGGCTTGGTTGGGGCGGACCACGGCGCAACTTCACAAGCGACACCAAAGGACTAGCTGACACCTGGCCACCAGACGGTCCAAAGCGACTCTGGAGCCGGCCGCTCGGCGAAGGTCACTCGAGCATCATCGGGGAGGGGGGTGAAGGCGGAGTAGGCGGACGGCTGTACACGATGTACCGGCCCTCGACCGGTATCCGGAATACGTGGAAAGCCGAGGAGGTCGTGATCGCCCTGGATGCTGCATCAGGAAAAACGATCTGGGAGTATCGCTATCCGACGTCACTCGATACGATGAATTTCAGCCGGGGCGCGGGGCCTCATTCGACCGCGCTGCTCGCCGGCAACCGGTTGTTTGCCGCTTCGACCGACAAACAGTTCTTCGCGCTCGACAAGCTCACAGGCAAGCTTCTCTGGTCGCATAGTTTCGTCAAGGAATACAACGCGCTGCCGAACCAGATGCGATGGGCGGTGAAGCCCGGCTATTCCGCAAGCCCGATTGCCTACAAGGACACGGTGATCGCCGCGGTCGGAGGCCCGGACCATGGCGTGATGGCATTTCGGCAGGACGACGGTCGTATGGTCTGGAGCGCTGGAAACTATTCGGACATCGCGCCGGCGTCGCCGGTGATCATCACGCTCGAAGGGGAAGAACAACTCATCGTCACCTCGGGCGATGGCGTTCACGCTTACGATCCGAACACCGGGAAGCCGATTTGGGAATATCTCTTCCCCACCAGGGCAGGCGTCAACATCAGCACCCCGGTTTGGTGTCCCGAGGATCGGCTCCTGTTCGTTTCGTGCGCATACGACGGCGGCTCCCGGGTGATCCAACTCGCAAGGTCGGGCGGTCGCACGGAGGCGAAGGAACTCTGGTTCAGTAACAAGATGCGCGTGCACTTCGGAAACGTGCTGCGGATTGGTGACTTCTTCTTCGGCAGCAGCGGCGATTTCGGTCCGTCATTCCTGACCGCGATCAATGCGCGGACGGGTTCAATCGCGTGGCAGGATCGGAGCTTTGCCAAGGTCAGTTTTGTCTCCGCGGATGGAAAGGTGATCCTCCTGGATGAGGACGGCAATCTTGGTTTGGTAACGATGTCGGCGGAAGGTCTCAAGATTCTCGCGAGAGCGCCGGCAGCTACAGCTACCTCGTGGACCGTGCCTACGCTGATTGGCAAGACGCTCTATATCCGCGATCGTGTCAATGTTATGGCGCTCGACCTCGGAGTTCATTGAAGCACTAACCCGCCGAAGGGTCAGGGCGGGATCGAGCGACATCAATCGAGCCGAATGAAGGAATCCTCCTCGCTCTGGGGATCAGACAACCAGCCTCCCGCAAACTTGTGAGGAGTCTTCAACGATTGTATACTGGCGCCCACCGGTGTCTCCGAGAAGAATCCTGGGCTGAGTTCTTTGGAAGTCAGGAGCAGTGGAACTCGGACATCGCCCGCTATCAACGCAAGTTGCATCCGAGCTCGGAGGAATAGATGAGCAAGACGAAGCGGTTGCCTGATCTCTCCATGGGTGCAGGTCTGGTCGCAATCCTGCTGCTGCTCGGAGCCTTTTGTGCTGCGCCCGAGACGGGCGCGCAAGCCCGCGGCGCGCAAGCGCCAATGTTCAAGGTCGATCCGTTGTGGCCTAAGCCGCTGCCTAACCACTGGGTGCTCGGTTCGGTCACCGGCGTTGCCGTTGATTCTCAGGATCACATTTGGATCACTCATCGGGGCGCGGATTCGCTAGGCAACAACGAAAAGGGTGCGATATTAAACCCGCCGACCGGCTGCTGCGTTCCTGCTCCGCAAGTTCTCGAGTTTGATCAGGCAGGAAATCTACTCAGTCATTGGGGAGGCCCGGGCCAGGGCTTCGACTGGCCGCAATCTACAGGCGGGATCACAGTGGATCACAAGGGCAACGTGTGGATCGCGGCCGCCGGGCAGCCCGAGGCGACGGCGGCACCGAGACCTGCGGGAGCTCCAGCCGGCGGAGGGGCGAGGCCTCCTGCGGCGCCGAAACCTCAAGACGCCCACGTAATCAAGTTCTCACGCACCGGCCAATTCCTGTTGCAGATCGGACACGCAGGCAAAGTCGAAAGCAGCGACAGCAAGACGGGACTCAACCGACCTGCAGCCGTCAGAGTCGATCCGGCGACGAATGAAGTCTACGTCGCCGATGGACTGGGCAATCACCGAGTCGTCGTGTTCGACGCAGAGACAGGCGCCTATAAGCGGCACTGGGGCGCGTATGGCGAAAAGCCCGACGATGCGAATGCCGGCGCCTACGATCCAAATAGTGCGCCGGCCAAACAGTTTCGCGCCGTTAGCTGCGCCGCGGCAGCGAAGGATGGGTCAGTCTATGTCTGCGACCGGCAGAACGACCGGATCCAGGTGTTCCAGAGGGACGGTAAGTTCGTAAGGGAAGCGTTCGTATCGAAAACTACACTCGGCGACGGGTCGGTGTGGGACATAGCGTTTTCAAGCGATCCGCAGCAACGCTTCCTCTACGTCGCCGATGGTCACGACAAGAAAGTGTTTGTACTGCGCCGCGATACGCTCGAGGTGGTGACGAGCTTCGGCGACGGCGGGCGCCTGGCAGGACAATTCTACGGCGTTGGCAGCATAGCGGTGGATTCGAAAGGCAACGTCTACACCGGTGAGACGTACGAAGGAAAGCGCGTTCAGAAGTTTGTGTACACAGGCATGGCCGCGAATAAATAGGCCGGGAGATTTTCCATTTTTTATTTTCTATTTTTTATTTTCTATCTGTCATTGCCGGAAAGACCGTAGTCAATCTCTCGCAGTAAAAACTGACAAATAGAAAATGACAAATAGAAAATAAAAAGCCACTTTCCTTTCGCGTGAGAGGTAAGAAATCGATGAGTAAACGAAGCATCTACATCGCCGCAATCTTTTTCGTTCTTCTGGTCGCGCTGTTCATCGGTCAGAGTGTGCTGGACAAGACAACGGTCGTTGAAGGGGCCGTTGTGATGGCGCCCAGGTTCGAAGTAGACCCGCTGTGGCCGAAGCCTCTCCCGAACCACTGGTACATCGGTATGTCGATCGGCGTGGCGTGCGATGCTCAGGATCACGTCTGGATCGTTCATCGGCCCGATACGGTCTCTGCTAACGAAGCCGCCGCCGACCAAAAGACCGGCGCGTGCTGCTCGAAGGCACCGCCGGTTCTCGAGTTCGATCAGGCCGGCAATCTGATCGGCCACTGGGGCGGTCCGGGACAGGGCTACGAGTGGCCGGAGTCGAACCATGGAATCACCATCGACTACAAAGGGAACGTCTGGATCGGCGGAAACGGCACGAACGACGCCCAGATTTTGAAGTTCACTCAGGATGGCAAGTTCCTCGCACAATACGGGCACTCGGGCAAGAACGGCGGCAGCAATGATACGGAGAATTTCGGGAGAGTGGCCAAAATCTTCGTCGATCCGAAAGCCAACGAAGCGTACATCTCAGACGGCTACCTCAACAAACGCGTAGTCGTCCTTGACGCGGATACCGGCAAGTTCAAGCGGTATTGGGGCGCCTATGGTAACAAACCCGACGATAAGAATCTCGGCCGCTACGATCCGGACGCACCGCCCGCTCAGCAGTTTCGCAATCCGGTGCACTGTGCCGAGCTCTCTAATGACGGTTTCCTGTACGTGTGCGATCGCGTGAACGACCGGATTCAGGTTTTCCAGCCGGACGGCAAGTTTGTGAAGGAACAATTCGTCGCGAAGAGGTCGCTGGCGGACGGGTCGGTGTGGGACATCGCCTTTTCAAAGGATCCACAGCAAAAGTACATCTACCTCGCCGATGGCCGCAATCAGAAGGTGTACATCATCCAGCGCGATACGCTGGAAATCTTGACGAGCTTCGGCGACGGCGGGCGGCAGCCTGGTCAGTTCTACGGAGTGCACAGCATCGCCACCGATTCGAAGGGCAACATCTACACTACCGAGACCTACGAGGGCAGGCGCTTGCAGAAATTCGTGTATAAAGGGCTGGCGCCGGTGACAAAGATGGACCAGGGAACGGTGTGGCCGGGGGCCGGGTCGAAGTAGTAAGAGGACGAAAACCAGCTTAATGATTTGCCATTTGTCATTTTCCATTTCTCATTTGCTATTTTCCCGGCAGTGCTGCTTAAACGAGTTTCGTGAGAGCAATGACAAATGACAATGGAAAATGGAAAATAGCCCGTTCCTGCAGGATGGCTTTTAAAGGAGGCGCATATGACTCAGAATTCAGCGACACGTAGAACGTTCATCGGGACTATGGCAACCGCTCTCGGTTTCGCCGGGTTACGTCCCTCTTTCGACTTGTTCGCGCAGGAAAGACAGGCGCGACAGGGTGAGCCTGGGGAGGAACATCCCGATGAAAACTACGACGAGATGGCGAAACTCGCCAGCAACGAGAATTGCTGGGGACCTTCTGACGACGTCGTCAAAGCCATGAAGGACGCGTTCAAGTATGCTAACCGTTATCAATATCCTGACGGCGGCATCGTCGAGGCCATCGCCAAACATCACGGCGTGAAGAAAGAGAACGTGATGCTCGGCGCGGGATCGGGCGAAATCCTGAAGATCGTCGGCGAAGCGTTCACGCTCGATCACAAGAAGGTTGTCGGCGTAGACCCAAGCTATGACTCGGTGTATCGGTTCGTAACCAACATCAAGGCCGATGCGATCAAAGTTCCGCTCTTGAAAGATTACCGGATGGACATACCCGGGATGATCCGCGCGACAAAGATGAACTATCGCGATGTCGGTTTTGTGTATATCTGCAACCCTAACAACCCGACGGGCAACATCATCCCCAAGCACGAGATCAAGCAGTTGCTCGACAGCATTCCCGGCGATGTTCCGGTGCTGATCGATGAAGCCTACCATCACTTCGTCACCACTTCGGATTACGCGACGTCCGTTCCTTACGTTCTGGAAGGCCGGCCGGTGATTGTGACCCGCACTTTCTCAAAGATCGCCGCGCTCGCCGGCATGCGTCTCGGTTACGGGCTCGCGCCCAAAGAGCTGATCGACAGAATGCGCACATATGGCGGCGGCAGCCTCAACGCGGTGGTGAAGTACGGCGGCGTTGCGGCTCTGAAGGATACGGCGTATGAAAAGAAGATTAAGCAGATGACGATCGAGCTTCGCGAGAAGACGATTAAGGACTTGCGCGGTTGGGGCTACGAGGTGATCCCGTCTGAAACGAACTTCTTTATGGTCGATGTGGGCAAGGATGTAGCCGCAGTTGCCGAAGACTTCAAGAAGCGCAAGGTTCTCGTCGGACGAAAGTTTCCGCCGATGAACAACTGGCTGCGTGTGTCGGTTGGCACCGAGCCGGAGATGACCAAATTCATGGCGGCGTTCAAGGAGATGTTTCCGGCAGGCGGGGTCAAAAAGGTTAAGAAGGAAGCGAAGGAAGCGGGAGCTTGACGCAGGAGCACCGTAAGGAATTGGAATGAGAAGCGCGAGCGGCCAAGAGTAACGTAATGCCGCCGTTGCGAAAACGGAGGTGAACGATGTCAAGAATACTATGTCGATCCATCACAGCATTGGTGGTGCTCGCCGTCGGGCTCGTCTGGATGGCGGCGGAAGTTCGCGGCCAGTCCGCGACCAGGAATCGGCTCTCGTCCCGTTCAACTACTAAAGGGACGCCTGACAAGTCAACCGCTAACGGGACGTCGGTCCATTCGACGAGGAACGGTGAATGGCCGCATTACACCGGCGATCTTACGGGCGCCAGATACTCGCCTCTGGACCAGATTAACGCGGACAACTTCAACAAGCTGGAAGTGGCCTGGCGCTTCAAGACTGACAATCTGGGCACGCGTCCCGAATACAAACTCGAAGGCACGCCGCTCATGATCGGCGGCATCCTCTACGCGACCGCGGGAACGCGAAGGTCAGTGGTCGCGCTCAAGGCCGACACCGGCGAGTTGCTTTGGGTGCACGCCGAGTTCGAGGGAGCGCGTGCAGTAAACGCTCCGCGGCAGTTGTCGGGTCGCGGACTCTCGTACTGGAGTGACGGTAGAGGCGACGACCGCATCCTTTATGTCACCACCGGCTATCGACTCATCGCACTTGATGCCAAAACCGGCACTCGGATCTCGAGCTTCGGCAAAGACGGGGCGATCGATCTCAAGGCAGGTGTCGTGCACGGTGCGAGTCAGCAGATCGATTTAGAGAAGGGCGATGCCGGGCTCCACTCCACCCCAGTCGTTGTGAAGGACGTGGTCATCGTTGGAATGGCGATGAAGGAAGGCATGACGGTCGTGACCCACGACAACGCCAAAGGGCAGGTCCGGGCGTTTGACACCAGAACCGGCAAACAGCTTTGGGCCTTCAACACGATCCCCAGGCCAGGCGAGTTTGGCAACGATACCTGGCTCAACAATTCCTGGGCGACCAATGGCAACACCGGTGTTTGGACACAGATCAGCGT
Organism: Blastocatellia bacterium; assembly: GCA_035576605.1. Classification (GTDB taxonomy): domain Bacteria; phylum Acidobacteriota; class Blastocatellia; order UBA7656; family UBA7656; genus Onstottus_A. Next base: position 1,499 of record DATLWF010000769.1, on the reverse strand, counting down.
TGATGAGGAACTGGGGCTGGTCTATCTTCCGGTGGAGTCGCCCACATCGGATTTCTACGGCGGACACCGGCCGGGGAACAATCTCTTTGGCGAGAGCCTGGTGTGCGTCGATTTGAAAACCGGTCAGCGTAAGTGGCACTTCCAGGTCGTGCATCATCCGATTTGGGACTACGATCTCTCCTCTGCGCCAATTCTTGCGGATATCAACGTGAACGGCAAAACGATAAAAGCCGTTGCGGTTCCAACCAAGGAAGCCTTTCTCTACGTCTTCGATCGAGTGACCGGCGAGCCGGTCTGGCCGATAGAGGAGCGACCCGTACCAAAGGGGGACGTGCCCGGCGAGTGGTACTCACCCACGCAACCGTTCCCGACCAAGCCGCCGGCATATGCTCGCCAGGCGGTGACCTTAGAGGACCTGATCGACTTCACCCCCGAGTTGCACGCCCAGGCACTCAAGGCAATCGAGCCATTCAAGAACGGGCCAATGTTCAATCCGCCGACCGTTAGCAAGATCGGTGGCCCTGTAGCCGGCCTCACCATCGGCACAACCAACGGAGGAACGAACTGGCCGGGCGGGGGCTACGATCCGGAGACGCACACTGTTTATCTACCGGCATCAAATGCCAGCATCGTGCCGATCGGGCTCATCGAGCCGCCCGAGGGATTCTCAGACATCAAATATGTCTTAGGGAGAGCCGGTCAACCATTCCGAGTCAGCGAAGGACCTGGTTTCGGCAGTGCCGCTGATTTTCCGCAGCAGCCGTCCAGACGCCGGGCGACGCCGGAAGCCCCGGCGCCATCCGCATCGGCTCCACCGGCGGCGGGCTCCCAGGGCAGCACATCTGTCCAGGGGCTTTCAATCCTCAAACCGCCGTATGGACTCCTCTCGGCCATCAATCTGGACAAGGGGGAGATCACCTGGCAGGTTCCTCACGGCGACACGCCGGATGTCGTCCGCAACCACGCAGCGCTGAAAGGAATGAATATTCCCAAGACCGGCCAAAGTGGCGCCGTCGGGCTGGTGGTTACCAAGACGCTGGTTATCATGGGCGATCCTCAGATAACCACGACGCCGGACCATCCACGGGGAGCGATGCTGAGAGCCTATGACAAAGCAATCGGCAAGCAGGTGGGCGCGGTCTATCTCCCGGCGCCGCAGAGCGGATCGCCAATGACATACAGAGTCAACGGCAGACAGTACATCGTCGTGGCCGTCAGTGGTGGTGCTTACTCGGGCGAGTACATTGCATTCGCACTGCCGGCGACTGAGTAAGAGAGGGGCTTATTTTCCATTTGCCATTTGTCATTTTCCATTTGTCATTGCGGAGATCCGCGCAAAGGCGGCTCTTTCCGTGATCGCAATAAGAAATGACAAATGGAAATGGAGAATCATCTACAGCGAGTTGGGATGAATAACACAAAGATTGTGGCCGCTGCAGTTTTGGTTTTGTCGGGGGTCGCAGTTTTCCATCCGACGCTCGGCGCGCAACAGGGGGACA
>DATLWF010000768.1:0-4458 GCA_035576605.1 Blastocatellia bacterium | reverse complement strand
ATCACGCCGAGCTTTGCGAATCGTGGAATGTCGCCGGGCAAAAGGTGCTGCGCGTGCTCGACTCGGAAGCGGCGGTCGCGGGGGCCGTTCTCCTTCGCGACTTCTTCATAATAGTTCAGCAGAATGTTGTTAGCTTTATCACCGATGGCGTGAATCGAGCACTGCAACCCGGCCTTGTCGGCATCTTTGATGTTCTGTTTCAGCTTGCCTTCAGGTATGTTGTCATCGACCATCAAACCCGAAGTGTCAGGCGCATCGCTGAACGGTTCGAAGAACAAAGCGGTCGTCGAACCGAGCGAGCCGTCCATGAACGCCTTCAGCCCGCCGAGCTTCAGCCAATCGTCGCCCGCTCCCTGGCGCGCTACGACGTCCGCTTGCCGTTTCCACTGGCTCATGGGCGTCCGGGCATAAACCCGAACAGTCAGCCGGCCGGAGTCGCGAAACTTCTTGTAGGTCTCGTAGTCCTGCCACGGAGTGATGTCCTGGATCGAGGTCACTCCAACGCGCGCGGCTTCCGCCAGTGAAGCTTTGAGAGCTTCGTCGCGCTCGCCTTCGGTCGCCTCCGGAATGACTCGAAACATCAGACCCTGCGCATCGTCCTTCAGAATCCCCGTCGGCTCGCCGGTCTTTACGTTGCGTACGATTGTTCCCCCCGGCGGGTCTTTCGTCTCTTTAGTGATGCCGGCCATCCGAAGAGCCGCGCTGTTCGCCAAACCCATATGCCCGTCGAGCCGGGTGACGAACACGGGATTGTTCGGCGTGAAGCGATCGATCAGTTCTTTCGTCGGGAGCGGTCCGCCGGGCCAGCGCTCGTGGTCCCAATCGCCGCCGGTGATCCATCGGCCGGCGGGGAGCTTCGCGGCGTGATTCTGGATACGCCGTGCGAACTCTTCAGGGGTCGCAGCGTCGCGCAGATCGACCGACAGCAGATGGAAACCGCTCTCGATGAAGTGGGTGTGGTCGTCGATAAAGCCCGGCATTGTGAGCTTTCCCTGAAGATCTATGACGCGGGTTTTCGCATCGACCAGTTTCTTGATGTCGTCGTTCGAACCGACTGCGATAATACGTTCGCCGCGCGAGGCGAGCGCATCAGCCCAGAGCTCAGACTTGTTGCCGGTCCAAATGCGGCCATTGATCAAAGCAAGGTCGGCGGCGGGTTGGGTGCGTGAGAAATCCTCGGCGATCAGTCGAGACACGAACGGAATGATATCGGCTTGCTTGCTGTTGTCAACGGTGAAGACAACCAGAATGTACTCGGCGCCGTTCGGCAATCTGATGTACGCCGAGTCGTGCCGAGTGGCCGAGGTCCATCCCGCCTTTGAGTAATACTGGGAGCCCGGCGGCAACGACTTTCCAGAGAACTTCGTCGCTTGATCGTCTGCATCGTCGCTCTGCGATTGAGGGTCGCGATGCATCAATCCCATCATCGCGCGGCTGCGTACAGGCGAGATGGAGCGGCCGGTGACGATCTCGTAGACCAGCCGCGCGACGGCCTCGGTGGTAAGCTTGTTGCGATATTCGAAGTTTGGCCCGAGCCCCTGGCGCTCGCGTCCGTAAGGTCCTTCGCTCCAGGTCTTCTGATTGACGTTTATCTTTTCGTAGCCAAGGCCCGCGAAGTAGCGATTCATCGCGTTGCGCTTGTTCATCCATTCACTGAGCGCGGCCTGGTCGAGCTCGGGCCCATCGGTTGTGCCGGTCAGAGCATCGACTACATAGTGAGTAGCGTCGTTAGATGAGGCAACGATCATATCGTGCAGCGCGCGCTCAAGCTCCGGCGTTTGCTTCAGCGCGCCGGTTTCCAGCTGATGATGCGCGGCGACGAGGTAAAAAAGCTTTACGACGCTCGCGGGATAAGCCGGCTCTTGACCGCGATGGCTGGCCCACACCGGACGCTCGCGATCGCTGAGGTCGATAATAGTGAGCGCAATTTTGCCGGCAGTCAGACCGCCCGGGCCGAACTTCTCGACCGCGGCCGCGGTGACATCCGTGGCGAGCTTTTCAAGCCGGGAAGATTGCGCGAACGACGGCGCGGGTGCGGCCGATCTCGTTTGGGACCTGATGATTGTTTGATTGGAGAAAAATGCAGCGGCCACCAGACTGAGGTTGATGAGGCGAAGACACAAGGATCGTGCGGGAATCATCAAAGCACCTCTGAACACTCGCGAGTTTTGTAATGAGACTTGTCGTATTATCGAACCGCGGGTCGCTTGCTTTCGATCGCCACTTCCTTCTTGCTTTTCCAAAGCAGCTCCGACACTCGTGACAACTGCTCGCGCGTCTGGGCGCCTTCGATCATCACAACGTCTTTGCCGCGGAGTTCGATTGAAGCAAGGCCCTCGTTCGTTTCGTAGACGCGGGGCCGCGCATTCAAGTCCATCGCCTTGCCGAGCTTGTATCGCTTCACGGTTCGGTCCGAATAGGCATCGAAGAATTCCTTCGCATCATTCTCGGTATCCCACGTCGTGTACTGCGCAAGCAGAAGGGCGCCCGTAGCCTTGTTCTCATAAAGCACGTAGCGATCGCCTCCCCATCCATCGGCAGCGGTCCGCGCCGTCCGCTTTGGTATGAACTCCGAAAGGGCTACCAGATATCCGAACTCGCCATTCACATCAGCGTCAGCCTTCTTCCAGTTCGGTCCGAGAGATCCGGCGAGATCGGGCATTTCAATCTTCACCGGATTGTCCCGGATGAGAAACCGTTCCGGGTGCATGATCTGTTCACTGGACGCAGGCAGGCTCTCGTAGCTGGTGTCCAATACCCGCCACGAACGGTTCTTCAACACTGCACCGACGAAGCCCGCGCCGTAGATGTAAGGAAACTGGAGGTTCTCTTTTAGAACTCTAGGTGCGGCCGCCAACACCGGATATGCCTTGGCGTCACTGTCGCTGTCCTGCTCAATCATGTTGTCCGTTAATGAGCCGATCTTGTTCATGTCGAGCTTCATGCCTTGCTGCTCGAAGTCGTATTCGATCATGACCAGCGTCGCTTCGCCTTCCACCAGCGCGTGGGCCGCTAGTTCCGCGTCAGAGTCGCCCTTCGGCCAGCTTTCGAAGCGCCGCAGATTGAAGTGCTGGTCTTGAAGCGCGTGCACCAGCTCATGGGCGATCACTCGTTTCTGATCTGAGATGGGCAGCCACGCCGCGAGATAGAACTCTTTTGTTTTTGGCTCGTAGAATCCAGCCACCTGCTCGCGCAGGAGCTTCACCACGTAGTCGCGGAGGTGGAAGCTCGCATTGATCAGCCCGAGTTTCAGGAGGGTCTTTTGTGACGCTTCGAAGTCCTCGAGCGGAGTGTTCTCATCCAGATCGCGTATCACGGCCTGCTCGATTTCGTCCTTCGTCTTGAACGAGCTTTTGACGCCTTGCTTGATGTCCAGCGCGCGGAGCCGGCTGACGATCTTGAGTATTTCCTCGGTCGAGTTAAGCGCGGCTGCGTCCGGCTTGGTTATCGAAGGCGCGCCCTGCCACGCTCCAGTCACCGAAGCCGTAAACAACACCAGGGCCAGCAACAGTGCGACGCAGGCCGTGAATCTCTTGTGCATCTGAAACCTTTCGTTGTCGATAGGGCTTTGTGGATTGTCTACTTGCAGGATGGCTTTGTCAATTTTTGGGCATGGGATGGTTCACAAGACCCGACTCTTCGAGCACTTCTTCCAATGTTCCCATTTGTTCACACGCCTCGATGAATCCTGCGACAGCGTCGCGAATATTGCGTCGGGCTTCTTCCAAATCATTTCCACACGAAGATACATCGAGTGGTACGCAGTGGGCGATTATGACCGAACCCTCTTCAAAGTAAACGATCGGGATTGCTTGGAGCTTGGCACTCATAACTTCATATTCTCTATATACTCGTCTGAATGTAAAACCCTCAAAACGACTGCCGCGTACGGCGCCGGAGCGAGGCTGTCGATCAACCTCGCTGGGCGCTCACATCAGATTCATCGGATCAACCTCAACTGAGATCGAACGCGGATTGTGGCCGGCGGAAGTCACTCGGTCCATCGCAACGTCCAGCGCTTCGCGGGCGCGCGACCGACTTTGTGCCTTGATCAGCACCTGGAACCGATATTCGCTCTTGATTCGCGAGATCGCCGCCGGGGCCGGCCCAAGCACCCGTAAGCCGGAATCGCGGGCCGCGACCCGCAACTCACGTGCAAACTCGGAAGCGGTGCCGTTCGCGCGATCATAATCCTTGTCGTGGATCAGAACGTTTATTAGCGCGGTGAACGGCGGGTAATGCATCGTTCTTCGGAAGACGATTTCACGCCGGTAGAACTCCTCGTAGTTCTGGTCCTTCGCGCACACCAGCGAGTAATGCTCCGGGTGATACGTTTGAATGATCACTCGGCCGGGCCGATCGCCTCTTCCCGCGCGGCCCGCTACCTGAGTCAGTAATTGAAACGTCCGCTCGGCAGCGCGAAAATCCGGCAGCGCAAGCCCGACGTCCACCGAGACT
>DATLWF010000767.1:0-11294 GCA_035576605.1 Blastocatellia bacterium | reverse complement strand
CCCGTCCTCAGCGCGGCCCGGATAGACGTACGAGCTGACCGGCTTGTCCTTGAACTGGTCTTTCACCTCTTCATACTGGCCGACGATTATCGAGACCAAATAGCTCGAAAACGGCCGGTCCATCTTCCAGTCCCACGTCTTCGTCTTGTTGGCTGCGTCGCGCTGAACACCGATCAATGACCCGTTCGAGATAACCTGGAACTTCTCGTCGGCCGTCGCCAGGAGTTCGCTGGTGGCCTTATCGTTGGGATAGTCGTAGCACGGGAACCAGTAGTGATTTGTGCGCGCTTCGCCTTGCGACCATATCTGATAGGGACGCGTGGGGTCCTCCGCGGTAGGGGCGATGAAAGTAAGCCCTTGCTTTGGCGTGGCCGCGTAGCTGATCGCGATGGAGACATCGCGCCCGGCAGGGTAGGCTCGATCGAGCGCGACGTAAAGTTTCTCGTTGTCCACGTAGCGGTACTTCAGCGCAGCGCCCCCAGCGAGCGTGACCGATTTGATCGTCATATCGCCGGCGTCTATTTCGATTTCTTTAAGGTCGGCGGCGAACGGCTGAAACGTGATTGTGGTTTCGCCGGTGACTGATTGCGTTGTCCAATCAAAGCTGAGCCCGATGCGGTAGTGCTGAACATCATAGTTATGGCTGCGCGGCCATTGATAAGGCGGGGCCTCGGGCGCCTGCGATGGAGGAGAAGGGTTCTGTGCAATGGATGAGAAGGTAGAGGGAGCGAGAATGAGGATAAGGACGAGAGCTGCGATTCTGGCCGGTCTTATCCGGAGAAATCGAACGCGGATCATTGAACCTCCAACTGCAAAACCCGTGATGCGTGGTGCGTGAGACGTGAAACGTGAAGCAGGCTCGTGGTCGGGAAGGGTGGCTTGCCCCCGCTCTGCTTCGCAAAAGTAAGCATTGACTCACAGAAGCAGGAGCGGGGGCAAGCCACCCTTCCCGACCACGAGCCTGCTTCGCGAGCCTTCACGTTTGACGTTTCACATTTCACGCATCACTTACTTTCTTTCATCTCGTCGTAGACTGTCCCGACGTTTCCCGGGAAGCGCTGCTCGTATCCGGTGTACTTCGAATACTGGTCGAGCTTCACGTCTTTGACAGCCTGCTCCCGAGACAGGCCTTGATCGACCGCCTTCTTAACCGCGACGCGCAGGTCAAGCAGATATTGCTTGAAAGCTTTCAGGTCCGCGAGATTGGTGACTTCGCCGTGTCCAGGAATGAACTGGCAAGCTGGATCGACTCGCGCTACAACCGCATCGATAGTCTCGGTCCACTCGGCGGTCGAGGCGCCGTGCGCGCGGTCGATCACCGGGATGACCTTATTGAAGAACAGGTCACCCATGTGAACGATTTTGCTTTGCGGGAAGTAGATGATTGAATCGCCGTCGGTATGTCCGCGCTTCAAGTGAAACACCTGAACTTCCCGACCGCCCAGATACAGCCGGACCTCGTGATCGAAAGTGATGTTAGGAGCCGGGATGTCCGCGATCTTCATCGAGCGCGCGCTTTCGAGATTCTTCTTCGCGGTGTCCAGTTGTGTGCGCAGCCCGGCGAGGTCCTTCGATTGCGGGTCATCTTTTTCGAGCTTGTCCACTCGCGACTGCAGGCCCTCGATCTGGCGCGGCGCGCTGGCGATGGTCTCTTGCGGCGCTTCGAGCATGTGTTTGCGCACGTTATCGTGAGCGATGATCGTGGTCATCTTGATGAAGAAGCCGTTGCCGCCGGTGTGGTCGCCGTGATGATGAGTGTTTATCAGGAAGCGCACCGGCCTGGGAGTGACTGTTTTGATCTGCTCGGCAATGCCCGGCGCGAGATCCGCGAATTGATCGTCAATCACGACGACGCCTTCATCGGTGACCGCAAAGCCGATGTTGCCGCCGCGCCCGTAGAGCACGTAAGCGTCGTCGGTCAGCTTCTTAAGGGTGAACGGACCTTTGTCCTGAGGAGCCGATGGATCGTGAGCGTAAGCGACGCCGCAAATACAAACGGATGCTACAACGAGAGCCAAAGTGAAGAGTTTCTTCATGATCTCGACCTCATTTCTCATCTTCAACGGGACTTTCGCGGGATTCACGAGCCCTGATTCCAGGAAGCAGATAAGAGGGCGCGGCCTGGCCAGCCGCGCCACCCAATACTTGCAGGTACCGATAGGTGGGAAGGTGAGCCAGACCTACGGTTTCTTCTCAGGCGGTTTCGCCGTGCCATCCGCCGGGTGCTCGTGTGGCGCAAGGTAAGGCACTTTGGCTTCGGCCGACACGCGCGCCTTGCCGTATCGTGCTTCAATCGTAAACGTGTCGCTATCGTTGTCGGGCCGGAAGTCGAAGGTCAAGTAATTAGCTGACGGGCCATCCGTCGTGAACTGCAGCGGGATGATCAAATCTTTCCCGCCGCTGCCAAGCACCAGCTTGAAGTTATCATTCGCATCGAAATTGATGCCCAGGGTGTAAGAGCCCTTTGGCACCTGCACGCCGGCGATTACGACGGCGAAATCGGTGTCAAATTTGCCGATCGCTTTCCAAAGTCTATTGAATTGCACCAGCGCCGGCCCCTTTCTGGCATTGAAATTAGTGTCGTTATAGTGAAGCGATTTGTAGCTGAGCGTGAGCTTGCCTGCGCCTTCCAGAGTGAGCGTATGTGAGAAGTCTTTCGAGACGGTTCGCGGATCGTGCGCTAAAGCGATTGCCCCAAGCAGAATCACCAGCAGTGACGAAAACAGAGCTTTCTTCATAGTTTCTTCCTCCTGAACTTTATTGTCCTTTTGAGCCGTTGACGGAGCGAGGATTATAGCGGCTGGCGACGGGGTGTGACAACGCGGCGGGGCCAAAGGGGTGTGCTATAGTGACTTTGGCCTTTTGGGGGATTGACGCTCGGGTCAAAGAGTTGACGCGCGTCGAGAGCCTAACCTAGTATTACTTTTGTTGAAGGACACCAACGTCAAGGCACGGCCTAGTGCTTGCCTGTCTCCCTGATAGTTGGCCCAAAAGAAGAGGGATAAACATGGGAAGCCTGGGAATGCCGGAGATTCTGATGATATTGGTGATCGCGCTGATCATCTTTGGTCCGCGCAAGCTGCCGGAGCTTGGAAAGACTTTGGGCCAGAGCCTCGCGCAGTTCCGCCGAGCGAGCGAGGACTTCAAGCGTCAGTGGGAAGATGAGGTGGCGATCGAACGGCAACGGATCGAACCGCCGGCGCCGGCCCCGATCGAACACGCGAGTTACTCTGCGGCGGTTTCAACAAGCGCCGAAGGGACCCTGACGAGCAAACTGGAAGAACCCTCGCAGGTCCCAACTGCCGGCGACGCGCCAGTGACGGCTCACCACGAAGAGACTCCCGCTCACGAAACCAAGCGCGATTGGATGTAGCATAGATTAGTCTGGGAGACCGTTCATCGGCGTTAATCGCCCAGGACGCACAGACTGAAGTCTATGCCGGCTACGACCCAACTATGGCCACCTACACGCAAGCCTATGATGAAAGGGAGCCGTTAAGTGAAGAAGGAACGATGTCGTTCCTCGATCACCTCGATGAGCTCCGCAAACGCCTGATTCGCAGTGCGCTGTTCATCGCGGCTGCCTTTGTTATCTGCTGGATTTTCTCAGATAAGATCTACGATTTCCTGCAAGTGCCTGTCTTGGCCGCGATGCGTGAAGCCAAGCGCGGGCCTTCGCCGGAGATTCCGGGAACTCCGCTGGTGCTGTCGGATCTGGCGGATGGAACTGACGTGATTTTCACCTTGCCGACTGACGCCAAGATTGGTGATGTCTTGATTGCGGCGGGAACCGCCGTTCCGACCAAAATCAAGCGCGACGCCGACGGCACGATACAGCTCGTCACCAGCAACTATTGGCTGATAAGCGACCGCACGGTCATTGAGAAGGACACGGTTATTCCGCCTAAGCTCTATCAATGGGCCAACACGCAAATGGGCCGCGACAACCAGCTAGTCGTGCCCACCGTCCAGGGCGCATTCAACCTGTACATCAAAGTCTCTTTTTATGCTGCGATCTTCTTCGCCGTGCCTTTTCTGCTGGTCCAGGTTTGGGGTTTCGTAGCTCCCGGACTGTACCCGCACGAAAAGAGTTACGCGGCGCCGATAATCATCATGGCGTCGGCGTTCTTTCTTCTAGGCTGTGCGTTCGCCTATTACATTGCGTTTCCGCGCGCTGCGAATTTTCTACTCGGCGTTGCCACCGGTGGAAACCTCAGACCGCTGGTGACGGCGGACGAATATTTTGACCTGATCATTATCATTATGCTCGGGCTCGGCGTGGTGTTCGAGATCCCGACCATAACGTTTTTTACGTCGCGACTGGGGCTGGTTTCGCCTGGACTGCTTCTGAGGGTTTGGCGCTACGCGGTGGTGGTCATATTCATCATCGCGGCCGTGCTATCACCAACGACCGACGTTCCGAACCTGCTCGTGTTCGCGGCGCCGATGTTGCTTCTGTACTTCCTGAGCGTCGGCATAGCCTGGGTGTTTCACCGTCGGCGGCAGACGGAGAAGGAATACCAGGCTTCAGAGCGCAAGGGGAGTTGAAACTAGCATTCTAAGTCTGGGCGCGGATGTGCCAAATCAGACGCCCAGCCGCCATACAGGCGAGCTTGACCACCTGGAGCAGGCTACGTAGACTTGAGCTTCAGGTAAATAAGCGCTCACTTTAGGTGCCTTTTGTCGGGGTTGTTTCATCAGCGAAAGGAGCAATGGTTATGAAGAGGGATGTCGGTCTCTTCGAGAGAATCGTCGGCGTAGCAATGATGCTCGTGTTGTCGGCAGGAATTATCCCGAGCGTTCTCGCTCAGGAAAAGGACCAGGACAAGAAACAGGGCAAGGATCGCAACGAGCGGAAGAAGAAGGAAGAACTGAAGAGCGTCTACAAGAACTGGCTCGACCAGGATGTCTCGTACATCATCACCGACGAGGAGCGAAAGGCCTTCAAAGCGCTGAAGACGGACGAGGAACGCGATCAGTTCATCGAGAATTTCTGGCTGCGCCGCGACCCGGATCCCGACACTCCTGAGAACGAGTACAAGGAACAGTACTTCGAGCGCATTCAGTATGCGAACGAAAAGTTTACATCGGGCATCCCTGGCTGGCGCACGGACCGAGGCCGCATTTACATAATGTTCGGCAAGCCGGACGAGTTGGAGTCTCACCCATCCGGAGGCGCCTATGAGCGGCCTTCGTGGGAAGGCGGCGGCTCTACCTCAACCTATCCGTTTGAGACCTGGTGGTATCGCTATATCGAAGGCATCGGTTCGGACATCGAGATCGAGTTCGTCGATCCTTCGGGTTCGGGTGAATACCGAATCGCGCGCAGTCCTGACGAAAAGGATGCGCTGTTACACGTGCCGAATGCCGGACTGACGCTTGCTGAAAGTCTAGGGATGGGGAGCAAGGCGGATCGCGTTACCGGCATGGGTCAGAGCAACGGTCAAAATGGAATGTTTGGCGGTGGAAGGGCGAAGGACCAGCCGTTTGAGAAGCTCCAGTTGCTGGCCGATCTGCAGCGCGCGCCCGCGATCAAGTTTCCTGACCTCCAGGTCAAGGCTGATTTGCCCGAGATCGCTTCAGACATCTTGCCGTTCAGCGTGCGCACGGACTTCTTCCGCATAGGAAGCGACTCGGTTGCTACTTCGTTTACGATCCAGTTCAATCACGCCGACATCTCATTTAAGAACCAGGGCGGAATCTACTCGGGAAGCGTCAATATCTACGCGAGGCTCACCGGGCTCTCAGGCCGCAGAGCAGGCAACTTTGAAGACGTCGTGCAGACGTCGCGATACAGCGACGACCAGTTGGCGGTGGCTCAGACTCAGCAGTCCATCTATCAGAAGAATGTCGTGTTGCCGCCGGGCCGCTACAAGATAGATGTGGTTGCTCGCGACATCGTCAGTGGAAAGACCGGCATTCTTCATCATTCGTTTGAGGTGCCGCGATATCAGGAGAAACAGTTCGCCACCAGCACGCTGATCCTTGCTTCATCGATCGACAGACTGGACAACCAATCGATCGCTGCCGGCCAGTTCATCATCGGCCGCTACAAAGTCAAACCAATGGTCAGCGGAATCTACAGACCCGGGCAGAATCTCGCGCTGTTCCTTCAGGTTTATGACGCGGATATGGATCAGGCGACGCTCCAGCCCGCTCTGAGGGTCGAGTACATCATATCGCGGGGAGGTCAGGAGCTCGCGCACATCGTTGAAGACGGAAAGACAAAGATGGGCCTCATCGATATGAAGGGCCAGCAGCTGGTAATCGCGCGCGGCGTCCCGCTTCAAGACAAGCTGGGTGAACCGGGCGAGTACCTTGTAACTGCCAGGATCACCGATCTGGTCTCGCAGAAAGTCCTCACTCCGCAAGCTAAATACACGGTTGTGAGCAAGTAGTGTTCGTTGACAACGTATGAAACTGGAAGCCGGGCTTGCTCTCGAAGCCCGGCTTTTTTCCACACGCGAGTAGCATAAGACTCGGTTTCTGGTTTCTGGTTTCTAGTTTGTGGTTTGTGGTTTCCGGTTCACGGTTAGTCTTTCGAACCAAGAACCAGAGAGTAGCAACCACAAACCAGAACTAGAAACCACAAACCGAGTCTATGTTAAATTCTCCATTCACTTTTCGTTTCTCACACCGATTGTTATCATCTTTTCTCAAATCGAGGACCGGCTTTAAGCGTTATGAACTTTTCAATCAACCCATTCACTGAGGACCTGGCAGTCGATCTGGGCACGGTACACACCTTCATCTACGGGCGCGGACGCGGCATGGTGGTAAATGAGCCGTCACTCGTAGCCATCGACAAAGTTTCCAGTGAAGTGATCGCCGTCGGCAACGAAGCACTCGAGATGCTGGGAAGGTCACCTGAAGATGTCGAGGTGGCTTATCCGATGCAGGATGGGGTGGTCGCCGACTCGGAGCTGACTCAGACCATGCTCAAGAAGTTCATCCGCAAGGCGCGAGGCGGCCGCGCTCGGTTCTCGCGCCGGATAATTCAAAGCGTGCCCGCCGGCATAACTTCGGTTGAGCGCTTTGCCATTCGTGACGTCGTAAAGGGAATTGGCGCAACCCGCGTCTACCTGGTCGAAGAAGGGCTTGCGGCGGCGATCGGCGCAAAGTTACCGGCGGCCGAGATGACCGCCTCGATGGTTGTGGACATCGGCGGGGCCACGACTTCCATCGCGGTAGTTGCGAATGCGGGTATCGTCGAGTCCGAGACGTTGCGATTGGGCGGGCTTGATATGGACCACGCAATTACTGACTACATCAAGCATCAGCGTCGAGTGCTGATCGGCGAACGGACCGCGGAGCGACTGAAGATAGTTCTCGGTTCGGCGACCGATCCGGTCGAGGATCACAAGAGCGTCGTCAAGGGCCAGAACGTCAGCGAAGGCGGACCTGAAATGATCGAGGTCTCTTCGTTAGAGGTGCACCGCGCGATCGAGCCCGTCGTCAAACAAATCGTCGAAGCCGTTCGGGAAGTTCTCGAGCGCATTCCGCCGGAGGTTGCCGGCGACATCCACGACACGGGGTTGGTGCTCACAGGCGGGATCGCGTTGTTAGCGGGAATGGACGCGCGAATCAGCCAGACAACCAAGCTTCACGTTGCGGTTGCCGAGAGTCCCCGACAGTCGGTAGCGCGAGGGCTGGTTGCTTTGTATGATCAGCCGTTGCTGCTCCGCCGCGTCGCGCGAAATATCGAACTCGCTTGATTGATTTCGAGAGCAGGACGGTCCGCCCGTCTTCTTACGCTTCAAAATAGTGAGCGAAGAGCTGCTGACATCTTTTGCGATTTTGCTTTCATTTGAAGGTTGCTCACGAAATCACTGAACAGTTGCCCACCGGAATTGGTTTGGAAAATACTTCCTTGATTCGGGTGTGACTAAAAATGTACTTCTGAGACGGCGTGCTCTTGACACAACCCACTGACTTGCATGGGCGAGTCTGGTTCTCATTAACACCCTACGTTCAGTGGGGTGTTGGGCGCGGCCGGGTGATCTGGAACCGGTTCAACGGTTTATTCGACCGTCCAGAAAAACTGTTGAAACAGTTAGGGGCCGATCGAAGTCCGCTCCAAAACCTCAATGAATTGAGGTAATGAGAAGGACAGGTTTTCATCCAGAACCAAGACGCACTTCTAATCACACCCCCTAGATTCCCCCGTCTGATTAAAGTATTGCGCTCAAACGGCAAGGATAATATGATGGCCACTGGTCGCTTCATCATTGTGAGACCAGTTCCCAGCGCAATGCTCCCGAGTAGAAACGATGGCATTCTGTCCCGACTGCGAAGCCGAGTATAAAGCTGAAGTTACCGTTTGCCCTGATTGCGACGTCGAACTCGTTCCGGACTTGACCTCGGAGAACAGAGTCCACGACAAGAGCCATCACGAGTTCGTGCCGCTGCGGTCGTTCAAGAACAGCATCGAAGCCCAAATGGTCTTCGAGCTGCTCGAGCAAAATGGGATTCGCGCCTTTGTTAGGGCCGGCGAGGTTGGCATCTTTGGCTCCTCTTTCATAGGAGGCGCCGTGATGGTGGACGAACGGGACCTGCCGCGCGCGATAGAGATCTACGAAGCTTTCTTCAACGCTGAACCAACTGCCCCTCCCGAAGACAATCAAACCGACGGTTTCTAGTTGCTTGTTCTGGTTTCCAGTTTCTGGTTTTAGTTTCTGGTTTGCGTGTTGTCTCAAACCAGGAACCACGAACCCACGAACCAGAGACCCACCAACCAGAAACCAGAAACATTTCTATAGAGAGGGGTACGCGATGAAGAATCTCCTTCGCACATGCGCCATCGCTTCAGTAATACTTGTGCTGACGTCGCTGGCTTACGCCCAGGAAGGCTCGACTCGGGCCGAGTTCGAGTGCTTGTCTCTTGCAAACTCTTCGCGAGTGGTTGCCGCCGGAGAAATATCTCCATTCGTCTCGTTTCATCACGTGTGGACGCCGGGCCTCGACTACGGCACGTTCGTATCGAACGGACTCAAACTGACTTATGAAACGCAGGGCAGCGGCGACGAAGTTGTGATCGTCGTGCACGGCGGCGCCGGACTTCCACACGAGTACTTCCATCCGATGCTGTACAACTTGAGCCGCTACGCGAAGCTGGTCTTTTTTGACCGGCGCGCCGATATGCTCAGCTCAAGGTCAGGTCGCGGGATGGCTTCCGTCGACGAGATGTCCGACGACATCGACGCTCTGCGTAAGACGCTTGGGCTCGATAGAGTAACGCTGTTGGGACACAGCTTCGGCGCAACGATCGCTCTCAACTATGCGCTGAGACATCCGGCCAATGTGAAGCGCTTGATTCTCGTTAGCGCCGCTGCCTGGGTTGAGAATCCGTACGAAGGTGAGAAGCGCATACTAAAGACGCTTTCCAGAGTTGAGATGGCGGCGTACAGATCGAGCGAAGGCACCACGGGTGCAACCAAGCCGTGCGACCGCGTGCGAATGCGTTACTCCGTGCTGTACAAGCATTACTTCCACAAGCTCGTCCCTTATGAATTTGATCGCGGGGTGTATACGGTCTACTTCGACGCACTGTCCAAGAAGGAGGCTCTTGCGGTCGACTCAAGCGGACTGGATGTTCGCGCTCAACTGAGCGAGATCCAGGTGCCGTCGCTGGTCTTCGCTGGACGTTACGACCCGGTGACGCCGCCCGACCAGTCATTCGAGCTTGCAGCCGGGCTTCCGCATTCGAGGCTGGTGATGATGGAGCACAGCGGACATTTTCCATTCTTCGAGGAGAACTATCTGTTCACGGAGTGGGTGCGCCAGTTCATAACTGCGACGGCCGGCGGGCACGACGACATGACGACTCGCGGTCCGCTCACTGAGTCGTCAGGCTCGCACTAAGGATAACCTCTAGATTGTATGGGCGCCCACTGTGGGCGCCCTTCTGACGCGATCAACGATCCGCGAATAGCAGCGACCCGGTGTGGTAAAAAGTGAGTTGCGCAGTTCTGCGCAAGTTCCAATTTTGATCACACCTGCAGCGGCCGGCGCCTGACAAGCCTCCCGTTCGCGCGAACGATCGCTATTCGCAGTCAAAATCAGGTTCGTGGTATAAGAGAGCGGCAGACCGCTGAAGCCAGGCGTTCAGACCATGAGCCATGAACTGATCGTTTTCGTCACAACGCCGAATAACGACGAAGCCGCAAGGATCGCCGACGCGTTGGTATCGGAGCGGCTGGCTGCCTGCGTAAACATCATTACCGCCATCGAGTCGATCTATCGTTGGGAGGGCAAGGTCACCCGAGACAGCGAAGCGCTGATGATCATCAAGACGACCGATGAGCGATATGCTGAACTTGAGCGGCGAGTGAGGCAGCTTCACAGTTACTCGACGCCCGAGATTGTCGCCTTAAGAATCGAGCGAGGCTCTGAGCAGTACTTGAATTGGTTGCGTGATTCGACAGCGGCCGATGAAACGCGGTAACGCCCGCATCACCGTGACGCGTCGTTTTTAGGCTACGGTGCATGCGCGATGTTAGCCGGCACTTCTTGGGTACTCCTCGGCTGCCGACATCTCTGCTGCAATTCTCTTCATGCCGTCAGAAAGATTCGACCCGAATCCTGCTTCAACCTGAACCGCATATGCCGGCGCGTTGTCGCCTGACAATACAATGACTTGGGTCAGCCTTGTCCTGTGTTCCGACAAGGCGTCGAAGCGCCATTCGAACGACAGCGAGGCTCGGTCCAGTTGCATTTCAACGATGAAGGATTTTCCGGGCTGAACATCACGGATATTCCAGTGTATAGGCGCTTGGCCCGGCAAAAGGGTCGTTCCTCGCGAGCCTGCGGCGAATGGACCGTCGAGCGCGAATTTCGCGGGTGGATCGTTCCAATTCGCCACGTCGATTCGAAAGCCCCACGCGAATGCCGGGCTTACATCCGCTTCGACTGAATGTTCCAGTTGTAAGGCGATTTCGCTCATTGGCCATCGAGGAGGAAGGGGTACTCCATCGGCTAATGCTACGATTGACCGGGCCGCGCCGGTAACACTCAGGATATAGATATGAGACTCGCTCGCGCGGTTTCGGTCGATCCCGATGTTAGACGCGGCTTTGTTTACGAGTTCACTCCTAAGGCTCTCTTGATAGCTCGAATTGGCGACGAAAGAACTCTTAATATTGGTTTGGACTTATCACTATCTGGAAGAATTGCTAATCCTCCCATTGTGCCGACCTGCAAAGTTACATCTACTCGCAACTGCGTATCGGCTCGCAACTCTATACCTGTTTTCTTAAACGAGACAAACCCGGGCGACTCTATTTTAATCGTATAAG
>DATLWF010000766.1:0-8798 GCA_035576605.1 Blastocatellia bacterium | reverse complement strand
ATACAGAAGTGGTGATCTCGCCCGCCACGACAACCAATCCGGTAGTCAATAGCGTTTCACAGGCCACGCGGCCCTGAGGATCGTCTCGCAGCACGGCATCGAGCACACCGTCGGAAATCTGATCGGCGATCTTGTCGGGATGCCCTTCGGTGACAGACTCGGACGTAAACAAACGCTTGTTACTGTTACCCACTAATAATAGCCTCCTATCGGTAATTGCCTGTGGCAGGTTGTACTGTAGCGGGCCCGGCACCCGCGTTAAACGCCAGAATCTAGCAGAGGACATGGGGGGTGTCAAGGAACGCGACAGGAACGCGCCAATCAGAAATTCGCCAATCGCCAATGATTGAATTACGCTTGCCACTTAGTGGAACTGTCGATTGAAAATTGCAAACTGAAAATCCTGGGGGTTATCATTTGGATCAGCCTGAACAACCCGGAGAACATCATGCCCGGCTTAATTGTATTCGCGGGAATTGCACCTCACCCGCCGCTTCTCGTTCCTGAAGTCGGCGGAAGCCGCATCGCGCAAGTGGCTGCCTCGCAAAGCGCATTGCGAGAGTTCTCGCGACGGCTTATTAATGCTAATCCGGAGACGATCGTCGTCATCTCTCCGCACTCGCCACTCGACCCTCGAGCGTTCACCGCGCGTTCGATCGATGAGCTCGCCGGTGACTTCCGTGAGTTTCTTGCGCCGGCCGTTAACCTGACATTCCCGAATGATCTCGATATGGTTGACGCGATCAAACAAACCGCTGCGGCCCAAGGCGTCGATCTACGTCTACTTGAGCACGACTACGCGCTGGATCACGGAGCGCTGGTGCCGTTGTATTATCTTCACGAAGCCGGCTGGCGCGGGCCGATAGTGGTCATCGGCTTTACGCTTCAGTCGAACGAAAAACATCTGGCTTTCGGGCGCTCAATCGCGAGGGCTGCAAGCGCGATCAATCGGAGGGTGGCGCTGGTCGCAAGCGGAGACCTGAGTCACCGGCTCGCCGTTGACGGGCCTTATGAGTACGAACCGACGGCACATCTGTTTGACGAGCAGGTTGTCGATGCCATCGCACGCGGCGACCCGAGCAGCGTCATCAACATCGATCCGGATCTCAGGGCTCGCGCGGGCGAGTGTGGGTACCGGTCGATCGTTATCGCGCTCGGGACGGTGGGCGAGACGCTTCGCGACCATGAAGTGCTCAGCTACGAGGGGCCATTCGGAGTCGGGTATATGGTGGCGGTGCTGGTCGAGATGAAAACGGAAATTGAAAATTGAAGATTTCAGATTGCAGATTGCAGATTCTAGATTGCAGATTCCAGATTCCAGATTCCAGATTCCAGATTGCATCGGCAATTTGCGAACCATTTGGAGTTTGCAATTTGGAATCTGAAATTTGAAATCTGAGATTCGCCATTTGGAGTTTGCAATTTTCCGAATCATTTGGAGTTTGCAATTTGAAATCTGAAATTTGAAATCTGAAATTCGCCATTTGGAGTTTGGAATTTTCCGAATCATTTTGAGTTTGCAATTTGAAATCTCAAATTTGAAATCTGAAATTTGCAATTTGGAGTTTGCCACGCGCACCGCAGGTTCCAGGTATTCTTAATTACTAATGAGCCGTCCAGCTAATGACATCTTGCCCCAGGAACTCGCCAGAATGACGGTCGAGACTTTCATACGCCAGGGCACCGTAATCCAGCCGCCCGCTCATCCTCGAGCCGTACTGGCCACGCGGGCCGGAGTATTTGTTACGCTTAGGTCCGCGGACCGGCAACTGCGAGGCTGCATCGGCACCATCGAGCCTGCTCACTCGAACGTCGCCGAAGAGATCGTTCAAAACGCAATCAGCGCGGCGACTCGCGATCCTCGGTTTCTCCC
This sequence comes from Blastocatellia bacterium, assembly GCA_035576605.1. Lineage (GTDB taxonomy): Bacteria > Acidobacteriota > Blastocatellia > UBA7656 > UBA7656 > Onstottus_A. The sequence goes on along the minus strand of DATLWF010000766.1, from coordinate 6,925 downwards.
GGTCTCAACCGGTGAACTGCCTGACCTCGAATACGGCGTCGACGTGCTCTCTATTCCTGAGCTGGCGCGCGGAATAGAGGACCTGGACCCCGAAAGGTATGGGGTTATCGTCGAGACGTTAGACGGGGGGCGCCGCGGCCTTTTGCTGCCTCGAATTCAGGGCATCGAATCGGTGGAAGCGCAGTGGCTCGCGGTGCACTCGAAAGCCGGGATCAAGCCTGGCACTCCCGTTCGCGTCGAGCGATTCACAGTAACCCGTTTTGGAAAAGATTGAACGAGCTCCCGCCCGGTGGTGCGTAGATTTGCGCCGTGGCCAGTCTCTTCGTTAGCTTGACACTCGTTTGTTGCGCCCGCTATCCTACTCGTCTTTTCATGAAGCAAGTTTGTTCGCAGTAACCAGGAGAGACTGAAAGCATGGCCAATCACAAATCAGCGGAGAAACGAACGCGGCAAGCAGATAGACGTAATGAAGCGAACCGCCGTAACCGGAGCCGACTCCGCACCGAAATCAAGAAGCTTCGCGCCGCGATCGAGGCGGGTGATCGCGAAGAGGCGAAGTCGCTGCTGGGCGCGACCGTATCGCTGATCGACAAGTCAATTCAAAAAGGCATCGTTCATCAAAACGCGGCAGCCAGATACAAATCGCGGCTTACTTCTGGCGTCAACCAGATGTCGGCGTAGCCCGCGCTGATACAATCGGTTCGTCCTAGGTCTTTGCGCCCGGTGACAAGGTTAGCTCCGCCACGAGGTACTGCATCTGCAGCCGCGGCGTCCCCTCGGAATTCTTTATCGCATTATCAACTTCGGCGATTCGACGAAGCCCGTGCACTATCTCGGAGCGCGACGCGCGGCGCAAGCGGTTCAAGAAGGTCTGGCTCCATTGTCCGGTAGCCTTTGTTATTTCCTGCGACGAAGCCCCGCCCTCGACGAGTTCCTTTCCTGTCAGCAACCGTCGATAAAGACTCGCGAGCGATCCCAGTATCGGGAGCGCGTCGCTATCGTCCAGCAAGCGCTCCATAAGCTTCAAAGCGCGTTTGCGGTCTCGGGCGTTGATGGCGTCCCAAAGCTCCCAGCTCGTATGCTCACTGGCGCGCGGCACCAGCTCCTGAACCGTCGCGCTGTTGATCGCGCCGCCGTCCGCGTACGCCGCAAGCTTCTCGAGCTCGTTCACTAGCCGGGTTAACCCCGTGCCAACAAGGCCAATCAAGAGACGCAGCGCACCCGGCTCGATGCTACACCCCCGCTCCTTCAAACGCTCTTCGGCCCACCGCGAAGCTCGGCTCTCGTCGAGCAAATCAAACGTCATGACGGCGCAGGTCTTCATAAGCGCAGCCGTAAGCTTGCGCCTCTTATCCGGCGAAACAGCTTGAAACACCATCGTCGTCGTGGGCGCCGGATTCTTCAGGTACGCAAGGACCAGTTCCTGCTCGTCTTCTTTGATCTTGTCGAATTCGCGAACGACAACGATGCGGCGCGATGACATCATCGGCATCTGATTCGCCGCGTCGATCACCATGGCCGCTGTGGTTTTTGAGCCATTGCCGTTGTCGCTGCCAATCGAGAATACGGACACGTTGAAAACACGCAACGCCTCATCAACGGTGTTATGCAGCAGCCGAAGCGCGCGTTCTTGCAGGTACTGTTCTTCACCCAAAAACAGATACAGAGGTCCGATTCGCCCGCCTTCGACTTCGCGGCGAAGCTCTTCAAGGGCGGGTCCGCCGGTTTTCTTTTTAGGGCGTCCGCTCACAGTCCTTCCATAAGCGTGGAGACGATGGTCTGGGCGAAATCCTTCGCGATGCGGTCGACTGCAGGATTCTCTTCATTGAAAAACGATTGCGGATCGTCTGAGAGCTCGTACTCTCCCTCAAAAGCCATCCGAGGATTCTGAAATATGATCTTATGCGTCTTAAGGTCGCGCACGACCACGCTGATAATTATTCGAACATCCCACACTCGCGTGCGCCCGCGGTCGTCGAGAATCGAACCGCTTGCGCGAAAGTTTCGAATGTCGCCGTTCAGCACGGCATCTGCGTTTTCCTGATTGGTGACCACGTGAAGAGCACGGGCGCGCTTCAGAATCTCGTCGATTACCGCCTGTGTGAATCGCTGCTCGACTCGATACTTGAGGCTCGAGTTCTCAAAGACCGGCACGGCGATCGTCTTGATATTCGCGGGCAGACTCTTACCTTTGCCGGCCTGCTTGTAGCCGCACACATCAACGATCATCGACATTGCAAGAGCAAACAAGACCGGTTTGAACATCGCACAGGGATATTAGCGTTGAAAGAGAACAGGGACAAGAGAATCAGACCCGAAGGCCGGGGAACGGTTAGAGCCCCTCGCATTTCCGCGAGATATTGCTTCTTGTCAGGAGGATTTCGACTGGGCTGGCGGGCAGCCAAACTGAGTTATACAAATTCGGCAAAGACATCGCCTCCGGAGTCATCTTGATTCGCGTAGATTACGAAAGCGTTAACCACGTAGAGCTCGTCGTCGTGGGCACGAGTCCTCAAGTGTTTTGGCATCGACATTTCAAGTCGAAGCAGCGTGCCGGGCTCAACGCGGCGTGATAGCCGGAACCTTGTGCCCAGCCCGGTCACGTCCGTAGCTTCAGTGACTTCTTGCCAGTGACGACCAAAGACTACGCGCAGGGGAAGGTTAACAGGTACCTGCTTTTCCTTGCGCATCTCCGCAGTCCTATTCTGAGCCGCACCCTGGTGTGTTCGGCCGGCTGGCGACCGGTCGCCTTGCGAGGGTTTACGCGAATCAACATTCCGGTGAGATTGGGCCTGTGGGACTGCGCCACCGTGCGGCATTCGGCCGGCCGGAGACCGCTCGCCCAGGGAGCGCCGGCGCGAATCGGCATTCCGGTGAACTTGCGCCTGTGGGACCGCGGCATCGGGCTGTATTCGGCCGGCTGGCGACCGCTCGCTTTGCGAGCGTTGGCGCGAATCAGCATTCCGGCGAAGTTGCGCCTGTGGGACCGCGCGATCGGGCCACGCCGATTGTGTGGGTTCATACACCTTTCTTCGGTTTCCACCCGAGAGAACAGTAAAGGCTTCCTTGATCCGAGCGAATGCCGCGCTCAGCTTCCAGTGCATTACGCTATCTGATTCAGTGATCTTGCCGCTCTTGAGAGGATGAAAATATTCGACGGCGAGACAGTAGGCGGCCTTTATCTCCTCGGGAGATGCGTTGCGGTCAACACCGAGCACAGTGTAGTGATCAGGTTCGTCGGCAATCAGACTCGCCAGTAATCCTATTTCGTCAGGGGTTAACGTCCGATTTTCGATGCTGACTACGCTGTTTTGTTCCATGATTTCGCTTCCGATTTGTAGAGATCAGCAATTAGTGTGCTTCTTTCTTTAAGAATATCGTGTCGTAGTGGCTGACGACCTTGTATCCAGCCTTTTCGTAGAAACGTCGACCTGCTTGAAACCTCTCATTCACCAACAGACACACCGAACGGGTCCTCGACAGTAATACTCCGTTCAACTGTGCCATACATCTTAACCCGACGGCTTTGCCACGCTCGGCTGGATTTACCCACACGCCTTCAAGGTATGCCACCTCAGGTGTGTCGGTTAGCACTTCCGCCTTAAACATCAGTCTTCCATCTTCTACCCATACCCAGGTCTGTCCTCGCTCAATTCTTCTCGCGCATCGCTGCCGAAAGCCTTCCCGGTCCGCCACAAGCGGGTCTATACCACTTTCATTAAGCGCGGTTTGAGCATGGGCGGGAACAACCAGGTCGAGATCATCCATGTTTGCCAGCCTGAGACCAGGGACGGCTTGCCTTACTTCGATCGGCCATCTCTGTTCAAGGAGCAACTCGCGGCAATATAGACGTGTGGCTTGTCCGTTCGCAGCGTAGTAATTCCGGAAAGTCGAAACCTTGTCCTGCTCTCCGAGCAACATATGAGCCGTTCTGCAATCCTGGGCAAGGCGCGCGAACGCCTCGATAGCTGCGTCGCTCCGAGTTTCGAAGAGTATGTAACGGCCGATCAGAGCCACGCCTTGAAGCTGCCCGTCTTTATCGCGGCACGCGTAGAAGCTGCCACGATTGTGGGAACTTACGAGCCCGTTGCTGCGGATGAAGCCGGCCATACCGAAGGTGTGACCAGGCCGCAGGCCGAGAAACTCCATCACTTCGGCTTCCTGGTCGGCTCTGAGCTCCTCGACTGTCAGAGGTTCACTCTGGGTGCGATGGAGCGGCCGCGCACTCACTTTGCTCGCGTCGATTTCAGTCAGAGGAGACATTGCTTTTTCCTTAGACCTTTCAGCCTTTTCTGAGCCACTGCTTTAGTTTGCTCGTCCCTATCTCTCGGTCACTGCGAGGACACTTAACAAACCGACTCCGAACCTCCGCACTAATTGAGGGGGTCAGGATCGGGCGTTGGCAACATAGCCTCCGTCAGGTCCCCGCTCATTGCGGACTGCGCCAATGTGGATTGCGCCCCGGGCGGCATCGAACTGGCAAAGTAGCTATCTGACAACAGTACCCCATCTGACAAGAGGACTCCGTCCGACAGCAGCACGCCATCCGACAACAGCACTCCGGCTGACAACAGCACGCCATCCGACAGCAGGACGCCCGTACCGTAGACGGCTTGATACTTCAAGATCAGGTTGCTTCCATAAACGAAGTTCCACTTCTGCAGGACACCGCCGCCCCAGGAAAAAGAGTACCCTGCAATCGTCGTCGTTTGGGTCGGAGCCGCGCCGGTAAGCAAGGGATCGCCCAGCGTGCGGCCTACAAGATCGGTCCGGATGCTTCCTGCGAGCCTTACACCGCCTTCAACATTGAGCTCGCCTGCTCCTTGTTCAAAGTTGCTGAAACCGGAGAGAGGTTTTGCGGTGTACTGGAGAATTGCTTTTACAAGATTCGGCGTCAGATTCGGATTTCGCTGTATTAAAAGTGCCGCTGCTCCGGCTACCGCGGGCGTAGCCATTGAGGTCCCGCTCATGTACATCATCTGGTGTTCGAGAGGGGTAAGGCCTACGTTCGCATTAAGGCTGGGGGTGTCAGTCACCAGCCGATTGTTCGGCGACTCACACTCAATTATTTTGTTGCCTGGCGCGATGAGATCAGGCTTGACGAGGTTGTCGTAATGCTTCACTCCCACGCTATCTGTGTAGTAACCACGAGTCGGCCCCCGAGAGCTGTAGCTCGCCACGGTGTCATCGATGCGAGTATTGGTGCCAAAGGTGTTTGCTGCGCCCACAGTGATCGCAGATGGTTCAATGCCGGGAGAGTGGATTGCTCCGAATACCTTGTTGCCAGCCAAGTCTTTTCCCGTATTGCCGGCGGCCACGCAAACCACGATCCCGGCGTTGAAAGCTCGTCGCACGGCCTGGCAAAGCGGGTCGTTCACATAAGAATCAACCGCGCTCGCGCCAAAGCTCAGATTGAGGACCCGAATGTTGTGCGCAGCTTTGTTGGCTATACACCAATCAATACCCGCGATAGCATTCGACATCGAGCCTGAGCCTAGAGAGTTAAGCACTCTTACGTTGATGATGTTTGCGGCGGGAGCGATTCCGGTATAGAGGCCGACGGCAACGTGATTATTTCCCGCAGCAATAGAAGCCACGTGCGTGCCGTGACCATAAGGATCGTCGGTCCGTCCTTCACCTGTGAAGTCAACGCTGGCCACCACCCTGCCGGTGTTGAATGAGTGATGAGCAGCGTAGATGCCCGAATCGAGGACTGCGATACCAATCCCATGTCCGTCAATAGTGCCGGTAGTAGCAGTGCCGTAGTTCCTGACCAGGGCGGCCCCGGTTGTGGTCTCAAGGTGCCCGGTTACCTGTGTGGCGCGATCGAGGGAGATGTATTTGACTGCGTTATCGTCGGCTAAGGCGGATATCGCGCTCGCAGGAATCTCAACCGCTGCCGTCTTCCCGCTATTCAGGCTTCTGAATACTATTCCGCCCAAATCACCGATCCTTCCTATCAAGTGGCTGTAGGCGGTGCTGTTCGCTGAGGACTTCGTGTCCACGATCACTCGAACCACGCCATAAGGAGAATTACTGACTGCTTCCGCCAGGTCCGTCGAGACCCTACGGCTCTGCGAGTGTGAATCGGCGAGAACGGACCGCACCCCCGATGAAGACCCCGGCAAAAAAGAGGACACCAGGAATGCTGCCGTTAGGAGCGCAAGAACGCTCTTTGTGGCTCTCGCGCTGTTTGCTCCTAGCTTCCCGAATGCTGAGGCAGTACGAGGACGGATGTCTGAAAGAAGAAAGCCTTCGGTGATAGGCGCTTTTATCGTTTTCGTTGCTTTGCCCATAATTGTGATTTATGCCTTCTGAACCCCGCTCGGCGATCTGATTGTCAATAGCCGTGCCACAGGGTCTACAACCTAACCACAAGCCTTAGAATGCGTCGAAATCGAGAGAGTAACGATTACTGTGAGACGGGTTGTGATGAGGCAATTGCCTGAGCAGGCAAGACTTAAGCAACTCCTGGAATTTGCCCGCTGCCTGGTTCAGGCGACGCAGGAACGCTCCTAAACCGACGAATACCTGGACCGGTGGGCAAACGCTTAATCCAACGTCCGGTCAAGCTAAAGGAACTAGTTCGGTCTATTTGATGCCTGCGGTTCACGTCGCTTTGTTGATAATGGCAGAGAGCGGTTCTGACAACGCTGTACTCACGTAGCCGTGAGTCGTAGTCGCTATCTCGCTATAACGTGGTCGCGGGCCCAGACGCAATTTATGCTTGAGGCTCGAGTTTGAAGGACGAGCACAGACACTGTTTGATGTTTACGAAGGGATCTCGATTCTTGTGATCGAGACTCTTGGAGTGTAAATTCTGTGAGAACGCGCGATCGCGGATCCACCTGAGGCGAGGACGGCCGGAAGCTAAGCGCTAACTCCCGGCCTCGTGATTTCTGTGAATCAAATTATCAGTGCACCT
>DATLWF010000765.1:0-6897 GCA_035576605.1 Blastocatellia bacterium | reverse complement strand
AGCTGAACGTTCAGCAGCTACCTGCTTCTCAAACATTCAGGCTTCTGTTGGCGACACGCTCAGTTGACACTCTCGTTGAGCGCGGCTTACGCTCTCGTCTTGTTATTCAGCCATGAAAGGTGACTGTTACTTATGCTCGATATTAATTTTGTGCGCGACAACCTTGATCTTGTGACGACGAAACTACAGACCCGGGGCTTTTCCACTGAGGTGCTTGATCGCTTTAGCCATCTCGAGGCTGAAAGACGATCGAATATTCGTAAGGTTGATGAGCTGAAGGCGGTGCGCAATCGAGAGAGCCAGGAAATCGGCGCACTGATGAAGGCCGGCAAAAAGGACGACGCGGAGTCCCGCCGCCAGGAAGTTCGCAGGATAGGGGAGGAGATTGCGGAACGCGAGACCGCGCTAAACGCGATCAAGAACGTCCTGAACGATCTGATGATCGGACTGCCGAACCTCCCTCACGATAGCGTGCCGGTCGGACAGGATGAATCGGCCAATGAGGAAATCACTCGATGGGGAACTCCCACGGTTTTCGATTTCGAGCCTCGAGACCATGTCGATCTGGGCACGGCGCTCGGCATATTGGATCTTGAACGCGCGGCGAAGATTTCGGGCGCGCGCTTTGCGATTCTCACTGGTTTGGGCGCGCGCCTCGAACGAGCGCTTATAAACTTCTGTCTCGAGCTGCAAACGAAGCGGCACGGTTACCAGGAAGTGTTGCCGCCGTTTATCGTGACCGCGAACACACTGTTTGGCACCGGTCAGCTGCCCAAGTTCGAAGCTGATCTGTTCAAGCTCACCGACGACCGTGGACTGTATTTGATCCCGACCGCCGAAGTTCCGCTGACGAACATCTACGCGGACGAAATCCTCGACGGCGCGCGCCTGCCGATCAAGATGACCGCGTACACGCCGTGCTTCAGGTCCGAAGCCGGAAGCCACGGCAAGGACACTCGCGGGTTGATTCGCCAACATCAGTTCGACAAAGTCGAGCTTGTGAAGATCACTCGGCCCGAGGACTCGTACGATGAGCTGGAGTCCTTGACGCATGACGCTGAAGCGGTGCTTGAAGAGCTTGGGCTGGCTTATCGCAGAGTGGCGCTGGCAAGCGGCGACCTTGGCTTCTCGTCCGCCAAGACTTATGACATCGAAGTCTGGCTGCCAAGCCAGAACACCTATCGAGAGATCTCGTCGTGTTCGAACTGCGAAGCGTTTCAGGCGAGGCGTGCAGGCATCCGATTTCGCCGCGAACAAAAGTCGAAGCCGGAATTCGCCCACACACTTAATGGGTCGGGGCTCGCCATTGGACGGCTGTGGCTGGCATTGCTCGAGAACTATCAGCAGGCTGATGGGTCGGTAGTAATCCCGCAAGCGCTGCGGCCGTACATCGATGGCTTGGAGAGGATAGAAAGGAAAAAGTAAAAAGTAAAAAGGAAAAAGGCAAAAGCAAGAAAGGCGGGTCCAAACTAGAGAGGAGGATGAGGGTGATGAAGAAGATAAGAGCCGATGATCGTCCGGTTGATATTTGCAAACGGACATTCGATTTTGCTGTTCGCATAGTGAGACTATGCAATCACTTGTTCGGGAAGCCCGGCGTAAGCAGGACACTTGCTAATCAGCTGCTGAAGGCTGGGACCTCAGTAGGAGCCAACGTGGAAGAAGCACAAGCTGGACAGAGTAGAGCTGACTTCATCAGCAAGAATGCCATCGCTCGGAAGGAGGCTCGCGAAACTCACTATTGGCTTCGTCTGTTGGTCGCTTCGAAGGTCTTGCCTGAATCGAGGATTTCTGAGCTGCGGGATGAGGCGGAGCAGTTGATGCGGATAATCGGATCAATTGTAGTTTCCGCCAGAAGAGCGCCTGCCAAATGAAATGTGCGGGCACTTCCGTCCCTAGTTTTGCCTTTTGCCTTTTTACTTTTTCCTTCTTAGAAAGCGAGCCACCATACGTCAACGCCAGAAGCCGTAGAGAGGGTTCTGACTCGGTTTTAAATTGCGCGTGCAGCCGTCGAAGCCATCGGCCGTTCCGGCTGTGCGGCCCGGATCGGCGACTGAAAAATGGCTCAAACTTCGCTCGCGCCAGTTAATCCAGCGCTGCGTATGGTGGCCCCAAGAGAACACCAACAGGCGTCTCAAGCTTCCGGTGTGACTAAGTGCACGGTCCGTGCCAAAAAGTGCCCAAGCTCAAACGCGTTCGCACTAAACAACTTCCCGGATTACGCTTGAGGCATCGCTTCAAGCAACAATCTCAGTTTGACTCTAATTCGTCGCCGCATTGGCTTGTTTTGACCGATTGCGCCTCAACTGAAAACTTTTGGTCGCTTGCGACCCCGCGCGATCGGTTGATAAGCTACGGCCTCGCTTTCGAGAGATTAGATAGCAACGACACGTTTAAACGCAGCGGAGTTCGTAGTCCGGCCTCAGGCGGAAGTTTGTAGAATCAACTGTTACCCGAAACTGACACAAACTTCCGCCTGAAGGCCGAACTACGAACTTCTCAAGCTTGAACAAGAGGAAACGGAATGCGTCAACGATTACCCCGAACCGCACTGGCTCTGGGCGCGGTGCTCGCGCTGTTAGCCGCAGGCTCGCTTGCTGGAGCGCTCGACAAACCCGCAGCGCCCGACTTCGCCGCGGCCCGCGACGAGGTCGTCAAAACCCTTTCGGGCTTCGTGCGCATCGACACCAGCAACCCACCCGGGAACGAGACTAAGGGAGCCGAGTACCTGAAATCCATTCTCGACCGCGACGGCATCGCGTCCGAGATATTCGAAATGGAACCTGGCCGCGGCAACATCGTCGCTCGGCTCAAGGGCAGCGGCAAAAAGAGACCTGTTTTGCTGATGGGTCACATAGACGTCGTCGGCGTCGAGCGCGAGAAATGGACGGTCGATCCTTTCGGCGGCCTCGTCAAAGACGGATACCTTTATGGGCGCGGTTCCTCCGACGATAAAGGCATGGCGAGCGCGTGCCTCGAAGTGTTTCTGCTGCTTCACCGGCTGAAGGTGCCGCTCGATCGCGATGTCATCTTTCTCGCCGAGGCGGGCGAAGAGGGCACTTCGAGCGTTGGAATCGATTTCATGGTCCAGCAGCACTGGGACAAGATCGACTGCGAATACGCGCTCAACGAAGGCGGTATGATTTACGCGCCTAACGGCAAAGTGAAGTACGTCGGCGTAGCAACTACCGAAAAAGTACCCCGCGGATTTAAGCTGGTGGCGCGAGGCACCAGCGGACATGGCTCAGTTCCGAGACCGGACAATGCGATCACCCATCTCGCGGCCGCGGTCGCAAGAGTCGGCAACTGGCAGGCGCCGATGCGCTTGAACGAAACCACGCGAGCGTTCTTCTCGCGGCTTGCAAAGATCAGCCCGGCGGACGAAGCCTATCTCTATTCGCATCTCGAAGACCCGGCCAACAGCGGGATGATTCAGGAGAAGATTCGCACCGGCAACGGGACTTACAATTCGATGCTGCGGACCTCGATCGTTCCAACGATCATAAAGGGCGGCTTTCGCAGCAACGTCATTCCCGGCGACGCCGAAGCGACGCTCGACGTGCGGGCAGTGCCGGATGAAGACATAGACGCGCTCGCCGAGACCCTGCGCAAACTGATCAACGACCCGGCGGTCGAGGTGGTTCCTCCGCCGGCTCGCGGACGGCCCGCAACGCCGCCGTCGAAGCTCGAAACAGATATGTTCCGCGCACTCGAAAGCGCGCAGGCGAAAATGTTTCCAGGTGTGCTGACGTTGCCGCTTATGCTGACTGGCGCGACCGACTCAGCGCAACTTCGAGCGAAGGGTGTGCAGGCGTACGGTCTGGGAAGCGTCGCGGGTGACCGCGAACGAGCAAGCGTGCACGGCAATGACGAGAGGATCTCAGTCGAGGGACTCGGCAAATTTGTCGAGTTCATCTACTGGGCGGTGATGGACGTCGCCGCGTCGAAGTGACTCGGAATTGACCACGGATCGAGCGGATTCAACGGATCGCCGCAAATCAGATCAGCGTGAACCCATCAGATCCGCGGTCTATTCCCTGGAGAGAAGATCGCTACGATGCGTGCTTCGCTGTTCGGGATCGGATGGGTGTCGATCTTGTATTTCACCTGTCCTTCGATCTTTGCCATCAGCTCACGCGCACAATAAAGCATCAGCTTTTGATTCGGCCTGAGGCGTTCGATGACTGATGGCAAAATGGCTTCGGCGCGGTCGAGCGCGCGGCTAGTGAGAAGCTCGTAACCGCCCCAGTCGAATCCTTCCAGCCTCGAGGTCACGACTCTAAAATTAGCCAACCCCAATTCGTCTTTCGCTTCTCTCAGGAAGAGTGACTTCTTTTGATTCGCTTCGAGCGCGGTTACTTGAACATCCGGCCTCGCGACTGCGAGCGGGATAGCGGGGAATCCTGCGCCGCTGCCTATATCGAGCAGCGTAAGCTCGGCGGCGATGAAGCGCGCTCCAAACAGAGACTCGGCATAGTGAAGGTTGGCTGCTGCCCGCGGCTCAGTGATCCGGGTCAGGTTCAGTCGCCGATTCCATCGGCAAAGCATTGCATAATGTCTTACCAACTGAGTCATTTGATCTTTTGTTAACGTCTCGATCCCAAAGCTCGCGATCGCTGTTTGGAGCTCGGATTGAAATGCGACGGCTTGATCGTGGCTCATCGATGCCCTCGACGTTGTTCGTTTGGCTCGTCTCTCATTAGAATAGGTTTGCAGTCTTAACACAATCCGACAAGAAGGGAAGGGGAACTTCGCGATTGGCTATCAAGGCGATCTCATTTGATTTCTGGCACACGTTGTTCACTGAACAGCCGGGAGCGTTTCGGCTATACCAACATCGAAGGCGAACCTTGCTCGCCGGCCTGTTCTCTCAACACGACATTCGTTTTGAGACCGATCTTGCGCGCGCTTGCTCGATCGAGGCCGAGAGCCACCAGCGAGTCTGGCAAGAGGAGCACCGAACGCTGCCGGCTACCGAACGCGTGAGCGCTATTCTGAACCATCTTGATATCGCAGTATCTGAAGCGGTGCTTGCGACAATCGTTGCTCGGTTCGAAGAGGGAATACTCGAGCATCCGCCGGTGCTTGTTCCCGGCGCGCGCGAGACGCTCCGCATTCTGGCGAAGCGCTATCGACTGGGGATCATCTCAGATGTCGGGTTCTCGCCGGGCCGTGTGTTGAAGAGGGTGCTCGCGGACAACGATCTGCTCGACGCGTTCGACTCGTTGGTCTTCTCGGATGAAGCGGGCCGCGCGAAGCCTCACATTGAAGTCTTCGAGCGCACGGCCCGATCGCTTTCAGCGGAGCCTGGAGCAATGGTGCACGTCGGCGATCTCGAACGGACGGACATCGTGGGCGCCAGGCAAGCAGGTTACCATGCCATACGATTCACAGGTATCACGCCGATGGAAGAAGGCGAAACGACGATCGCCGACTTCGTGACCGATGACTTGACGGATATTCCGAGGTTGGTTGAAATGCTTGACGGGGGACTCGAATGAAGGTCTTCAGCCTGCGCGAAGCTGAAGCATCAAGGGATCTTGACATCAAGATGATGGCCACACGCTCGTCTCGCTATCGGGTGTTTGGCTCTTCGGAGCGGATCCAGGGCGGTGAGATGGCGGTTGTAGATCTTCGCGATGGAGTTGAACCGCCGGACTTTGCGGCTCACTTCACCGTGCTTGATCGTCACCCGATGAAAGCTGTTTGTTTGGTTCGTAAGCTCGCAGAGGATTGACCGCTGGTTCAAGCAGACTTCCCCTGGGAGCGCAGGCATCCTTGCCTGCTTTTTGCTCGGCTGCGGCCCTAGCCACCAGGCAGGATGCCAGCGCTCCCAGGGATTTCTATTCCCATTCAATCGTAGAAGGCGGTTTCGAGCTGATGTCGTACACCACTCGATTGACACCGCGCACCTCGCTCACAATTCGAGACGAGATTCGCTGTAGCACCTCATAGGGAAGGCGCGCCCAATCTGCGGTCATCCCGTCGAGCGACTCGACCACCCGAAGCGCGATCGCGTTGTCATAAGTCCGCATATCTCCCATCACCCCGACAGTCGATATCGGCAACAACACCGCGAACGACTGCCAGACCTTGTCGTAGTGGTCCGCTCGGCGAATCTCTTCGATGACAATCGAGTCAGCTTCCTGCAACAACGCCACGCGATCGGCGGTCACCTCGCCGAGTATGCGAACCGCGAGGCCAGGTCCCGGAAATGGCTGGCGGCTGATGATCTCCTCAGGCAAACCCATCTCGCGGCCGACTCTTCGCACTTCGTCCTTAAAGAGCTCGCGCAGAGGTTCGATCAGTCTCAAGTTCATCTTCTCAGGCAAGCCACCCACGTTGTGATGAGATTTGATAACTGCCGACGGGCCTTTGACCGATACCGATTCAATCACGTCGGGATAGAGCGTGCCCTGAACCAAAAAGTCTTCGTGGCCGAGCTTTCTGGCTTCCTCCTGGAATATTTCGATGAACTCGTTGCCGATGATCTTGCGCTTACGCTCGGGGTCGATCACGCCGGCCAGCTTGGTCAAGAAGCGCTCGCCCGCGGCGACACCAATCACGTTGAGGTCCATCTCGCGGTAAGCTTCGAGCACCTCTTCAAATTCGTTCTTACGAAGCAGCCCCGTATCTACGAAGATGCATGTCTGACGATCGCCGACCGCTCTTGCAACAAGCGCCGCCGCGACCGATGAGTCGACTCCACCTGACAACCCGCAGACGGCGCGGAGGTCGCCAACTCGCCGCTTGATGTCTTCGACGGTAGTCTCGATGAACGACGACATCGTCCAATCGCAGCGCAAGTGACACACGTTGACCAGAAAGTTGCGGAGGATTTCTTTCCCTTGCGGCGTGTGCGCGACCTCGGGATGAAACTGAACTCCGTACAGCTTG
>DATLWF010000764.1:0-14345 GCA_035576605.1 Blastocatellia bacterium | reverse complement strand
CCGCATTGGCCGTACTTCTTGAATGTGTACGGCGAGCGAAGCAGCGCGCCGGTCTTTCGCTCGGTCGCAATAGCCCCGCCGGGCAGCGGCTGGCCGTGATATTTGTCGAGCATTGGCTTGGGATCGAAGCTGTCCACCTGTGAAAGTCCACCATTCATGTACAGGAAGATGACATGCTTTGCGCGCGCGGCGTGGTGTACTCCGCCTTTAGGCCACTTGGCGGACTGGCCGGAAGCTCCCGTTTGCGCGCGGGCCAGTGAGTCTCCCACCATGCCCGCAAAGGCCATCATTCCGAATCCGCTGCCCATTCGGCAGAGCGCTTCACGACGGGTGATCGGCCTGGGTTCTTTATGTGTCATCGTGTTTCCCCTGGAAGTGTTTTTCAATTGATGAACATGAATTCGGTCGAGCTGAGCAGTATCTTGACGTAACGTCCCCAGTGAGTGACCGGCAGCAGCGGTTTCTTCGAATCGGTTTTGCCGACGCCCGGCACGACGCCCGCCATCATCCCGTTCGGATCCATCGCTGTAGCGTCCGGCACATCCGCCATGCTCGGCGCAACGGGCGCAGTCTCCCCGGGCTTGTCGGTCATTTCTTTCTTTTCCGCCTTCTTCTTTTCCTTCTCCTCTGCCGCTTTCTTCCGCTCTTCGTATTCTTTCAGCGGCTCGTTTCGGAGATAGTCGAGGCCGAGCCGTACTTCTTCGGCCGTCGCCGCGCGCCCGAACACAAGTCGGTAGGCTTTTTGTATGCGCGCCTCCACGGTGGGTTCGGATTCTATTCGCTGGACGAGGAGTTCGGCCTGTTGTTGCACAAAATCGCTGTTCATGAAAAACAAACGCTGCAAAGGTACGTTCGTCGCATAGCGCTGCTCGGCTGAAATGTTGGGACTGGGGAAATCAAAGAGCTGGAGGAAGTCATCCAATTTGTAGCGGCTCACTTTTCCATACAAAGTTCGTCGCGTGGACTGCGGCGTCAATGCCTCCGATGGCCCGCCCATTTTCTTGTCGAGCGCAGCGGAAGCGGCCAGCAGCGAATCGCGAATTTGTTCGACGTCCATCCGCCGCCGATTGGCCCGCCAGTAGAGTCGATTCGCTGAGTCCTTATCGTAATTCGCCTGGCTGAATTCGTTGCTGAGTTGGTACACGGAGCTGAGCATGATCTCGCGGTGCAGCTTCTTGATCGACATCCGGTTCCGCATAAAAAAATCGGCCAGGTATTCGAGCAATTCCGGATGAACGGGACGTTCGCCGTTGAAACCGAAATTGCTGGGAGTCTCCACAATTCCCGATCCAAAATGCCATTTCCAAATGCGATTCACGATAACGCGCATCGACAGCGGCTGTCGCAGAATTGCGTCCGCCAGTTCCAGGCGTCCGCTCCCCTTGCTGAAGCACAATCGGCTGTCCTGCGAGAGTACCGACAGGAAACCGCGTGGAACAACCTCGCCCAGATTATTCGGATTGCCGCGAAGGCTGACGGGTAGATCCACCGGCTTCTCGCGATCCGCAACCCCATGCACATACGGATATGGGGCGGGCATCGCTTTCCTGAAACTCTCGATGTCCTCTCGCAACGCGATCAGATAAGCCCGTCGCTCGGCGCTCAACTGCCGCTCCAACCCCCATCCCCTAAACGCCAGCAGTCCCGGTTTGAATTTTTGTATCACTCCCGGGAGCATGGGATCGTCAAGATCGCGGACAAAAACGTCCATCCAGAGATTGGTTCGCTCCAGGGGCATCGCTTTTGTCTCAACACTGCAGCTTGGACAGAAGTCGTCGTTGGTCACAAACTCGTTCGGCTTGAATAAAGGCTCCTTCGGCTTCGTTCCTGAAAGCGATTTGGCGATGATGATGTCGTTCTGTTCTTTCAAGTCCCTGCGTTCGAAGAGCACATCCAGCAGCAGGGTCTGGAATTCATCCGCCAGTTTTTTGGCCTCCGCCGCCGTCCCGCCTTTTTGCATCATCGCCTGCCAATCCTTCAAGTAAGGGTAGTAACGTGGAGGTCGAGCGAGAAACCGAATCCAGCGCTGCATCAATTCGTAATCGAGTTTGTTCTTCTCAATGACATCGTTGAGATCCTCCCTGGGTTCGCCTCCCACACGCCAAACGGCCTGCATATATTTCGAGGTTTGCAGCGTCAGGCTCTCCGACAGTTGTTTCCCTTCGGTCTGGAGAAACTCCCCAAGCGATTTCTCCTTGTTCTTCAATTTTTTTTCAAGTTCTGTATACTGATCCACAATACTCTGCGGCGCCTGCGGATATTCTTTATAGGTCGTGCTGGCGAAGACTCCGGCCATCGCATAGTAGTCCCTGGTCGGAATCGGATCGTACTTGTGATCGTGGCAGCGCGCACAACCCACAGTCAGTCCCAGAAACCCGCGACTCACGACATCAATGCGGTCGTGGCGCTCGTCAGCCCGCGTCACCTCGACGGCGCCATTGTCGTAGAACCACGGCCCCTGACCGAGAAATCCAAGGGCCGGCAACGTCCTCACCCTGGATTTCTCCTCCATCTGATCCCCGGCCAATTGCGCGCGCACAAACTGGTCGTAGGGTAGATCATCATTAAAGGCTCTTACCACCCAGTCGCGATACAAGTAAGCATGGGGATAAGGCGCGAATCCGCGCCCCATCGGATCAAGGCTTCGATAGTCGTCTTCGCCATAACGCGCCACGTCGAGCCAAAGGCGTCCCCAGCGTTCCCCGTACTGCGGGGAGGCGAGCAGGCGATCTACCACTCTGGCGAAAGCATCCGGCGCCTTGTCATTCTCGAACGCCTCAACCTCTTCCGACGTCGGTGGAATGCCAGTCAGATCAAGCGTCGCGCGTCGCAACAGCGTGCGCCGATCCGCAGGCCCGACCGGCGCGAGTCCTTCTTTCTCCAATCGAGACAGAATGAAGCGATCAATTTCAGTCTTCGGCCAACGGTTGGTTTTGACGGTGGGCGCCGAAGCCGGATGCAACGGCTGAAAGGACCAGAATGCGCGCCGCGCCGGATCGATCAGTTCACCCTTCGCAGCAACCAGAGGCTTGCCGGTAGCCGGCCAGACGGCGCCTGTCCGAATCCATTGCGCAATCGCTTCAATTTGATCCGGCGTGAGTTTGCCGCCCTTCGGCATCTTCAATGCTCCGGCCTGTCGAACCGCAATCACGATAAGGCTGTTGTCGGGATCTCCTGGTACTATTGCCGGGCCCGATTGGCCGCCCTTCAGCATGGCCTCGCGGGAATCCAGACGCAGACCGCCTGATTCCGAATCGGTATGACAGGAAAAACATTCGGTGGCGAGGATCGGCCGGACCCTGGTCTCGAAAAAATCATCCTTGTTTTGAGACCACACAGGCCAGGCGGCAACACCCAAAAGCGCGAGACCGAGCACGAAACGCTGATACTTCATAGAGCCTCGATGGATAAGCACTTTCAACAGGCCTTCTTTCTGGCGTTCAGACTCTGCGAACCACTCCGGTTGCCGGGAAACTCTAGCGCAGGAACGGCACATGAGCAATCGGACGTCGCAATCTGCGTCTTTACGGATCTTTGCGTATTCGCGCGAAACAACCTGTTGGCACCACAGGTTTCGCGCCAAGACGTCAAGATCCGCAAAGACGCTAAGAAGACTGGCGACGCGTTCGATCGCAACCGCTCGCGGTATCGAAATCACCCGGGTTTTTGCTAAGATGCCGAACCATGATACGAATACTTATCCTTGTTCCGATTCTTCTGTCTTTCCTTTCGCAGGCCCCCAAGCCTGCACGTCCACCCAGACCTGGCGTAAAAACTCCAGGTGTGCGGGTCGCGGTCACGGCGCTCAAGCCGGAGGCCGTGTTTGAGGTGCCCGGCGCGCCGGACTGGATCGCTATAGACGAATCCGTCTGGGTTTCCAACTACCCGAAGAACACGGTGGCAAGGCTCGATCCAAAATCCAACAAAGTGATCGCG
Organism: Blastocatellia bacterium; assembly: GCA_035576605.1. Taxonomy (GTDB): domain Bacteria; phylum Acidobacteriota; class Blastocatellia; order UBA7656; family UBA7656; genus Onstottus_A. The sequence goes on along the minus strand of DATLWF010000764.1, from coordinate 10,409 downwards.
ATGGTACCTGTCGGGAACAAACCCTGCTCCGGGCTGGCGACCGGCTTCGGGAGTTTATGGGTTCCTCTTTGCGGCGATCAGGCGCTCGCGCGCGTGGATCTCAAAGAAGGAAAGGTGACCGCTACCATCCCGATCGGAATTGGCGATTCTGAAGGCGGATTGGCAGAGGGCGCCGGCAGCATCTGGCTCGTCACCGACAAAAAGGGGACCCTGGCGCGAATTGATCCGGCGACAAATAAAGTGGTCGCAGAAATCCAGGTTCCGCCGGGCTCATTCGCGCTAGCCTTTGGAGAAGGGGCGGTTTGGGTTACAGGGAGCGAGACTCATGTGTTGACGCGAATCAACCCGGATACGAATCTGGTGGTCGAGACGATTCCGGTCGGTAAGGCCCCGCGCTTCCTGACTATCGGCGGGGGATTCATTTGGACGCTGAATCAGACTAACGGCGATGTGTCGAAAGTGGACCCGAAGACGAACAAGGTTGTGGCGACGATCGATGTCGGTGTGCCGGGCCCGGGTGGAGAGATCGCATTCGGCGAAGGTTCAGTGTGGGTTACGTCGTTCGAGTTTCCGATCTCTCGGATCGATCCCGCTGTGGACAAAGTCGTGCAGCAATTCGCCGGTGAAGGCGGCGACGCGATCCGGGTTGGCCTTGGTTCCGTGTGGCTCTCGAATCTCCGCGCCGGCACAGTGTGGCGGTTGGATCCGCGCCGCATTGCGGCGACGGTCGCACAGTGAGAACGCGCCGAAGCATCCCAGGCCCGTGCTGTTAAGGTCGTGCGTCGCAGTATTGAGAGAGCAAGTAGGTCATCAACCTTACACAAGACGAGGAGTCTTTTATTCGCCTGTCAGCCCGGTTATCTCGCTTTGATTAAAATCACGCGCCGCAGCATTTCTTATATTTCTTGCCGCTGCCGCAGGGGCATGGATCGTTGCGGCCGACGCGAGGACCCTTGTTGCGAACCGGTTTAGCCGCTTCCTCCTCGCCTCCGGCGAAAGCGGTTTCGTTGGCTTTCGTGAAAGCCACCCGCCCGCGGCGCTGGCGGCGGCGGCGCTCCAGCAACTGCTGCTCGACGGGTGCGGTAACCTGGACCTGGAAGTTGAACAGGTATCGAATCGTCTCAGTGTCGATGCGCTCCAGCATAGCCTGGAACAAGTAGAAGGACTCGCGCTTGTACTCCACCAGTGGATCCTTCTGGCCGTAGCCGCGCAGGCCGATGCCTTCTTTCAAGTGGTCGAGCGCCAGCAGGTGGTCCTTCCATTGCGCATCGACGATGTTGAGCATGATGTAACGCTCGAGGTTGCGCAGCGCCTCGACTCCCAACTGGACTTCTTTCTCCCGGTACTTCTCTTCAATCTTCGGCCAGATCACCGCGCGAGCTTCTTCGGGCCCCATCTCCGCCAGGTCCAGATGTTCGCCGTCCGCGTCGAAGCCGAAGTTCAACCTAAGCTGTTCCTTTAATCCTACGATGTCCCACTCATCCGCGCGCTGCTCTTTCGGCATGTACTGATCGATCAAGCCCTCGAAGTTGTCCTGGGCAATGCCGAGAATGTATTCGCGCTGATTCGTGCTTTGCTCTTCAGGCGTGTCGCCTTCAAACCCAATCAAAAGGTCACGACGCAGGCCATAAACGGTCTCGCGCTGTTTATTCATCACGTCGTCGTATTCGAGCAGGTGTTTGCGGATTGAGAAGTTGTGTCCCTCGACGGACTTCTGCGCGGCTTCTATTCGTTTCGACACGAGCCGCGATTCGATTGGCACGCCTTCTTCCATGCCCAGTCGCAGCATCAGGCCCTTGATGCGCTCGCCGCCGAATATTCGCATCAGGTCGTCTTCAAGTGACAGGAAAAACCGTGAAGAGCCGGGATCGCCCTGGCGCCCGGAACGGCCGCGAAGCTGATTGTCTATGCGCCGGGACTCGTGACGCTCGGTGCCCAGAATGTGAAGCCCGCCGACGCCGACAACCTCCTGGTGCTCGGCATCGGTTGTTTGCTTGGCTCGAGCGAGTGCGTCACTCCACTGGCGCTCGTTGGCTTCATCGGGGTTGATCTCTTTCTCCCTCAGATACTGCTTAGCCAGGAACTCCGCGTTGCCGCCGAGCAGGATGTCGGTGCCGCGCCCGGCCATGTTCGTTGCGATCGTGACCTGGCCCTTGCGGCCGGCTTGCGCCACGATGTCGGCCTCGCGGGCCGCGTGTTCGGGTTTGGCGTTCAAGACGTTGTGCGGCACACGAGCCTTCTTGAGCCGGGCGGCCAGCGCTTCAGAATTCTCGACCGACACGGTGCCTACCAGCACCGGCTGGCCCTTCTCGTGAAGCTCTTTTATTTCGCCAACAACCGCGTCAAACTTCTCCCGCTCGGTGCGATATATAACATCGGAGTAGTCCTTGCGGACCATCGGCTGGTTGGTCGGCATGACGGCGACGTCCAGCTTATAGATGTTGGCGAACTCGGAAGCCTCGGTCTCCGCGGTACCGGTCATACCCGCGAGCTTCGCGTACATTCGAAAGTAGTTTTGAAGAGTGATCGTCGCAAGCGTCTGGTTCTCGGCTTCAATCTTGACGTTCTCTTTAGCCTCGACGCCCTGGTGCAGGCCATCGCTCCAGCGGCGGCCGGGCATGACGCGTCCGGTGAACTCGTCGACGATGATGACCTCGCCGTCCTTGACGATGTACTGCTTGTCCAGGTGATAAAGCGAATGCGCTTTGAGCGACTGCTCGATGCAGTGCAGCAGTTCCATATTTGCCGGGTCGTAGAGATTGTCCACGCCGGTCTTTCGCTCGGCCTCTTCTACTCCCTCTTCGGTGAGCGTGGCGCTGTGCTGTTTCTCATCGACGTGATAAAGCAGCCGAGGGTCCTGCTTGAGATCGATATCGCCGTCGGTCCTGCGGATCTCCGCAATGCGTTTCTGCTGCTCCTCTTTGAGCTTGATCATGCAGTCATTGGCGACGTAGTACTTATCAGTCGAATCTTCCGAGGCGCCCGATATGATCAGCGGTGTTCGCGCTTCGTCGATCAGGATCGAGTCGACTTCGTCCACTATTGCGTAGTAGTGTCCGCGCTGCGTCATCGCCGAGGGCTCGAACTTCATGTTGTCGCGGAGGTAGTCGAAGCCGAACTCATTATTGGTCCCGTAAGTGATGTCCGCGCGATAAGCTTCCTGTCGTTCCAGGTCGTCCATGTCGTGCTGGATGCATCCTACGGTGAGGCCAAGGAAGCGATATATCTTACCCATCCATTCGGTGTCGCGTTTTGCGAGGTAGTCGTTGACGGTGACTACGTGCACTCCGCGGCCGGTGATTGCATTCAAATACGCCGGCAGAGTTGCGACCAGCGTCTTGCCTTCGCCGGTCTTCATCTCGGCGATGATCCCGCGATGAAGCACCATTCCGCCGATCAGCTGAACGTCGAAGTGGCGCATGCCGGTCGCGCGCCGCGAAGCCTCCCGTACCACGGCAAACGCCTCGACCAATATTTCATCGAGGACCTCATCGAGCGCCGCCCGTAACGCTTTCTTTTGCTCGTCCGCCGTTCCGCCGGTCAGTTCAGCGCCGGCCATGCGTTTTTCAACGTGCTCGCGGAACTTTGTGGTCTTCTCGCGAAGCTGCTCGTCCGACAAACCCTTCATCTCAGCTTCGAGCGCGTTGATCTCACTGACGATGGGCCATAGGCGTTTGAGCAAACGTTCATTCGCTGTGCCAAAGACTTTAGCGGCAACTTTATTCAATAGTGCGGTCATACTTTTTCAGCTCTGTTTCAAAGGTCCTTCTAAAAATCATATAGGGTGAGTCAACGAGTGGCAACCGGCGGCGCGGGCATGGTGTGTTGCCGACAGGAATAGTGGAGGACATCGCCTCGATGGTCAGCATTTATACTGAACTAATGTCTATCGTTCATTTTGGTCAGGGCCTCTCAACTGTCTAGTGGTTTCTTCGGTTACGCTAAAATTGGGAGGATTAAGTCCGGCAGTGTCCGCGGATGGCGGGAAATGAGGATCCTTCTCCTTCTCCAAAACTCCAGGGCTCGTAAAACCCTGATCAGCGCTGCGAACAAGTTTTTTGCCCACCACCAGGCCGTTAAAAACAAGCGCGATCCCAATGCATAGAGGGATCACACCGACAACCCACAGACGGCGGAGGATCTCCACCGCATCCGGCGCGACATCGCCGCTCAGAATGATGCCTTGCATAAACACGTAGAGAAAAATCGCCAACCCGATGCCGACGCTCCCGGTGATGACACCACCTTTGATTTCCCTGGAGCGCTGTATCTCGGGAGTGGTCCCGCGCAGTTTCTCAAGCTCAACATCCCAAACGGTAACGGGACGGCCGTCCACCTGAATCTCCTGAGACGTCCCACGGAGGCGCTCCAGCTCTTCTTTTTTGCGTCTCCTGCGTTCCCCGTCGGAAAGGAACATCTCGGCGACCCAGGTCTTGCTCCAATCGAATTTCTCGCCCGTCTCGCGTGTAGCGACAACCTGACGTACGGCGTACAGATTCGCTCCGCATAATTTGCAGAACTTCAACTCGTCGCTTTGATTCGCGCCGCATTGCGGACAGAACATCGAGTTAACTCCTGTCTTATGTTCCAGAGGAATACGAGGACTATAATCGATATGTTCTCTGGAGTCAGCCGATCTTTTACGGCCGCGGCGACAAAGACAAGATGTCTTCTCAGGCGACAGATGGTTTGTTCGACGCAACAGGATCGAGACCCTGCCCAAAAATCAACGCCGATGTCCGACAATATGCACATACCAGCCAACGGCATCGCAGCCTGAACGGATGATTTCGAGCCGCGAAAAGAACTCGAAGAAATTAATTATTGACTTCATCATGGACGAGTGTTAGAAATGGCGCGTCGCGAAGCACCATCTGATAATTGAGAGATTGTAGAGACGTGATCCCGGCTTTGGGATCGTTTGATCGTTCGGCGCTCCGCCCCTCGAAAGTCCTCCAGGTTTTTCCTCGTCCCCAAATCCGTTCTGCCCCTTCGATGCGATCTACGACCGCGAGATGATTCGCCTGGCCGCCTCAATCGCTGGTTCGAAATCGCGAACAAGTCGAGCACCTTCCCCGGGGGACACACATGCTAGGCAAAAAGAAGAAGAGCGTTGTTGGACTCGACATTGGTTCCAGCGCGCTGAAGGCCGTCGAGCTTAAGCACACGCGCAACGGGTTTGAGCTGGTCCACATAGCGCATCAGAATCTTCAATCCGACACAATCGTTGACGGACACATAATCGACCTCAATCACGTAAGCGACTCGATCAGTCGAATCTGGAATGAGCAAAACATAAAGACGGATCAGGTCGCCACGTCGCTTTCGGGGCACGCAGTCATTGTCAAAAAGATATTGCTTCCATCGATGCCCGAAGAGGAGCTCGACGAACAGATTCACTGGGAGGCCGAGCAGTACATACCCTTCGACATCAACGACGTGAACCTCTACCACGAAATCATAGGTCACGACGCCGGGGGCCAGAACATGGACGTTCTACTGGTCGCCTGCAAGCGCGACAAGATCGCACAGTACACACAGGTGATCTCGCAGACCGGCAGGCAGCCGGTCATTGTCGACGTCGACGCCTTCGCGCTGCAGAACGCTTATGAGGTAAACTACAATCCCACCTTCAATCAGACAGTAGCGTTATTGGACATCGGCGCTTCGGTAATGACGATTAACGTCGTGCGCGGCGCGACTTCGATCTTCACCCGCGACATCTCCGCGGGCGGGAACCAGTACACTGATCTTCTTCAAAAAGAACTGAACCTCACATTCGAGCAGGCCGAAGCGCTTAAGCGCGGCGCGACGCCGGACCAGCAGCTATCAATGGAGCAGATACAGCCGGCCATCCAGAGCGTGTCTGAGATGCTGGCGCTCGAGATTCAGCGCACGCTGGACTTCTTCCGCGCAACCGCGGTTGACTCGCCTGCGATTGACCGAATGTTGATAGCCGGCGGCTCGTCGAAGGTTTATCAATTGACCGAGTACCTGGCGGACAAGTTCCAGATGCCGGTCGAACGGTTCGACTCATTCCGCTCAATCAAAATCGACGGGAAAAAGTTCGATGACGAGTATTTGAGAGAGCTCTCACCGAATATGGCCGTGGCTGTCGGGCTGGCGGTCCGAGTGGCGGAGGTGACGCAATGATCAGAGTCAATCTACTTGGAGGTACCGCCGAGCATCGTGTTGCGGTGCAGAAGACGAAAGTCGCCGCCCGCCGTGGACAACAGCTCTTCATGCTCGCCAGTGCGCTTGTCGTTATGCTGATTGCGATCGGGGTGGATCATCTTTGGACCAATAACGCTCACGCAGCCGCGCAGGTCGAGCTCACGCGCGAAGAAGAAGTAGCCGCGAGGCTTGAAGCAGACATCAAGCGCAAGGAAGAGTTGGAATCCGAGTTGAAACAGGTCGACGAACGGATCAAGGTCATCAAGCAGCTTCGAGCCGAGCAGAAAGGGCCGGTCGCCATGCTATCGGCGATCAACGAGCGAATGCCCAGCGGCCAGGCAGACTTCCGCCTCGATGCCATCGTGCAGAAGGGCAGTCACCTTCAGATCATCGGCAGCTCGCTCAACCAGCAAGTGATCGCGGATTTTTCCAAGCAGCTGGAATACTCAAACGGACTGTTCAGCAATCTGATGCTTTCGATCGAAGGGAAAGAGGTAAAGATCGACGAAGTGTTGGACAGGACCGACAAGAAAGACGCCGACAAGAAAGACACGGACAAGAAAGACACGGACAAGAAGGATCAGGCGGCGAAGGATGCGGACAAAAAGGGCGAGCCCGCGGACGTGGCCCGCGTGTTCCAGTTCACGATCGACTGCGACTACAACAAGCCGCGCGCGGAAGGTGACAAGCCGGCGTCAGCGCCTCAGGGCAAGTGAAGGAGACGATTTATGGCAGCGACGATGACTACTGTAGTGAAGGGCACCGAAGAGAGTGGCAACTTCTTCAGCCGGATGGCGTGGTACTACCAGATGTTGGTGCTGCTGTTGCTCACCGCCTTGCTGATCTGGGGCACCGATCTGATGCTGTACAGCAACACGCGCAAGGACACCGACAGCATCAAGGAAAAGGCTGAAAAGCTCAAAGCTAAGAACGTGCAGGGCAGCATCATTGTTCAGAACCTTCCAGCCGTCGAGCAGACGCTCAAAGAGAAGCGCGAGGAGATTGACAGGCTTCGCGACCTGCTTCCAGACCAGGTTCAGATATCCAGCGTCTACGACAACATCAAAGACTTTCTGCGCGAGCAGAAGCTTGAGTTGAAACGGTTCGTGCACATGAAGGCGGTTTCCCTTGACTTCTACACCGCCCAGCCGATTCAGATCGAAGTGACCGGCTCGTACGACTCGCTCGGCCAGTTCTTCTCCCGGCTGGGATTCTATTCGCGCATCGTGAGCGTGACCGAAGTCGAGGTCAAGCAGGCCGAGGAGCATGGGCAGGAGGTGGGCAGATCGATAAACGGCTCGTTCGTGGTGACGGCTTATTACATCGCGCCTGAGAACCTCGAGAAGCTGACAATGAAGAAGCCCGCCACGCCGCCGCCAGCTACACCGGCTGCGGCCGCGGCGAAGGCGAAATAGCGGAGTGGATGCTATGAAAGCAAAAACGATCAAGAGAATGACATTACAAATCCTGTTTGTTTTGACTATGGCGGTCATCGTCTCAGCGCAGGATAAGCCGGCTCAAAAGGCGGACGCCGCGCCTCAACCTCAACAGCCCACAGGTAAGGAATATCTCGGACCGACCGCCGATTCGATTCGGCCGTACAGATCGTCGGGCCGGGATCCGTTTAAGCGAACTGTCAAACCGAAGACCCCGGCCGGGAAACTACAGCAAACTCGAATGCTCGGGTACCCGACTTTGGATGAGCGCCGCGCGGAGTTCAGACAGAAGGTTGATCAGGCGCGGGCACGCGATGGGGCTGAGCCCGATCCGGTCTCGCAATACCTGGTTGCCGAGCTTGATGTCACCGGCGTGTTTCGCGACGATCGCGGGTTCGGCGCATTCATGCGGGCGGGACCGACCGGCACCATGTTCTTCGTGCGAAACGGCGCGAAGGTCTACAACGGCGAGGTGATGCGCATCGGCGGCGACGGCGCTGATACAGGCGGGGCGAAGGTGATGTTTCGCGAAGTGTCCTATAAGGAAGTCAACGGAAAGCAGTCCCCGCAGGAGCGCACGGTGACAAAGACGCCCGGGGAGAAGAAGTGAGTCGTCTTGTTTTGGCAACGGATCGCACTATAATCAGTCCGATAATGAGAGGGGAAACAATGGCTATGATCGCTAGGAGGCTTGTCGTATCACTGATGCTGCTCGCGCTTGTGAGCAGCGTAAGCGTGTTTGCAGGATTGACCGCACGCGCAAGGGTCGAGGCGTTCGCTTTGGTGTCGCTCAAACACGAGACCGACGGATCGCTCACGCGCATCCTGATCGAGTCGAGCGCACCACCCCTCTACACGGTCTTCAGACCGTCCGACCGGCTGATCGTCATCGATCTACCGGGCGGCGAGTCATCGCGTCTTGCGCCCGCGTACAGCGTCAAGAGCGCGCTGGTCGAATCGATCACAGTTCGACAGTCGCGTGCTGGCAGCACGGCGGGACGCGCGGTGGCCAGAATCGAGATCAGCGTTCGAGCCGATGCCCGAGACCGCTCGACGGTCAGCGGTAATACGCTGGTGCTGGAAATATCGCCAGACGCCAAGGCCGTCACGGGCCGCGCCAGACTCGAGAAGGACACTGCTTCGGAAGCTAAGGACCCTAAGCGAACGAGCCAGACACACACCGATACGCACGCTTCAGCGCCAGGCGTGCTTGTATACTCGGCTGCGGGTGCTACGAATTCAGCGCCGAGCTCCGAGCCCGTGCCCGAGAGAGTCAAGCCACGGCCAAGCGACTTGAAGCCGGCTACTCTTATCCGCGCGGTTCACTCCGAGCCAGCAGGCGGAGCGGTTCGAATTATTGTCGACGCCGATGGCGCGGCGCAGTATAAGGACTTCGTGCTGCCAAATCCATGGCGCATAGTAGTCGATATCACCGGCGTCCGCTCGACCTTCGGCAATAAGACTACCATTGTAGGCTCAGGCCTCGTCGAGCGCTTCCGTGTAGGTCAGCCGAGCCCGAATGTAGTTCGGATAGTGCTGGACACCAAATCGAAAGTTTCATACCGAGTGGTTCGCGAAGGCGAAGCGCTTGTCATTACCATAGGCGACACGGGCGGTTCGCGTGAGGACAGCGTGAAGCAGAAAGTCGAGGTGGAAGCGCTGCAGAACGCCAACCCGGTGAAAGACGCTGTCGAGCCTCAGCATAAGCCCGAGGTGAGAGTTGCCGGCGATCGCCTCGAGAACAAGAGCGTCAACGGGAAGCCGGCGGATCAGCCGTCGAAAGAGACTATCACGACTGCCAATCTGCTTGCTCAAACGAACGGGCAGAGCTCCGGTCAACGAGTAACACCTCAGCCGAACAGATCGTTGCCGGTGACGTCGCAGCCAACTTCACAGCCGGGTTCCGCAAAGTCCGCGGCTCAACCGTCGCAGCCTTCTGTCATACGCAACGCGACGGACGTCCAGCGGTCGCCGTCGAACCCCGCAGTGCAGATGCCCAAGCGTACCGAGATCGCGTTTTGCGACCCGGGTTACGTCGGAGGAGCGATAAGCTTTGACCTGCGCGCCGGCGTCGACATCCGCGACATGCTGCGGTTTATCTCGCAACAATATGGTGTGAACTTCATAATCGATAAATCGGTTAGTGCTGTCCCGGTCGATATCCGCGTGACCGACATACCCTGGAATCAGGTTATGGAATCGGTGCTGCGTGCGAACCGTCTGGGCGCGGTCTGCGAAAGCAACGGCCGCATTATCAGAATAGCCACGCTGGGGGCAGTGAAAGAAGAGCAAGATCAGCAATTGGCGATAAAAGAGGCACAGGCCAACCAGGTTCCGCTTGTTACCAAGATCATCCACCTCAAATACGCTCGCGCTTCAGGACAACTCTCAGGCAGCAAGGGCTCGGGAGGAGGGGGCGGAGGATCGAGTAGCGGTGGAGCAGGAGGAGGAGCAGGCGGTGGTGGCACGTTGCGTTCGATCGTCGAGAGCCGGTTGAGTAAGCGTGGGCGCACCGAGGTTGACAGCCGCACCAACAGCTTGATCGTCACCGACCTGCCTGAGTACACACAGGTAATTGAGGAGATGATCGCCAAGCTAGACCGTCCCGAACCTCAGGTTGAAATCGAAGCGCGAATAGTGATCGCGAACCGAAATTTCCTGCGCGACGTTGGAACCGAACTGGCAGCCGGTGTCCTGGGCAAGAACGGGCGGACTGGTCTGCTGGAAACGACACCCGTTCAATACACCAATAACGGGTTCGGCACGGGTGCAGCCGGCGCGTCAAGCAGTACCGGACTT
>DATLWF010000763.1:0-3212 GCA_035576605.1 Blastocatellia bacterium | reverse complement strand
GCACCGCGGATGTTATCTTGGGTTCCACGCGCGCGGCGAGGTCGACCAGGGTTTCCCTCAACTCTTGGATGCCCGCGCCGGTGCGAGAGCTGATGGCGATGATGGGCGCGTCTTCGAGAAACGATCCGCGAACGAAATCTTCGACCTCGGCGCGGGCGAGCTCGAGGAGTTCGCCGTCGACCATATCTGATTTGGTTAACGCAACCAGTCCCGACTTAACATGAAGCAATCGGCAGATGTCGAAGTGCTCACGAGTCTGCGGCATAACCGATTCATCGGCCGCGACGACCAGCATCACAAGGTCGAGCCCGTGGGCGCCGGCGAGCATGTTTTTGACGAAGCGCTCGTGACCGGGCACGTCAACAAAACCGAATCTGAAGTCCCCGATCGCAAGATCGGCGAATCCGATGTCGATCGTTATGCCGCGCTGCTTTTCCTCTTTGAGCCGGTCGGCGTCGATGCCGGTGAGCGCTTTGACCAGTGCGGTCTTGCCGTGGTCGATGTGGCCGGCGGTCCCGACGATGATGTGCTTCATGGCGGTTGCTCTGGGGTGAAGATACAGGACGCGTCTTTAAGGAGTCAAACAGGAGACCTCATCGCTAGGAGAACCTGTCGGCTTTGCAAAAACATACGCTCTTCTCGGGCTGGGGTGATATAATCGGCGCCGCCAACTCCCGATTTGTTCCCGCGGACCGCTTCTCTCTAACCCGAAGGTGAACAGACGGCAGGCTCAAATCGAAGCTGGCAATAACGACAAAGAAGTAGCGATGCCAACGGTTTTCTCACACGCCGCAGTTGGGTTTATTGCGGCGAAGGGCGCGGCCGAAGCAACCGCTCCAAATACACGCATCGTGATTGCGTCGATGGTGCTCGCAGCGTTGCCCGACGCCGATGCGTTGTTCTTCGGAGCTATACCCTACAGTCATCCGTTCGGGCATCGAGGCTTCACACATTCTCTGTTCTGTGCAGCTCTCATCGGTTTGTTGACCGCGGTCCTTTTTTCCAAGGCTGGCTGGGCGCCGGCGCATTCATTTTTGCCGCTGGTGTTTCTCTTCGCTCTAGTGACAGCCTCGCATGGATTTTTTGACGCGATGACGGACGGAGGTCTCGGAGTGGCGTTTTTCGCTCCATTCACTAACAACCGGTACTTCTTTCCGTGGCGGCCGATACCAGTCGCGCCACTGTCGCTTGAAGGCCTGATGAATTCGCGCGGGGTTCGAGTTCTCCGTGTTGAAGCTGAACTGTTCTGGACGTTCACGCTTGGAGCCGCGATCTGGCATCGGGAAACTAAGTGGCGCATGGCATTGGCGGGTGCGTGGGCGGTTATTGGAACCGTCATGTGGGTACTCGCGTTGTCGGAAGCTGGATAGAAGCGGGGATTTCTATTTTCCATTTGTCATTTGTCATTTTTCATTTGCTATTTACGCGGAGGCGGGCGATTCCGAGCGAGCTCCAAGAGGAAGACGCTAAATGACAAATGACAAATGGAAAATAGCCTTGACCTTGCTACGTATTTCCGCGGGAGGTGAGAGATGAACATCAAGCGAATCCACATCACGCTTACTGGTCTAGCCATCCTGATCAGCGGGAGCATCGGACCTCTCGCCATTGCCCAGGACAACCCGCAATCGGAACCGCCGAAGACTATTCGCAAGCCCGGCGGTATGCTCGAGGGCTCGGCGATTAAACGAGTTAAGCCGGTTTATCCAGCTGATGCCAGGGTAACCGGCACGGTAGTCGTCGAGGTGACGATCGATGAGAGCGGAAACGTCATCCTCGCAAGGACGTTAAGCGGGCATCCGCTACTGATGGGACCGGCCCTTGCAGCCGCTCGCGGTTGGAAGTTCTCTCCGACGCAACTGAGCGGCGTTCCGGTGAAGGTGATCGGCACGCTGACATTCAACTTCCCGCCGCCCGGAGACAATATTGCGCCTGACAATGCGGACGACAAAGATATCGAACAGGCCAAACAAGCCGTCAAGGCTAACGCGTATTCTCCCGAGGCTCACCTCAAGCTCGCTGAGGCTTACGTCGCTGAGGATATGTATGACAAGGCGATAGAGTCCTATAAGCGTGCGATTGAATTGAAAGCGACCTACCGAGAGGCTTATCTGGGCCTGGCATCGGTGTACAAACGGCAGAGCAATCGCGACCAAGAGATAGACATCTACAGACAGTCCATTGCCGCGTTGCCAAAGGACGCTGGGCTATTGGAAGCGACGGCGCGAGCCATGAGTGAAACCGAGCGCTACGCTGAAGCGATCGACGTTCAAAAGCGAGTCCTCCAAATCAAGCCGGATGATCCTGGCTCCCACGAATCGCTCGGACACTATCTGTTCCAGGCGCGCCGTTTCCTGGATTCTATTTCTGAATACGAAGAGTCAATCCGACTGCGGCCGAAGAATGCATTCGCCTACCACGTGATCGGCGCGGCTTACCTGAACCTGGGCCGATGGGAAGATGCAATTGTGGCTTACAATCAGGCCCTCACCGTAGAGCCCACCTACGCGCAGGCATATGTAATCCACAAAGATATGGGAAGCGCCATCCTGCGATCGCGTGGCGCGACCGCAGCGCTCGAAGAACTCAAGCGCTCGATTGAGCTGAACCCGCGATACGCGGCGGCGCACTTCGAAATGGGAGTGGCCTACCATAGTCTCGGTCGTCACGAGGAAGCCGTCGAGTCCCTCAAGAAGGCAGTTGCGCTGCAGCCTAACGCCGCTGCGTTCCACAACGCCCTGGGAGACTTCTACCAGCATCTGGGCAGGATCGCAGAAGCTGAAAAGGAGCTCCGCGAGTCCGTCAGAATCGATTCTGAATCACCGCAGGGACCGATCGCGCTGGGGGCGCTGCTGTTTTCACAGAACAAACTTGACGAGGCTGACAGCATCGTCCGGCAGGTTATGCAACACCTGCCAAGGAACAATAACGGCTACGTTCTAATCGCCACCATGCTTCAGCATCAGGGCCACAGGGCTGAAGCGGAGGCTGCGCTTAAAAAGGCCCTGCAACTGGACCCGAACAACGCGCTCGCGCTGAACAACCTCGGTTACGAGATGGTTGAGCGCAACGAAAAAATCGAAGAGGCGCTTACAATGATTCAGCGTGCGGTCAAGGCCGAGCCCAAGAATGCCTCGTATCTCGATAGCCTTGGGTGGGCGTACTTCAAATTGGAGAAGTTCGAGGAGGCCGAGCGCTACCTGACCGAAGCC
>DATLWF010000762.1:0-7390 GCA_035576605.1 Blastocatellia bacterium | reverse complement strand
GAGAGTGCTGCGGCAAGTTTGGAGTGATCAAATGCCGGCGTGCGCGTTCCTCGCTTCGCGTCAACCAGCACAAACTCTGTCCCCTCGGCCGTCGAGTTGCGATACCAGAAACGCTCGTCCGTCAGCCAGTTGGGGCGCACGCCCGAACCGAACACCAGCGGCGTCGTGTTGTAGGCCATAAACTTCTCTGCACGCGCGTAGTCGGCAGTGGTTAGAGCGCCTGGCGCATCGCCGCGGCGCTGTTGAGCATTGGCAGAGACGGTTGTAATAAGGCTGGCCACCACAAGGGTCGCGAGCTTTAGAAGATGAGGCTTATTTGCACTCCGTAGCATTCTGTTCCTCCCTGCCGACCGGCGCACTCACGCCGCGTGGCATATCGAACACGATGTCTCACATCCAGATGATGCACTTAAAATCACTTCGATCGCGGGTCCATCTTCACCACGAGCGGCTGGGGCTGAGTGGAGCCCTTGCCGCCAACGGTGAGCTTCACCGTGTACACCCCGGGAAGCACTCTCGCTTCGCCGCCGCGTCCGAATCCGCCGGCGCCTCCTCCTCGGCGTCCGCCGCTGCCCATTGGCGTCGGGCGAAGATCCCAGACCCAGCGATGCATTCCTCCCGCTACAGATAACGGCTCGGGCGTCCGCCGCCAAAAAGCGGGGACGTTGAGCAGCTCGGGGTTCACCTCGGGCGGACGATCATCGCTCGAATAGCGGCGAACAAGCTCGCCTCCCGCGTCAATAATCTCGAGCGTGACCGGACCCGAAGCGGCTGATTTAAGATAATAGTCAATCATCGCCCCGTACGGAGGGTTCTCCGCCAGCGGCTCATCACGAGGTTTCGGCGTGCCGTACTCACTGCCGGGCGCCATGTTTATCGCATCCGCCGGGCGAAACAGAATCACGTCCACATTCGCGGCTAACCCGCCGATCTGACGCAAGGGTGTGATGTTGTCGAGGACCCAGAACCCGCGACCGTGCGTCGCGACGATCAAATCGTCTCCGTGAACTACCAAATCTCGCATCGAGCACGGCGGGAGGTTTAGCTGCAGCGGCTGCCAGCGGTCACCATCATCGAACGACACGAACACACCAAGCTCAGTCCCGGCAAACAGCAACCCTTTGCGTTCGGGGTCTTCTTTCACGGTCTGCACGTAGACGCCCGCAGGCAGACCGCTCGTGATCTTCTGCCAGATCTTGCCGCCGTCACGCGTGCGATAGATGTACGGCTCATTGTCGTCGAGTCGATGCCGATCGATCGCGGCATAAGCTTCGTTCACGTCGAAGTGCGACGCATCCATCATCACCACTTTGCTCCACGGTGTAAGCTCGGGCGGCGTGACATTCGCCCACGTCTTGCCGTCATCCTTCGTCACGTGGATAAGTCCATCGTCAGTGCCGGCCCATATCGACGGCGCGCGCAACGGCGAAGGAGCGATGGTATAGATGACGCCGCGGCGCCTTCCTTCCGGTGCGTCGGCAGCCGTGGCTTCATCGAGATTCGGCGGCACGCCGGGATCCTCGCGGGTGAGGTCGGGGCTGATTGTAGTCCAGCTCTCACCGCCGTTTGTTGTCTTGAAGAGAAACTGGTTACTGAAGTAGAGCGCGTGCGGATCAGCGTTGGAGAAGACCAGGGGCAGCGTCCAGGTGTGTCGAGCAGGCAGAGTCATCCCGCGCTCGGGAGAGACGTTTTTAACTTCACCGGTGATAACATTCCAGCGCTCGACTCTGCCTCCGAACAGGGTCTCCGGATGGAGCGGATCGGGCGCCGTGTAGTCCGACTCGCCGCCCGCGCCGACCGGCGTCCAATCATGCATTGAGATCTCGGCGTGGTTGCTGCGTGACGGCACAGCTACCGCGCCGCTATCCTGTTGCGCGCCGCTCACCCAATAGGGAAACCGGTTGTCCGCTGCTGCGTGATAAAGCTCGGCGGTCGGCTGGTTGTACCAGGAACTCCAGGTCGCCGCTCCGTCCTCGCTCACGATTGCGCCTTGATCGCTCGCGAGGATCATTCGATTCGGATCGTCCGGATAAATCCAAAGCTGATGATAGTCATCGCCACCCGGCGCTCCTTTGATAGGGGTCCAGCTCTTTCCGGCGTCGGTCGAGCGATACAGCGACGTGTTCGACACGTAAACGATGTCCGGGTTCTTCGGATCGACGGCCGTCTTGCAGAAGTACCAGCCACGTCCCCAGATGCGAGTGTCGCCTGATGTTCTGGTCCACGTGGCTCCGGCATCATCCGAACGGTACAGGCCCCCAGCCTTCGGATCCTTTGAGTCAATGATGGCGTAAACCCGATTTCGATTCGTAGGCGCGACGGCGAGACCTATGTGCCCGAGACCCTCGGTCGGAACGCCATTCGTCAGCGGCTGCCACGTGTTCCCGCCATCGGTCGATTTGAAAATCCCACTGCCTGGGCCATACGACGGAGGGTAAATGCTCCACGGCGGCCGGCGAGTGTTCCACAATGTCGCGTAGACAATCTGCGAATTCTGCGGATCGAACGCCAGATCGATCGCGCCGACGTTGTCATTCTTGAACAGGACCTTCTCCCACGTCGCCCCGCCATCACGCGAACGATAGACGCCTCGATCGGGATTCGCACCATAGACGTGGCCGAGCGCAGCTACGAACACGATGTTGGGATTCTTCGGATCGACGATGACTCGGCCAATCTGGCGGGTATTGTCTAGACCGATGTGCGCCCAGGTCTTTCCGGCATCCGTAGATTTGTACATGCCGTTGCCGTAGGAAATCTGCGAGCGCATATCGGCTTCTCCTGAGCCAACGTACACGATGTTGGTGTTGGACGGCGCGACGCCGATGGCGCCGATCGAAGCAATGGGCTGCGAGTCGAACACCGGCGCCCATGTGCGGCCCGAGTTAGTGGACTTCCACAAGCCGCCTCCAACCGAGCCGAAGTAGAAAGTGTTAGGCTGTCCGGGCACGCCGCTCACTGCGTTGACGCGACCGCCCCGGAATGGCCCGATCATTCTCCAGCGTAAGCCGGAATAGAGACTCGCGTCATATTGCTGCTGCGCGGTCACGCCCGTCCCAGTCAACCCGACGACGACAAGCGCCGCGACACCCAACGCCGCAAGCACTCGCACAGTCTCTCTCCGAATATCAGTCATAGATGACGCTCCTTGCTCGATGAAGAATGATTACTTTGCAATTTGCAATCAGAGAAAGCAACCAGGCCGATTCATTGGCGGCCACAAGAAGTAACCGGGAAACTACTTCAAAAGAGTCCTGATATTGTTGGCTGACCTTAGTTCCTGTCTTCCGCTTCGCCATGTGCTAATCAGGTATCTCAAACGCCTCGATCGCGCGCAAGTCGGAGTTGAGACTGTCCTGATGAGACGCCTTGTTTTGATTTGATGCTACTTGTTGGACTTTGATACGCATTGCTAGTCATCAACAACTTCAGTCGGTCGCTCCCCTGGCACTCTAAGCTTTGCAAATCCACAAAATCGCATGCAGACCTCGAATCTGTGGTCCCGGCCAGGTTTTTGCCTTACAAGGAGTGGGCGTGCAGTTTTCCGTGGAGGGAGTCGTTATGGATAAGTCAGTGATTATCATTCTCGTTGTCGCGGTTGTCGCAGTTCTGGCGATCGTAGCTGCGGTGTGGGCGTACATGCAAAAGAAGCGGACTGAGCGATTGCGCTCCAAGTTCGGACCAGAGTATGAACGGGTGGTTGAAACCGACGGAGACCGGCGTCGAGGCGAGTCGGTTTTGGAGGAGCGGCAAAAGAGAATCGAGAAACTGGACATAAGTCCGCTATCCGTCCAGGACCGACGGCGATTCCAGGAGGCGTGGATTCGTGATCAGGCGCTTTTTGTGGATGATCCGAAGGGTGCTGTGGGGGAAGCAGATCGGCTCATCGGCGAGGTCATGAAGACGCGTGGATACCCTGTTGGAGATTTTGAGCAGCGTGCGGCGGATATTTCGGTGGATCATCCGATGGTCGTTGAGAACTATCGTATCGCGCACGACATTGCAGTTCGAGACAGACGTGGCGAGGTCGGCACTGAAGACTTGAGAAAAGCAATGGTTCATTATCGCGCTCTGTACGATGAACTGCTCGAGACTCGCGCGGCAGCGGCTAAGGAGGGACGAAGATGACTAACCAGAAACCAGAGAAGATGACTAACCAGAAACCAGAAAGAATTGTCGATGAGTACCCTTCGGGGGAAAAGAGCGATCGTGCTGCGCTGACGACCGCGGATATGGCGGCGGCAGGAACCGCGCCGACCAAGGCGAAAGCTGCGCCAGAGGGTGAGCCAGGAAATCCGCAAGGATCAATGTCAAACCCGCAGGGATCAATATCATCTCAAGAAGGATTCGAACCGCTCTTCGATCAAGGCGAGGCGGACGACTTTCGATCGCGCTGGTACGGCATCCAGTCGGGATTCGTAGATCAACCCCGTCGATCTGTTGAGGAGGCTGACGAACTCGTGGCCGCCGTAATGAAACGGCTGGCCGAGGTATTCGCCGGTGAGAGAGAGAACCTGGAACAGGAATGGGGCAGCGGCGATGATGTCTCTACTGAGGACCTGCGCGTAGCGCTCAGGCGGTATCGTTCGTTCTTCGATCGCTTGCTTTCTGTTTAGCCGTGACGAAGGTTGCGCGCGGGCGTTGTCGTTGTCGGGTCGTCTGCTTCGACTCGTCAACGATCAGCGCCCCGCAATCGATGGCTATTCCTGGCAGGAACGTGGTCTGCTGAATCTCGCCTCTTTTGAGTTCGAGGCCGATTCCGAGCAAGAAACTGATTATCCGTTCAGCCCCGAGTTTTGTTGCATTCGTCCGGCATAACCAACCTTCGTGCTCTTGCCGACTGCACGTCTCAACACCCTAAACACGTTCAGCCGTGAACACCGATTCGCTTCTTCGATCTATCGCTCGCCGTTAGCACCAGCAGCTTGAGCTTCGACGCCGGCCGGCGGCCGACCTTCAATCAATCTGATAACCACAGCGAAGACCACATACGCCAGAATCGCCGTAGCGGCGGCAGCCTTATCGGACGCCGGGGGAGGTCCGAAGAAGACGTAGGCCTGGATCGCGAGCATGATTAGCCCGAACGCGGCTGTCGCAATCCGACGAGCGACACCGGTCTTGAAGTAAAGCCATATGCCACCGAAGAGCAGGGCCGCCTCCACACCGAACGCTAACGCTGGCAGGTTCCACAACCCCAGGCCCACCTTGGCAGCGTTGTCATACAGCGCCAGATCCGGCCGGTGAACTACGAAGTCGAGAACCCAGTGAGAGAACACCGCACCAGCGACAACTAACGCAGCGGCAGTGTTGCCCTCTGGCATCGCTAGACGGTAGACAACAAATGCGCCTGCGGTCCAGAGCAGCGCCGCGACGAGACTGTGCGTATAAGGCATGTAGTACAGATCGAGCGGATTCGAGGCTGTAATGCCGGGCACAATCCGCACCTTCTCAACTCCGAGCAGCACCAGCGGGGCCCAGGCCACATCAAGGAGTTGGACCGCGATTAACAGCACCCAGAGAGGTACGGACGCAGCGCTTCTCTTGGCAGCAAAACTCACCCCGTAGTGGCCGACGAACATAGGGGATTTACCTCCGGGTGCGTGAGAGACTCTACCTCGACGCAGGTTTCCCAATCAATGAATCTGGTGGATTACTCAAAGCTCGAACTTGTGGGTCGTGTTCTAATTCCCTTACTTTTCTCTGCGTACACTTTTGCGTGATTTCAGATTTCAGATTTCAGATTGCAGATCAAATCCGCACCTTTGAAGCCATCCGACGTCTTCAGTCGGTAATCTGAAATCCGCAATCTGATATCTGAATCTGAGATCTGAAATCTGAAATCCGCAATCTGCATTCTGAAATTTGCATTCTGAAATCCGCAATCTGCGATCTGCAATCTGCAATCTGAAATCAGATGGCTCACGCAGCGAAATTGAAGGGAGGACACTGCCGAACTTTACATTCAACTCTCTCCTGATTAGCATGCGCGCCATGCGCGCAAAAATGACAGTCATTCAAACGCTTGCTCCGGCTTTCCTCGCTTTGCTTTTGTGGGCGGGCCCCGTTTCCGCTCAAACCGTCCCTACGCCGGAATCGGTCCTCGGGCATAAGCCCGGTGACGACTTCTACCTCGCCAACTACGACGAATCCCGTGAGTATTTTCGCAAACTGGCCGCAACTTCAAATCGGATCAAGCTGATCTCTGTCGGCAAAACTACCCGAGGGCTGGACTGGGAGATCGCGCTGATCTCTTCCCCTCAGAATCTCGAGCGGCTCGACAGATACAAAGATATTTCCCGGCGGCTGGCTCTCGGGCGTGGACTGACCGACGAACAAGCAAAAGCGCTTGCACGCGAAGGCAAGGCAATCGTTCATCTCGACGGCGGCCTTCACTCCACCGAGGTGGCCGGCGCGCAGCACACGATTCAACTGGCTTATAAGCTCGTTGCGACCCAGGGCGATCCTGAGATCGATGCGATTCTGGACAACGTGATCGTGATGCTGTGGCCGACGCTGAATCCTGACGGTCAGAACGAAGTCGTCGCGTGGTATCGAAAGAACCTCGGTACGCCGTATGAGGTCAGCCCGTTGCCCGATCTGTATCAGGAGTACGTCGGCCACGATAACAATCGCGACGGCTACATGAACAATATGCTCGAGTCGCAGGAAGTGACTCGCGCCGAGCTCGAATGGAACCCGGTAGTCTTCTATTGTCATCATCAAACAGCGCCGTTTCCAACTCGCATCTTTATTCCGCCATTCACTGAACCGATCTCCTCGAACATTCACCCGCTGATGGGACGCTGGCTGAATGCGTTCGGGATCAATATGGCGGCCTACCTGGATGAGCATCAAATGCCGGGTGCGGTGCATCGCGTGGGATTCGATAACTGGTATCCCGGATTCCTGGACTTCACGCATATCTTTCGTAACAGCATTTCGTTCTTCACGGAGACGGCACTGTATCGGTATGCGACCCCGCATTTCTACACCGTCGATGAGTTTCCGAAGGACCGCCAGGCGCTGAGGTCCGAGGTCTTCTACAGCAGCCCCTGGAAAGGAGGCTGGTGGAGGCTGAGCGACGCGGTGCGCTACATGTCTGGCGCTTCGATGGCCGTGCTGGACACCACCGCCAAGTATCGCGAAGCTTTGCTTTACAATCGCTATCAAGCGGCGCGTGACAACATCGAGCGCTTTCGCAAGGAACCGCCTTTCGCCTATGTGATCTCCGCCGAGCAGCACGATTCGCCTAGTGCCACGACGATGGTGGAGAAGCTTCTGATCAACGGCATCGAGGTGCATCAAGCTTTGAAACCATTTTTGGCGAATGGTCGTGAGTATCGATCGGGTTCGTTCGTCGTGCTGATGGACCAGCCGTTTGCGCCGCTCG
>DATLWF010000761.1:0-10329 GCA_035576605.1 Blastocatellia bacterium | reverse complement strand
CCGGCGGTATGATTGACGCTCCGACTGGCAAGCGAACCCGTCAATTCCGAGATTCCGAGATGAAGTTGAGGCGCCTGCCTTTACTTCACTTCACGGGCCGCGCCTGTCGGGTTTGTAGCGTGCAACACTGGTGTAGTTCTGCGTGCTTTGCGGATCTTGGCGTCTTTGCGAGAAACCTGTATTTGAATACTATGGTTCGCGCAAAGACGCCAAGAACCGCAAAGCACGCAAAGTTCCTCTCACCGTGCCCAGTCGTAAGCCTCCGATCTGGGATCCGCTCCTGCGCTTAGCACCCCGGTGCGCAAATCCACGACGATTGCCGCCAGTGA
This sequence comes from Blastocatellia bacterium, assembly GCA_035576605.1. Classification (GTDB taxonomy): domain Bacteria; phylum Acidobacteriota; class Blastocatellia; order UBA7656; family UBA7656; genus Onstottus_A. The sequence continues at coordinate 10,000 of DATLWF010000761.1, read as the reverse complement.
AGTTCCCGTCCACGGGCCGGTAACTGTAAGCTTGTGCCCTTTCGCTTTCAGTGCATCGCGAACTAACTCCGGCACACGCGACTCAACCGAAAGATCGCCAGGGTGCATTGTGTGCGGAAAAGGCGATGCCGGGAAACTACGCGTCGACCAGTGAGGAGCTTCAATCGCCTGCTGCACATTCATCCCAAAATCGATGATGTTCAACAAGGTCTGCATAGTCGCCAGCACCTGATTGTCGGCACCCGGTGTGCCCACCACCATTTGAGGCTGACCATCTTTCATAACCAGTGTCCCCTGCAACGTGCTGCGCGGCCGCTTCCCGGGCGCAAGCGCGTTAGCCTCGCCTGCTTCGAGTGAGTAGTAGTCTCCCCTACAATTGAATATGAACCCCAACTCGCCCATCGCCACACCCGTACCGAAGGCGCTGTGGAGGCTTGGCGTCAACGTAATCATGTTGCGTGCCTGATCCACTATTGCAATGTAGCTCGTGTCGCCGTCGTGATCGGCGTCGCCCTTGGTCGTGACCTTGAGAGGCCGATCCATCGCCGGCGCATTCTTCATGAATTTTTCCGCTGCGCCGGGTCTTAGCTCAAGCGACGCCTTGTCCGGATCAATCAACTTGCGACGCTCGGCGGCGTATTCCTTGGAAAGCAACCCCTCGTATGGAATGCGTATGAAATCCATGTCGCCGAGATACTTTTCGCGGTCACCCATAGCGAGCTTGAGCGCTTCCACGCTGGTATGGATGTAAGCCGCGCTGTTGTGGCCCATCGCTTTGAGGTCAAAACCCTCGAGCATGTTCAGCGCGAACAGTTCAGAGGGTCCCTGGCTTGCAGACGCGTTTTTGAAGATCTGGTAGCCGCGATAATCGGTGGAGACCGGCTCCTCGACTTTAGCGGTGTAGGCGGCGAAGTCTTCGTACCGGAACAGCCCGCCGTTCGCTTCGGAGAATTTAGCCATCTCAAGGGCGATATCGCCTTTGTAGAAACGATCGCGCGCTGCCTGTAGCCCGGCGTGGCGGCCCTTGCTCGCGCTTTGCTTTTCGGCTTCGACCAGTTTCTTGAGCGTTCGAGCCAGCGCCGGGTTGCGAAAGATGTCACCCGGGTTCGGAGGCTTGCCGTCCGGCAGGTAGATCTTTGTGGTTGAAGGATACTTGGTGATCTTTCGGCTGGTTGCGATGGCCCGGGCCATCGAGTTACCGATAGGAAAGCCGTTTTCCGCAAGATCGATCGCTTGTTCCAGCACCTTCTCGAAACTCATCGTGCCCCAGCGATCCAACAGTATGTACCAGGCATCGACCATTCCGGGCACAGTCCCCGCAAGCAACCCGTCGCTTTGCGGCAGCTTGCCGCCATTGTTCTTCTTATACCAATCGATCGTCGCCAGCCGCGGCGCTGTGCCTTCAGCATTGAGCGATACCACTTTTTTCGCCCGCGCATCGTAAATCAGAATCACTGCGTCGCTGCCGATTCCGTTCATCGCGGCGTCCACAACGCCGAGTACGGCCTGCCCAGCCACTATTGCATCGAAGGCGTTGCCGCCCGCCTCGAGGACTCGTTCCGCGGCGCGAGTGGCCTCAGCTTTCATCGACGCCACCGCGTAGTGGCGTCCATGTATTATTGGACGCATAGTCCTGCCGGGTGCGTCCTGCTGTTCATCCTGCGCCTTCACCGGAAGGACAGAGACATGAATAGAGATAAGGCACAACAAAACGAACGCGACCAGGATTCGATGGGGTGTGCTCATTGGGAACCTCCTTTTGGTGGTGGCTCAACGGCTCTCTGATGAACGATACTTCTAAAAGATGCTGCCGGCTAAAGCCGGTACTCTGAACGCCTGTATGCTGTTGCGCATACTCTCATGAATCGAAGGTACACGCGAGTGATTCGGCTCTCATTCGTCGTAGACTCCCAGGTAGAGTTCGCGATCATAATCGACGAGCCGAGTTGAGAGCGGCAACCAGGCTTGTCTGCCCAGGAGGTTGCTCCACTTCGCCACTCTCAGCACAATAGACAATCGTTTGTAGGTGCGAACCGAGCACTTCCAGCTATACCGGATCGGGCCAGGCCCGCATCGGAACGCGCAGCCCCTCGAACGCGTGCGCCAGCATCAATACGCCTGCGTCGTCAAAACGATGCCCGACGATTTGCAATCCAATCGGCAAACCGCCATCGTCGTAGCCCGCACATATCGAGGCTGCCGGTTGCTCGGACATATTAAAGGGCGCGGTGAATACGATGTGATCGAACGGACGGGCCGGGTCACCCCCCGGCGCCGGCTCGTCGACTGCGTAAGCAGTGATGGGAGAGGTCGGGCTGATCAAAAAATCATAGCCTTGGATAGCCGCCACCGTTTTCTCGCGCATCAGCATAATCTGTCCCAGCGCACGCATGGCTTCCACCGCACTGTGGCCTTCTGCCCGCCGGCACCACGCGAGTATGAAAGGCAAGACCTTGTCCTGACGTTCCGAAGGAAGCCGCTCGATCTCAGCCAACAAACGTGACTGGAAGAAAAGATCGAGACCATCGAGCATTTCATCGGTGACAAAGGGCCCAACCGGTTCGACAACTGCGCCGGCTTCTTCAAATGTTCTGGCCGCCGCCTCGATCGCTCGACGAACCGCTGGTTGCGGCGGAGTGCCAGCCCCGATTTCGATGAGGAGACTGAGCCTCCTGCCCCGCACCTCGCCAACAAGCGCCCCCGTCCAGTCGCGCGCTTCGTAGGGCAGAGCCATGTAGTCGCGTGGATCCGGCCTGGTCAGGACATTCATAAGCAATGCTGTGTCGGTAACGGTGCGGGTCATCGGGCCGGTGACCCGACCCAGATACGGCGGGTAGATCGGAACCCGGCCCAAGCTGGGTTTCAACGCGAATATGCCGTTATAGGCCGCCGGCAGGCGCACCGAGCCTCCGATATCGGTGCCGAGCGCAAGCGGGCCATAGCCGGCCGCGATCGCCGCACCGGCGCCCGAGCTGGATCCGCTTGTGTTGCGTTGGGTGTTCCACGGATTGCGCGTGATACCGTGCAGACTGGAAACGCCGGAAGCCAACATCCCGAAATCCGGCATTGTAGTCTTTCCGAGTAAGACGCAGCCGGCCTCTCGAACGCGGGCAGCCGGAGGCTGATCTACTGCGGCGGGAGTGAAGTCCGCCGACGCGGCGCCGATCGGAACCGGGTTACCTTTGGTGGCGATGAGGTCTTTGATAGTAATCGGCACGCCGTCGAGCTGACTCAAGGGCCTGGACTCGCGCCAGCGCGTTTCGGACGCTGCTGCCTGTACGAGGGCGCGCTCAGCATCGATGATATACATCGCATTGAGCTTTGGCTCCCAAGTCTCGATACGCGCCAACACGGCGCGCGTCACCTCAACCGGTGAGAGCCCTTTCGCGCGGTAGGCATGCGACAACTCAAGTGCAGTGAAGTCGTAGAGCTCGCGTGTCATAATGTTCCCCTGACGTTCGGTTCGATCGTGATACTCGAAGCAGAAACCGACGGCGCGTGTTCATAGGATGAGGAGCCTACTATCGCGCATTGATTGGAGCAAGGCCGGAGGGCGGGTGTTGTCGTCTCCCGAGTCTATAAACATTGCCCTCCTGACGGAGGGAGGATTGGTTCGACGTTGCAAAATAAACGTGGCCTCCTGACGGAGGGAGGATCGGTTCGGCGTAGCGTCTAAAACATGGCTCTCCTGATGGAGGGCGGATCAGAAACTAATGAAGGACGATGTCCGCAAGTTCGTTTGCAAGTTTTCCCAATCCAAGCCTGCCTCCGCCTTCCAAATTGGTTAGAATCACGACCGCGAGGTGTCTCCTGGGCAGAATCCAAAGGTCGGCCGTAAAACCCTGCTGAACGCCGCCATGCCAAACTGAACCATCGGGCTCTCGGCCCTCGCGCCCGTCAACGTACCATCCGTAGCCATAACCTGTCTCGCGCCCATCGCGAGTCCTCTGGTTTTTTGACATTTGCTCGAAGGTCTCTTGCTTTATCAGCAAACCATTCTGTACGGCGATCGCGAACCGCGCCAAATCTTCGGCAGTCGAGACCAGCCCGCCGCCCGGGATTTTGTAGCTGGAATCCATCAACGCTGGGTTACGCCAATCACCGTTGAATTGCCCGTAGACCTTCGGCGAGTAGCCTCGTGCGCGGTTCGGTATGATTTCGTAAACGTCATCCACCTGCGTATGCAGCATTCCGGCTGGCTTGAGAACTCGCTCCCGCAAATACTCTGAATAGGACATTCCCGAAGCACCTTCGATAACCACACCAAGCAGAGTGTATCCAAAAGTCGTGTAGGCATACTTCGTACCCGGTTCGTGTTCGAGCGGATCGTCTTTGAAAACAGCGAGGGCATCGGTCAGGCTTTCGTAGTGATATGTGCGCTCGCCTTCACCGCTCCTGTAACCGCGAACCCCGCTAAGATGTGAAAGCAATTGACGAGTGGTAATTGGAAAAGCCTTGGTCGGAAAACTCGGAGCGTATTTTTGAACCGGCGCGTCGAGGTCAAGCTTCCCTTTTTCTGCAAGCTGCATCGCGGCAACAGCAGTCAAGGACTTCGCGACCGATGCAATGCGAAAAACCGTAACAGCCGTTGCCGGAACCTGGTTTTCGAGATCAGCCAATCCATACCCGCGCCTAAAGATGATTTGATTGTCTCTTGCGATCGCGACTGATATTCCGGGAATGCTTGGCCGCGACCTGAACGCGGTAACTGCAGCATCAATCTTTGAAGTCTGGTCGCCTGATATCGCTGATTTTGAGTCTTGGCGGTCCTCTGCGTCTTTGCGCGAAACCGCCTCGGTTGGCTTGCAGGCAGCTTCACCGCTGGTCAAGGGAACGACTGGCAGAAAACCAACAATAGCGATAGAGAGAAGCAGCTTCGCAAGATAATTCATGTACGAAATCTCCGGAGTAAGGTCGCCTCTGGCAGGAATCTAGCAGTAAATTACCAGGCAGTATTGAAAAACTAAAACCTCTTGGTACGGTCTTAGCGGATAGAGAGAGCTGCTCTGTACTCGGCAGGGGTCATACCCGTGAGGCGTCTGAAGACTTTGCAAAAGTGGCTCTGGTCAGAAAAGCCGGCGGCAGAAGCAATCTGAGAAAGCGAAGAACTGGATTTCCCAATTTCACGGCAGGCATATTCAACGCGAAGCCGGCGAATGTAGTCTCCGGCAGTGCAGGCGTAGTGCTTGCGGAATTCGCGAGCCAGGTGAACCGCATGAACTCCGACTGCCTCTGAAACCATCACAAGATTCAGATGCTCAGTAAAATGTGCGTGCAGGAATTCTTCCGCCTGACTGAGCCAGCGAGGAGGAATGCGACGGTTAGTCTTCACTTGGCGACGAGACATCGCGGCGAGCAGTTCAAGGACCTGACCCTCTATTGCCAGAGGCGAAGCTTCATCCAGGTGGTGAAACTCGGAGTAAAGCCTCATAAGCATCTGGGCCATTATGCCGCCATGAGACCGTTCGGAATGATTTAAGACTATTGAACAAGCACGCGCTCGTTCGAGCCATCGAGGACCAATATCAATGCCGAAACTGCGCGACGCCGTAGAATCGATCTCAAAGCAGTGCGTTTCACCGGCTGGGAAAAACCCCCAGCTCAGAGGTTTGCATTCTCTTGTCCTGGTACCAAAGCGTTCCATGCAATTGCCGCTGACAGCAATGCAAAAGTGTGCTGCCTCATGAGAATGCTGGGGGACTCTCGATCGCGCGGAATCAAAGACCTCTTCCAGAACAAAGCCCGCGACCTCTTTCCTTTGTAAGGCATTTTCGGAGAGGTGCGGTTGTATTGATCTCATAGCCATAGATGCTGTCGGCTGGGTCAGGGCCGAGCTCTTTAGTCAATCAAGGTGTTTTCTCTGAGTTCAGGTATCCGACCCCTCAGTATTCTACAGGAGCGGTCTGTTAGAGCAAACAGCAACCACCCTCAGTCAGATTCTGAGGATGGTCGCTGTTGACACACTCTGAGGGCTTTTAGTGTCTGCTGCACGCCGCCCTGATGATGAGCGATTTGGCGTCGAATTGTTATAACCTAAAACCTCGCCGCCATCTGGTATGCCCTACGATAGGAGTCATACGCCTGCTTGAATTGGCCCGCTGCTTTGTACTGGTCGCCTTGAGTTACAAAGCTCTGGGCGGTGCCCGTAGTGCCCCCTGCGGCCTGTACAACCGTAATGGTCTGGACAACAACGCTGCGCACCCTATCAAGCAAGCCTCCGGCGCTGGACGGGATTAAGTAGCGCGCGACGGGCGTCGAGGCAGTATCTCTGGCCAGATCAGCTTCGATTTGCGTATCCACGATCAGGTCTTTCACCTGGGTTTGACCAGAGGAGGAGCCGCTAGTGATGCTGGTCGCGGCGCCGGAAATTGCGGTGAGGATGGAGGAGGCATTGCTGTTTGCATTGTTAGTGATCGTGGTTGTATTGCTGTTTGCGTTTGAGATGATGCTCGCAGCCTTGCTGTCAGTATTAGCTTTGATACTGGCAGCGTTGCTGTCAGTGTTGCCCTTGATGCCGGCGGCGTTGGTATTGTCGTTTGCGACGCTGTTTTCAAGGTCGGTGTGGATGTGGCCGAGCCGGGCGTAGCTCGTATCCACGTTAGCAGTAGTGATGTGGTCCTCATTCATGTGTATTGCGGCCCACACAGCCTTGGCTATGAAAAAGACACCGTCAGAAATTATGCACGCCGTACTCGTGTTACCACCTTCTCCTAATACCACGACAGTTTGCAGGCAGGCATCCTTTATCGACACTGCGAGCGACTCGGCAGTAAGGTAAACAGTGTCAACGGCGAATATCTCGTCATCGCTAAGTCTGGTATTACCGAAAACGGGTACGGATGGGAACCCGGCGCTTAACGGAGCGACATCGCTATTCTGGCTGGCGCGGCGTTTGGAAGCGAGAAACGATTCGCTGCCTTTGCGGTCCGCCAGAGACTGACGGGCGCGGGCCACCCCGGCCGAATCAAACTTGGAAGGATCGATCGCTCTTCGAAAGGTCGTTAGGTCTTTGGCGGAAAACTGTTCGACTTGCGATCTTAATTCTTCGATTCGTTCGAGACTCTTAGTGTTGTCAGGCAAGAGTCCGGCCATCTCTTTGACGGCATCTACGACGTCAAGCAGCGTCGCGCGTAACCCTTGAAGTTCGTCGGCCGAGTATTCGACTTGCGCTTGCGGTCCATCAGTCCGCAATTGAGTCGCCCTCGCGAATGCCGGATTAATTACCGTAAGATGCGCCGCAGCAACAAGGGCTAAGACGCAGAGGAGGTAGCGTCGGAAAGCAAAACTCTTCATGTTTTCTCCTTTTCTTTCATTCAATGCGGATTGGATTGTTCAGGTCCTTTTCTTCACTTATTCCTGCAGCAGTCGTTTTATTAACCCCGAACACAATCTGCGTTCGACCTATAGTGGGAGAATTCTGAAAAACATCACGCCAGGCGTTTTAGCGGCATCCAGAGCGATCAGGACTGCATAGCCAGGGTATACAGAAATGCCAGGCTACTGCGACGTCCCTGTAGATCAGGCCCAACAGATTTATCGAACTCTGCAGTCGGATCGACAAAGATTTAGCAGGCTAGTTTGCGGCGCGAATCAATATCGTCCAGGTACATGACTGCTGGCAATCGTAGTATGATTCGCGTGTTATGAAATCAAGAGCATTTCCCATCGCCTTGCTCACAACATTTACGTTCTTCTTCAGCTCGGACGGCGTCGCGTCCGCGCGCCAGGACCATGACGCCGCTGCGATCGATAACTTCATCGCTCGGCAGGCCCGTCGCGAACGAGGCGAGGAGTACCGCGAGGCGCGCAAAGTGGTCGTCGGCGACCTGACGCACGACGGCGTGCCGGAGACCGTCGTGCTTTACACCATCGAAGGACAGGGCGGAACGAACCTCCACATCCAGTATCTGGCGGTCTTCGCGGGACAGAAAGGCAAGTTGGCGGCGGTGACGCATGCCGACGTGGGCGGCAAGTCGGTGCGATCGGTAGAGCTGAGGTCGGTCGAGAATAATGCGATCCTGCTGGAGACGATGGGCTACGGCCCAAAGGATCCGCAGTGCTGCCCGAGCGTGAAGGGCACGACGCGTTACGTGCTATCGAGCGGGAGACTGCGCGAACAGAAGGTCGGCGCGTCGAAAGCCCGGCATAGCTAGCGCTTCTGCGCCGGCGCCGCAAGAGGCAGTTCGGTCAGTGATCGGTCGTCGCGACAGCGGCTTGCGAGGTGTCACGGCCTGTAGCCATCAGGTAAGGTTCCATATGATGTTCACCAAACGTCTTCGACCGGGGGTCCGGCTCGGGATAATCAGATGCAGCATTCGTATCTGGAAGAGTCCCCGTGTAAAGGTGGGTGGTCGTTACCCGATGGATGAGGGACACATCGTGGTGGATTCGATTGTGCCGATTACCATCACCGACATCACGCACGATCTGGCCCGCGAATCGGGGTTCGAAGGCGTGGATGATTTGCTGCGAATCGCAAGACACGGAAGCGGCGACAAGATGTACTTGATTCGGTTCCATTACTTGCCTCCGGGAGCGTGGGACGCGCCAGAATGGAGAGATGACTAGAATATGATCATCCTCAGACTTGGGCAATCGTGGTGCGGAAGTCGGAGGCGAAGTACGGGTCGAGATCCGAAGACGCGATGTGGCTCCGCGGCGCATACCGTCGGATTAGACCTTCGACAGTTTGAACTCTAGCGGCGGGTCGAGGATGACCGAGTCGCCGATATGAGATTCACTACAAGCGGCAAGCCGAACAAACGCATGCAGCTTTGTCATTTCAACCCTAACGACTATAGTTCGCAGTGTACTAGCTCGCCGTTCGAGAGTCAGGAGAATCAGGACGTATGATACTTACATTCATCCTTTGTCTCGCCTTCCTCGCCACATCAGCCACCGGTCAGACGGAACAGAATCGGGGCCTGCTGGCGCCTGTGGAGGAGGCCAGGCAGAGCGCCTTAAAGGAGGTGCAAGCCCACCCGGACTCCGCCGAGGCACACTACAATCTCGGAAAGGTATACCTGAACTACAAGGGCCTCCATGAACAGGCCGAACAGCCGTTCAAAAAAGCGATCCTTCTGAAGCCTGATTATGTCGATGCGTACGTCGGACTCGGCAGGGCCTATTACCTCTCGACAGATTACCCGGCGTCCATCAAGGCCTTTAATGAGGCCCTCAGACTCAACCCCCGTAGCCCGGACGCCCACGCCGGGTTAGGGTGGTCGTTAAGCGATGCCGGCAATCACGAAGATGCCATACCGGCATTCAAACAGGCGATAGAAATCCAGCCCGATTTCTTGCTGGCCTATTGCGGCCTTGCTGATGCATATAAGGGGATGAACCAGGTTGCACAGGCCTTCAAAACCTACAAGAAGGTGATCGAGATAGACCCGGACTTTAATGTCTACCTGGTCGTAAAACTGCTCGGCGTGCGAAGCGGGCACTACAAAGAAGCCATAGAACTGTTCCAGTACGCGAAACAGAGAGGGGCGCGAAACCTTGACGTGCCGTTGAACCTGTCAGATCTCTTCCTCCAGCAGAAGGACTACAGGGCAGTGATTGAAGAATGCACTGAAGGCCTACAGTCATTCCCGACTCTCGTCATCTTGCATATGAGGCTGGTCAGTGCCTACCTTGAACTTGGCAATCGGGAGGCGGCGCTGAGGCAGTACAAGACCCTGGAAGGCATTTATCAGAGCATCCCCGACGAAGAAGAGCAAAGGAAGGAATCGTTTCGGAAGGCGGTGCAGAACGTGCGCGAGAAGCTCAAAGAATGAGCTGCCAAACTTTAGCGGGTTATGGATTATCTTTGTTGTATTTCTCAATGAATGACTTCGTAATATCGATCGACGGTAGAGCACCAATGCTTGAGGGTCGGGTGCCAGCCATACTTAAGATCAAGTTAATGTTTCTCTCTTTTGCAAAGGCAGCCAAGGCCAGGAAGAGAGAGTCTCGTATTGGCTTAGTTTGTTCGTCAACAAATTTCCCATATTCCTCT
>DATLWF010000760.1:0-9992 GCA_035576605.1 Blastocatellia bacterium | reverse complement strand
CTTCTCAGCCTCTTCGCGCTCCTTCGTGGAGATCCTCCCTGACTTCTGATTCCAGCACTGCTCAACGGATTTTAGACACCACTCGGCGCTTCTTCGTGAAGCGCGAATCGGCTTGCCGCCAACCGCTATGAAGATTGGGTTGGTGTGTGAGGATGGCAGGATACGCAGCGCCACCCAACTGCTGCGATCGATCGCCACATCAAAAGCGATTTCTCGAATCGCCCCGTCAGCGACGATGTTTCTCCTGGCTACCGACTCACCGTTCACGATGAGTTCGACCGCCACTTCGCGCGTCGTGCCTATGCGCGCCCGCTCAAGGTCCCAGTAAGGCTGCTCCTGGTACCCTCGCCTGCGAATGTCGTCGTTTGGTTTTTCGTCCAGTCGTGCTGCTACCTTTGCGGACACTCGAACGGTCTCCGGCCGGTTCACTTTGAGTTCGCCTCCATTGGTCCCAACCAGCATGTTGTTCACTCGGAAATCCACCAGGTGACTCTTTCCATCTGAAACGTAAGAACGTCCGTCGCGTATTCCATCAACCCAGGCATCGTAGTTGAGCCTGCCGTCAAGCTTGACATAACTCCGCCCCAGCCCGACCCGCTCCCCGTATATGCAGGGAAAATCCGTCTCACCGCTGATGCGGGTGCGAAAGCCGCAATTGAGAGTGTGATACCAAATGTTGAGCTCCCAGATGGACGGGGTATCCACCATCGAGATGAAGTCCACCGCGTCGTGGGTTACGTCGACGATGTACTCGTTCGCCCCGATGCCATCGAACTTCGGCACTTCGTAATGTGGCAGCTTGTCGGTCTTCACCTCCAAGCCCCAGCCGGAATGGGCAAAACCGACCACCGCCCGCTGAGCCTTCGCCCATTTGAGGACCGGGAGGTCCCACGTGGGCCAGTCTTCGATGACTGTCGTTGCGGGGTAGTCCTGCTCCTTGAGTCGCAGAAGCACCAGGTGTCCGCAGTGGCTCGAAGGAAAACCCGAAACCTCGACGTCGTAGCGCATCAGATTATCGGCGGTCGAGAGCTGATGGTCCTTCGCCTCAAAGAATTGTTTTTGGTAGTAGTAGCAGGGCCCCCAGGTCAGGACGCTGCCGACATTGAGCGCCTCGCCCAGAATGTGGCGGATCATGTCGTTCGGCAAGACCCCTTGAGAAGGCGTTTCGTAGTGCATACACCCCGCCGCGTGAATGTGATGATCGCCTGAATACCAACCCAGCTTATTCAGATCAATCCACCGTTCCAGGTTGAAGGTGAAAGTTTGCGGTTTTCCGGCCGACACCTTAATCGGCTGCCGCTTGACGACGTATTCGGGGCCGCGGGTGAACTCAACCTGGTAATCGCCGGCCGGGAGTTTGATCTTTTCGCCATCCGCGCGATAGATCTGGGGATGAAACGCAAAATCAGGCGCCAGCCGCTTGGCCTGAGCCGGATAAACGTGCTCGCGGCTGTCACGAATCAGAAAGGAAGCAGTGGCCGGCTTCCCGCGTTCGTCGAGGATTCGGAGGGTCACATCTGCGGAAGGACTGCACGTAAACAGGATGTCTACGTCATTGCGAAAACCAATATCTTGCGTTCCCTGGCCGACGTTGAAACTAATCTTCGCCTCACGTCTGCCAGAGTCGCGGCTGTAGAGCTGAATGACGCGGTATTCCAACTCGAGCCCTGAAAGCTGCGGCTTGAACGGCGGTTTGTTGAACATACCCAAATCGAGCCACCGATCCGCCACATCGCGCCGAGTGATTGTCTGCGCGGGGCGCGGGTCGAAGCTTCCTCTACCTTTGCCATGGGAGAACACCGGCAGGGCGTTGGAGCTTTCGGCTACAAGCTGTGCGGTCACGCCCGCTTCGTTGCGGACTTTGACTAAGAACGAGCGCCAGCCGTTTTCGAGCAGTTCCGCCCTGGCTGGCCCTTGTGTGACCTTGACCCGGCTTTCCGGATTTATGTGAACATCTATAAGACAGTGTTTGTCGAGCACGTTTTGAATCTCGGCAACTGCCCGCGCCGCATTGGTTCCGTTGGCGGCTTTCTCCAGTGCCTGTTTATCGGCAGGACTGAGTGGCGTGCCCAGATAATCCATCGTTTCCGCCACCCGCTTGACCTGGGCAACAAGCGGCTGTAGTTCCACCTGCTCGACCTTCGCAATTTCCTGCACTCCCAACGCAGATGGCAGGAAACCCAGGATGAGCAGGCACACGCCGATTCGCGCGGCATGGTCACGCAAAAACAGATCGAGAGCGAGCTTGTGGAGAGCCATGTTCACCTCCTTTAGGCCTATCTGGGCTTCTCATAAACTATGAAATGCTGTTGCGGCAGAAAGTCCCTCGTTTCTTGCCACACCAGACCGACCGCCGCCATCTCTTTGCGTGCCTGGTCGACGGACATTTTGTGCAATCGTTTGATCGGTACGTCGGGGTCTTCGGCGCGATATTCGACCTGAACCACGCGTCCCCCAGGCTTGAGGCTGCGGACAATGCTTTCCATCATCTCACGCGGATAGGAGAACTCGTGATAAGCGTCGACCAGCAGCACAACATCAACCTGATGGGCGGGCAACGTCGTGTCCGTCTCCGTACCAAGCACTGAAACCACGTTGTCAGCCCTCAGCGTCCTCTTCCTCTGCTCGATGATCGCCAGCATTTCCGGTTGAATGTCAACAGCGTAGACTTTGCCCTGTGACACGACTTGGCTGAGGCGAAATGAGAAGTAACCGGTACCGGCGCCTATGTCCGCCACGACATCGGTTGGCTTGAGCCTCATCTGTTTGATGACCTGGTCGGGCGTCTCAGTCTCCGCCCGCTCAGGGCGTTCGAGCCAATCAGCGCCCTGGTGACCCATGACCTGCGCGATTTCGCGCCCCATATAAAACTTGCCGGTACCATCGGGGTCGTGAATCGCGCGAGTTTCGTATTCCTGCTTTTGTGCGGATTGCTGACCGGATTGCGTCGCCGACGGTGTCGGTTCGAACTGCACCATGGCGCAAGCCGACACAAACACCAGGGAGACGACAATGAGAATTGGCTTGATGTTCATAATACCGATGGCCGCACCGCAGCCTAACACTACAGCTTCACTTGCTTGACTGAGATAACCCCTGACAGTGCAGCAAGCGCGCTCAGTGTTTCTTCGGACATAGGCTGGTCGATCTGAATCAGCGCGAGCGCGCTCTCACCTATCTTCTTCCGCCCCAGATAGAGCCGCCCGATGTTGACGTTGTTCTCGCCGATAAACGTGGCGATGCTGCCGAGCACGCCGGGTTGGTCGCGGTTGAACAGGAAGAGCATGTGCCCCTTGGGAATTGCTTCGAGGTTAAAGCCGTTGATGCGAACGATGCGTCCGTCGCGGCGGCCGAACAGCGCGCCCGCTACTTCGCTTTCGCGCTCTGAGGTCACCGCTCGCACTCGAATCATGCTCGCGAAGTCTCGCGCGCGGCGCGATAGCGATTCGCTGATCTTGATCCCACGCTGCTCGGCGACGATCGCCGCATTAACCATGTTCACGCGCTCGATTACCGGGCCGAGCAAGCCGGCAACCACCGCGTGAGTGATCGGCTTTACGTCATGCTCCGTGACCTCGCCGGAGTATTCGATAGCCACCTCGCGCAAGTCGTGGCCAAACACCTGACCCTGAAAGAGCCCGATCTTTTCGCCGAGTGTTATGTAAGGCCCGATGGCCGCGAGCAGCTCGGCGCTCACAGCCGGCATGTTGACTGCGCCGCGAACGGTGCCGTGCTTCAAATAGTCGAGCACCTGCTCGGCGATCATCGTCGCCACTCCAAGCTGAGCTTCCGTCGTCGATGCTCCGAGGTGCGGCGTGGTGATCACCTGATCGAGCGCCAGCAGCGGATTCTCAACTGGCGTTGGTTCCTGTTCGAACACATCGAGCGCCGCTCCCGCGACCTTGCCCGCGCGAATTGCATCAGCCAGCGCCTGTTCGTCAATCAAGCCACCTCGGGCGCAGTTGACCAGCCGCACTCCCGATTTCATCCTGTCAATCGCCGCTGCGTTGATCAAATATCGGGTCTCGTCGGTTAACGGAGTGTGCAGGGTGATGAAATCGGCGCGCGCTATCAGCTCATCGAGTGCGATCATTTCGATGCCGAGTTCGTGGGCGGCCTCTATCGTGAAGTAAGGATCGTAAGCCAGGATGCTCATCCCGAATGCGCGCGCACGCTCTGCGACGGCTGCGCCGATTCGACCGAGTCCGATGATCCCCAGCGTCTTGCCCATCAGCTCGACGCCAAGGAACTTGCTCTTTTCCCAGCGCCCGGCCCTCGTCGAATTCACCGCCTGTGGAATCTGACGCGCAAGCGACAGCAGCATAGCCATGGTGTGTTCGGCGGTGGTGACCGTGTTTCCGGCAGCGGCGTTCATCACCACGATGCCGCGTTGAGTGGCCGCGCCGACGTCTATGTTATCAACGCCCGTCCCGGCGCGCCCGACAACGCGGAGGTTAGGCGCTCGGTCGATCAAGTCCGCGGTGACCCTCGACTTGCTGCGAACGATCAGCGCGTCGTAGATGCCGATTATGCGAGCGAGTTCGTCTCCGTCGATCGAAGGCTGTTCGTCGACCGTAACACCGCTGGCTGATCTCAGCTTATCGACGCCGGTCTTTTCTAATCCGTCACAGACGAGAATACGCATAAATATCGGCGCCCCTCCGTGGCTTCTCGCCCTGAAGGTGACCGCAACACTCCGAGTTTGCTTCACGGCTCTGACACTTTCACCAACTGTTTTCCGAGGTTTCGCCCTTTCAACATGGCCATGAACGCCCGGGGCGTATTCTCGATGCCGTGCTCGATGTCTTCCTTGTACTTCAGCTTACCTTGCTTGACCCACTCAGCCATTTGCTTGAGGCCTTCCGGATACCTGTCGATGAATTGAAACACCAGGAATCCTTCCGCCTTGGCCTGCTTGACGAGAAGCATCGTCAGGATCAGCCGCGGACCCATCTCAGGCTTCTCGAGGTTGTATTGCGAGATCTGACCGCATATCGAAATCCTTGCTTTTGTGTTGATCAACTTGAGCACCGCATCGCTGATCTCGCCGCCGACGTTGTCAAAGTATACATCGATTCCCTTCGGGCACAGTTCTTTCAGCTTCTCGTAATAGTCGTTAACCGTCTTGTAATTGAAGGCCCCGTCGAAGCCTAGCTCGTCAGTCAGGTATGCGATCTTGTCATCCGCACCTGCAATCCCGACCACCGCGCAGCCTCTGATCTTTGCGATCTGACCTACCAATGAGCCGACGGCTCCGGCGGCGCCCGATACGACGACGGTCTCTCCGGGCTGCGGATTGCAGATTTCCAACAAACCGAAATACGCCGTCAGTCCGGGCATCCCAAGAACGCCAAGCGCGGTCGAAACCGGCGCGAGAGTCGGATCGATCTTCCTGACACCCTGGCCGTTCGACACAGCGTAGTCCTGCCAGCCAAACATTCCTTCGACGATGTCTCCCTCTTTGAATGCAGGATTATTGGTCCCGACCACTTCTGCGACTACACCGCCGCCCATCACGCCGCCGATCTGCACCGGTGGAGCATATGACTTGACGTCGTTCATTCTGCCACGCATGTAGGGATCGACCGAAAGGTAAATCGAGCGCACGAGAATCTGCCCATCTCCTGGGGTCGGGACCGGGACTTCGACCAGTTTGAAGTCAGAGTCTTTCGGAAATCCAACGGGTCTTGCAGCGAGTAGTATCTGTCGGTTCATTGTCGGCATTGAGAATTTTTCCCTTCTACAGCTTGCCAAATCATTGGAACAAGTCTTTCAACGTCAAGGTCGATTTCGATTGAGGGGAAGACTTCAAGAAGGTCACAAGATCCAAAAGCTGTTTCATAGTGTATGCCGAGGCGTAGTCTTTCGGCATCACTGACTCGTTTACGTACTCAACCTTTGCGACGTCGGCCTTTTGAACTGTGCGCAGAACAGCAGGCAGCTCGGTTGTGTCGTAGACTCGAAGCGACTCCGCGTCTTCTTCTTTCTTCACGCCGACGACCTTTTCGCCGTTACGCAATGCGACGGTTATCGTCGCGTATTGGGCATCTTTTAGTCCGCGCACCAGGATGATGCTCAACAGCAAATCTCTTGGTGACCTGCTCGCTGCCGCTGAGAGATCTGGGCCAATCGGCGTTCCTTCGCCGTTCAATGAATGACAGGCGTGGCAGCTTCTCGGCTGAGACGCGTCGAAGAAAAGAGCCTTGCCGGCTTGAGAGCTTCCTACAAGAGATGAAAATGCGATTGGCTCAGCAGAATTCACCGGTGCGGTTGATGGCGAAGCTGCCGGCAAGGGGGGAGGCGGATCAGCGCCGGAGCTTATCTTAGCAGCAGACACAATGAACGCGACGAGCGTCCAGATCTGCTCGTCAGTGAGTTCTGACTTGAAGCTTGGCATCGGTGTACCGGGAATTCCGTTTGAGATTGACTTGAACACGTATGCGGCTTCGAGATCTTTGCCGCGAAGACGAGGCGCTCCTCCCCCAACGCCGCCAGTTCCATGGCAGTATGCGTTTCCGCATGAAGGGGCGAACAACTTCGCGCCTTCAGCGATAATGCGCGGGTCTTTTAGCTTATCCCTGGCTTGTAGTAGGGAAGACGCCGAAGCGGTGCTCTCGAACTGCTTATCACCAGGCAGATCGAAACCGATTGCGACCGCAAGCAGAAGAGCGATGATGCGAACGAGAAGCGAAATACCGGCTCTCGATAAGTCTGCCTTCATCGGATGCTGCTCGGTCACTTCCGGTTCCCTTCGGGCAACGCGAACACAAACACCGCCGAACCGCCGGGCCATCCGGCCGCCTCCGGCCAGGTCGCCGGCATACCGCTTACAAATAACGAGCCCAACCCGGAAGGTACGGCCACGAACTGGCGGCCTTTGACTGAGTAGGTAATGGGTCCGCCGCGATGGCCCGAGCCGGTGTTGAATGACCAAAGCTGCTTGCCAGTCTTCGCGTCGAACGCCAGGAAGCGTCCTTCTACGTCGCCGGTGAAGAGCACATCTCCGCCGGTTACCAGCAGAGATGAGAGAATCGGATACTTGAAAGGCAGGGTCCACTTCTTCTGCCCGGTTACCGGATCAAAAGCATCCAAATGCGCGCGAATCGGTCCGTTCGGAGGGGGCTTCACATCGACGTTGCCTGCAACGAACGATCTCCCCTCTCGGGCTTCTTGCGGGTACACGGTCACATTAGCGCACCACTCAATGCCGTCGTTGTACCAGAGGCCCGTGCGAGGGCTGTAAGCCGAATGATTCCAGCTTCGCCCTCCGCCCCAATTCGGACAAATGAGATTTGGCTTGCCGACTTCGGGTTCGTTGCGGCCGATCAACTTTCCGTCTTTATCGATGCTCTTCACCCAGGTGATCGTGTCGACATAAGGCCATGCGTTGATAAACTTTCCGGTTTCCCGATTGAGCACCCACACGAACCCGCTCTTGTTGGGATGCACGAGAAGCTTCTCACTCTTGCCGTTGCGGGTGACGTCTATCAGCACTGACTCGTACGCCGAATCAAAGTCCCACGCGTCGTGAGGGATTTCCTGGTAGTGCCACTTCAGTTTGCCGGTGTCGGCATCGATCGCGACGATGCAGTTCGTGTAGAGGTTCTCGCCGGGACGCACCAAGTTGTTGAAATCCGAAGACGGATTGCCGATTCCCCAGTAGATCAAATTCAGCGCGGGATCATATGAACCGGTCAGCCAGGTGGACCCGCCTCCGTACTTCCACATATCCGTCTCGGGCCAGGTTTCGTGTCCCGGCTCCCCGGGTCCCGGGATGGTGTAGAAGCGCCACGCGAGTCTTCCGGTCTTCGCGTTGAAGGCGTTGATGTAACCGCGATGGGCGCTGTCGCCACCGGTCCCGCCTACGATGATTTTGTCTTTAACGATGAATGGAGCGCCGTTGATATTGCAGCCGCATTTCTTAACGTCTTCGACTTCGACGTTCCACACTTCTTTGCCGGTCTTCGCGTCGATCGCGACTACGTGATTGTCCATCGTGCCGAAGAAAACGAGTCCGTACCCGACTGCGACACCGCGATTGAATTTGCCATAAGGCGATACGAGGTCGCGCGGGAACTTGTAGTTGTAGGTCCACAGCCGGTCGCCGGTTTCTGCGTTCAGAGCGAACACGCGGTCCTCGCTGGCGATGAGGTACATGACCCCATCGACTACGATGGGCGTCGCGTTGAGCCCGCCGTCGACCTTTCCGGTTTGAAAAGCCCAGACAGAAACGAGGTTCTTGGCATTGTCCGCGCGGATTTGATCAAGCGAGCTGTAGCGCCAAGCGTCGTACGCTCCGAAGTAAGTAGCCCAGTTCTGCGGCTCCTTTCGGGCGTTGACGAGCCGCTCGCCAGTTAAGTCGCCGTTGCCGTCTTGCGCGCCCGCTTGCCCGAATGACGTGAGCACGACGATGAAACTTAGCGCGACTAAACCGACCCAGGTTGGCTGAGACTTTTTCGAATCAATCATTGTGGATGCTCCTTGATCGAGGCGCATTGGAATCGCGCGAGATACTATCGCAGACGAGCGCCGGACAACAAGCGGACAACGAAGCGAGGCTGCCGCTGGCAGGTTTCTGCATCGTATCCCTTCATCCGAGAGCTTCAAGTTGCAGGTAGTCAGAGCCTGTGGTCTCAGGTAACGAACTTGCGGATTCGAGCATGGCAACGACAGGCGGGGACTAATTTTTCAGGACTACGGCTCGAGTTGGTCGACGCGCGGTTGTTATCCTTGGCATGACTCTCCGTTAAACCGCTTGTTTGAGGCTGTCGGCTGAGGTGAGGTTCTGTTTGCCCGGGTTCATAAGCACCACCCACTGCGGGTAGGATTGCCCCGTTGAACACTTTTGTGTCATCGACCGATTTCAGCGGTGGAAGGATCGCTCGCAGGAACTGATCAAGGCTGACTGGCTGTGCCCGCATCACTTCTGTGACTTTTGCTATAGAACCGCTGTAGCAACTCGTCCACATCCTTCTTCCCGATTGCCTCAAAGACAACGGTCGGGGGGAGGCCCAGGCCCTCGGCTAGCTTGAGAGCGGTCTCAACGTTCAGGGTGTTAACAACCGACGAGAGAATCTTGGATAGCAGGCCCTGATCGAAGCCGGCTTGGCGACAGAAATCGACTTGTCGCATTCCCTTAGCGCGCAGGTTATTGCTTACGAGTTCGGCGAGCGGACTGCGGCGAGCGTCGCCGTTTGAGTCGCCGTTTGCGCTTGCAGTACCTGCTCCTTCTGTCGAAAGTTGTAAGATTGGCTTAGGCATTTGGGCTCCCCTCAACAATCATTTTTATAATAGCGTTTCTTCTTTGGGCTCGTATGAGCGTCTGGCCCAGGAACACTGTTAGTTCCGAACTGGACCGTTGATAGACCGCTCTCACCATTACTGAAAAGGAGAATTGTGCTGACTTTCCAGCTGTGGCGATAGCGTCCTGACCCCGTGAACCGGTAACTGGTTTGAAGTCGCGGAGCGAGCCCTTCTTGAACCCGCCATTTCGCGACTAAGCGCCCCAATTCAAAAGTGTTGACAACGCTAACTACCTGACCTATAACGGAGTCGAAGCTGCCTCTAGTCCGGTGACGATTATTCGACTGGTGGGCCCTGAGCCTTGTCGGGGGCAGACTTCTGCTGTCCCACCGAGAATGGCGATCTTCCTGCCCCTTATTCAAGAAATGTTGCCGAATCTTTGAGATCGCCGAGCACTTTCGTCCTTCTTTGGCTGTCTCGCCTCCAACTGGCAAGAACAGAAACTGGCAAGGACAGAAAAAGGAATGCCTGTATGTTAGCTCAAGGGTCTTACCCGTCTATGCCCGTTGCAGCGCTCCCATTAGAAACAAACGACCGACTCTATTGCCTTGCGGCGGCGCTCGATGAAATCAACGAGGGCGCCGTGTTCCTGAACGCGGAGGGTCAACTGACCTGGCATAATCGCGCCTTTGACAAGCTGCTGCTTGATAACCGCGAAGGCCATCTACTGGTGGCCGGCGTGATCGAGT
>DATLWF010000759.1:0-12613 GCA_035576605.1 Blastocatellia bacterium | reverse complement strand
TTGTCACAACCAGCAACACGATGGTTCTCGGAACCAGCGCGGTCACGGTTCAGGTGCCGGGCAGTTTGAATATCGCCGGAAGCTTCGGCGCAAACATTCTCAACGCGACGACGCAATTCAACATTGGCGGCACACGAGTCTTGAGCACTGCCGGAAATCTCAACACATTCGCCGGCGTAAGCGCGGGAAGCTCAAACACGACGGGACAGAACAATGCCTTTTTCGGCACCAACGCGGGAGATTCAAACACGACCGGCGGCAGCAATTCATTCTTTGGTTACAAAGCCGGCCAGGCAACAACTACGCAGAGCCAGAACTCATTCTTCGGAGTCAATGCCGGACGCAACAACACCGTCGACGGCAATTCCTTTTTCGGAGTCAACGCCGGATTCAACAACACAACAGGCGCGAGCAATGCTTTCTTTGGGCTTAACGCGGGACAAGCCAATACGACCGGCGGGTTAAACTCTTTCTACGGCGTATCCGCCGGATTTAATAACTCCACAGGAAACTTCAATTCCTTTTTCGGAACCAACGCCGGGCAGCAGAACACGTCAGGCAACTACAACACATTCGTAGGAATTAGTGCCGGAGGCGGCAACCATCTGGGTGACAACAATGCGTTCTTTGGCGCATTGGCAGGATTCAGCAACGAGGCGAGCAAGAATTCCTTCTTCGGTTACTTTGCGGGCGAAGCCAACTCTGTGGGAGACGAAAACTCCTTCTTTGGTTTCCAAGCCGGAAAAGCAAATACGGACGGGCAATTCAACTCGTTTTATGGCAGCAAAGCGGGCGAAAGCAATACCACCGGCGACAACAACTCTTTCTTTGGTTTTGCAGCCGGAATAGCCAATACGACCGGCGTTTTCAATTCCTTTTTCGGAGCCGGAGCGGGCTTCAGTAACACTGACGGGACGTTCAATACTTTCGTCGGTAATAAGGCGGGATTTAACGCCGCCGCCTCCGATAATTCCTTCTTCGGTTATAATGCCGGACTAGCGACCACCGGCGGCTATAAGAACAGCTTCTTCGGAGAAAACGCCGGACAGTTTAATGTTAGCGGGATATACAACACCGCCATCGGCTATAACTCAAGTTTTAATCAAACAAACCTGTTTTACGCGACAGCCATCGGCGCCGATTCCCGTGTCCTTGATAGCAACACGATCGCGCTTGGCAGAACAAATGGATTCGATAAAGTTGTGATTTACGGGCTCGGCAATTTCGGAAGCGCGAATTTATGCATTAATGCATCAAATCAAATCTCTTCCTGCTCATCTTCTCTGCGCTACAAGAGATGCGTGCAACCCTTCGTTGGCGGATTAGACATTGTGCGCCGTCTGCAGCCGATTGTCTTCAATTGGAAAAGCGGCGGATCGCGTGATGTCGGCTTTGCGGCGGAAGAGGTCAACGAAATTGAGCCGCTTCTCACGACCTATAACAAGGACGGTCAAATCGAGGGCGTGAAGTACGGTCAACTCACCACAGTCCTGGTCAATGCCGTCAAGCAACAACAACAGACTATCGAACAACAGCAAAAACAGATTGATGCGCTCAAGAAGCTCGTCTGCCTGTCATACCCGAAGGCGGAAATGTGCCAGTAACCTGAGGAGAAATTATGTGGAATGTAGCTCACCCAGCCGGATTTCGGATTCGGCCGTGGTTCAAAGATCGCAGCCTGCGTCTAGCGCTTTTCTGTCTGGCGGCTTGCAGCGCGAACGTCGCGCAGGCTCAAACCGCAGAGTTCACATATCAAGGCAGAACATCATTGCGAGGACCTCAATCATCCCCGGCGAATGGAGACGCGGGAAGAATCGAAGTGATAGCCGAGGAGCGGTGTGCGTGGCAGTCAGTTTCAACTGCGGGTTGGATAACATTCGCGGTGAAGCAGAAAGGGAACTGATTGCGCGATTCTTAGTCTCCTGCTAGACCATCTGGGGCTGGGCACCCCAAAGGGTTGTACTCAAATGAACAGGCTGTGAACGAAGGAGAAGGCTTGAAATGAAGACAGATCGAAAGACCTGCGATCCCTGCCCGCCTCAGGATCGTCTGCTGTCGGCCGCGATCGCGATGCTCCTGGCACTATCCTTTTCCGCCTCAGTCGCGTTCGAGCGCGTTACCACTCTAGCCCAATCCAACCCCACTCGGAGCGCGGATTCACAAATTGACGGCAAGCTGGTCATCGATGGCACGGTCACCCAGCTCAAATACGTTTACGCCCAAAGACGCGAGGCTCCTCCGCCATACAAAGGAGCAATAGTCGACTTGTTCATCACCAATGAGCCGCTGCCTGAAGATCTACTGACCCAGATCCTGGACGAGAAGTATCACGGCTCGGACGCTGTCAGAGGCATCTGGCTGACTTTCGACACTTCGGGCGCGCTCAGGGAAACTGAGTTCCTGCTCCAATCCGCCTCCGTTCCCCGGCGGGGCACAGGCATCGCGATGATGGGGGGAGAGCACAAGATCGAAAACGACAGGATTAGCGGGAAGCTCGAATACCTGAATCAGCAGGTAATTGGAACAACAGGCTTCACGGTTACATTCGATGCGCCGCTGAACGATGCAACGGTCCCCGGCAAGGCCGTCACGCGAAAGGCCGAACCGAAGCCAGCAGTTTCGGGGCACACACCAGCAGCGGCCCCCCGAGAGCTTGGGTTGCGGGGCTATATATTTGAAACGGCAGCCGTCAATTCAAAGGGCGCCGTCATCAAGCGCTCCACGGGGCGGGCGCGATATTATGTTGAGCGGCAAGGCGGCATCAGGCTCGAGATGGTTGGGATTCCGGGCGGTTCTTTCACGATGGGTTCGTCCGGGGTCTACGAAGCCCATCCGGCCCACCCGGTCAACGTGCCATCGTTTTACATGAGCAAGTATGAGGTGACGCAAGCGCAATGGCGGGCAGTGGCAAATCTACCCAGGATACTGCGCCACTTGGATCCTGATCCCTCACAATTCAAGGGTGCCAGTCTGCCGGTGGAACGGGTCTCGTGGGAAGACGCCATTGAGTTCTGCGCCCGGCTCTCGCGTGCCACGGGCAGAACTTATCGCCTTCCCTCGGAAGCCGAGTGGGAGTACGCGTGCAGGGCCGGCACGGAAACTCCATACGCGTTTGGCGAGGCCATCAACTCACGCCTGGTGAATTACAAGGAGACCTATCCGGATGGGTCAAAACCCAAACCGGCGTATCGCGTTCGAACGACTCCCGTCGGTTCCCTCGGAGTAGCGAACCGGTTTGGACTATACGATATGCACGGGAATGTGGCTGAGTGGTGCATGGATCCCTGGCACGATTTTTATGTTCGCGCCCCAGGGGATGGCAGCGTGTGGGAAGCCGGAGGCGCCAAGACGGACCACGTGGTGCGCGGTGGGTCGTGGGACGACCGCGATCACCTATGTCGCGCCGACTACCGTTTCAAAAGGTCTATGAACGACCAAGCCGGAGTTCGTCTTGTAGCCGCTCGGGCCGCGGAGGCAGAACCGATAAAGCCCGTAGCCGAAATCAAACCAACGAGTGCGAGGGAAATGGCCGCGAAGGGCGCCGGAGGGCTCCCGCTCCGTGCCTACGAGTTTGATACGGTTACCGTTGATTTGAACGGGGTGAGCGAAAGCCGCCGGAAAGGACAGGCGAGCTACTACGTTGAAGACCTGAAGGAAACCGGGCTCGAAATGGTGGAGATTCCTGCCGGTGCTTTCAAAATGGGGTGGTCTGAGGACGACCAACAAAGACCGGTGCATCTGGTGAAGATGCCCTCGTTTTACCTGAGCAAGTATGAAGTGACGCAAGCCGAGTGGCGGGCGGTGGCGAAATTGCCGAAGGTGAATCGTGACCTGAAACCCGACCCTTCTCATTTCAAAGGCGTCAACCTGCCGGTGGATTCAGTGTCGTGGTATGAGGCAATCGAGTTTTGCGCGCGTCTGTCGCGAGCTACGGGCCGGACGTATTGCCTGCCAACGGAAGCGGAGTGGGAGTATGCGTGCCGGGGAGGAACGACGAGTGAATTCGCGTTCGGCGACAACATCACTCCGGACCTGGTTAACTACGATGGGAGGTTCTCTCTCGGTTCAGCGCCGCACGGGGTGTTTAGAAAGCAAACGACACCAGTCGGTTCCCTGGGTGTAGCGAATGGCTTTGGGTTGTATGACATGGACGGAAATGTGCGGGAATGGTGCCTGGACCCCTGGCACGAGAGCTACAAAGGCGCGCCTGGGGACGGCAGCGCCTGGCAGGCTGGAGGCAAGCCGGAATCTCGGGTGACGCGGGGAGGCTCGTGGGATCAGCCCGCGCATATGTGCCGCGCTGCGGACCGCAACTGGTGTCCCCCGGATTCCTGCCGCCTCGAGTATTTCGGGTTTCGGGTTGTGATGGATGGGCGCGGTTGTGTTGGCCTGCCGAAAGAGCCAGCTAAATCACCGGAGGCGAACGCCAAGGCCAAGCCTCGCCCCACAGGCTTCCTCGAATACCGGCTCGAGGCGATCCAGAGCCGTCCTTCACAGAAGTTCACCTGGAGCGACGGCTCGAAAACACTAGAACTCGAGACGCGTCCCTTTATGACGATCTCAGACATTTCGAGAGCCAGAATCTCTCCGGCGCTGCAAACGCCGCAGCGGTATAGCATCGACCTTATCCACACCAGGCAAGGAGCAGAGAAGTTTCGAAATGTTGCCAACCGAGACCGGAATCGGAGTGTCTCCATCCTGGTAGATGGCAAGATCGTCCAGGGCTACGGATTTCCACCCGAACAAAAAGAGGTGTATGACCGCGGCGCCACGATATACGGGCCCTTTACCTTGGAACAAGCGACGGCTCTCGCGCGCAAGATTAGTGCCGCAATACGCGCCGCGAGTGCGCGTCACAAGAGACTTCAATAGGTGTCGCACTCTTACACGCTGCGCAGCCCTCTCAGTGGAAACGCGTGATGGAGGGAAGCCATGTCATACCTGTGGACTCAAGGAGGGGCGATTTTGACTCTGATCAAAAGGGATGGGGTTTGGATAAATATCTGGGATACGCTGACAGATTTAAGAGAATCACTTCCTGGAAGAATCACAACTCTCTTTAGTTGCCACCGCACCTTGACCCGAGGGAGACTGACGATGAATCGAACAATTACGTTTGTGCTACTGCTGGCCGTTGCCGCTTGTTCGCCGATGCAGGTCGCTGCCGGATCGAAGCAGGCCGGCGAGAACGACAAGGCTGCCGCATCAGAGAAAGTTAGTGAAAAAGCGATCCACATTGTAGAACGCTTTCTCGCGACCAACAAAAGGTATCATCTCCTGGGTCTCAGTGACGTCCCCAAAACAGTGCTTGAAGATGAGCGGTCAGGAAAGAGCTGGGCTAGTCGTGGTCTCAAGCAAGCGGATATGCTGGCCTTTGCCGTAATGGAAGGGGATCCTAACGGCGATGGAGTCGAGGATGTTGTCGCCATCGTCGTAAGAGGAGATAACGATCACAAACTCTACAGTCTGATCTGCTTTAATGGGAGAAAAGGCGGCGGGTATATCCCTACTCCATTTTGGGTAGTGAAAGATTCCAGCCACTTCATTGGCAATTTCTACGTTGTCTCGGCAATCTATGTCATCTATGATGATCTTGGTAGTGGCGGGTGGGTACCAGACGAAGATTACTCATGGAATGGCTCGGCATATGAGGAAGGGTACTTGTTTGCCGGTGAACATGTGTGTTCGTCCGCTGGAAACAAGATATTCTCGCTTCCGACGCCGACTTCCAAGGTGGTTAATGTCGTCAAAGCCGAAGGCGCTGAATTGCTTATCTTATCCGCTGTTCAAGTAAAGGTCGGCGGAGTTCGCTGGTATAAGGTCCAGGTATTAAGAAACAACCGCAGGACACGGATAGTCGGGTTTGTCTCTCGGGTCGGTCTTAATCCTGATTGCTAAGAGTAGTGGATACGCGCGCAGTCTCCCACGCCTGGAGCTTCGGCGTGCGCATTGAAGCGCAGGAGAAGAGTTGACTCCTACCCACGGCGATGACCCGTGGCGGAGAACCACGTCGGGTAGTCCGCGTTACTCAGCACGTCGCCTTAAGGCAACGAGCCTTCCGCCACATGCCAGGGATGGACTTCAGCGATCAACCTGCCTGCCTTTATTGCGGGATCCGATTCAGCAAGCGCCTTTGCCTCCTCGAGCGAGCCAACCTTGAACACAAACACCCCCGCGTAGTCTCCTGCGTTTTCAAATGGGCCCGCGATCACCAGCTTGCCGGTCTTTGCCATCGCGTTGATGTTCGCCATATGGGCGGCCTGAAGCTTCTCGGTCTCGGGCGTTTTTTCAGGAGTCCATTTCGGCCCGCGACGCAGGAAACTGAAATAATATGTCGCCATATTCGTCGGCTGCACAGGCTTCATTATGCCCTTCGCCGCCCACCACTTCAGCACTTCAACCGAAAAACCTCCCTCCTTCACCAGAGGATCCGCTTCCTCCCACGCGCGAGCTTCCTCGGGCGACGATGCGTTCAACACAAACACGCCGGCTATTCGTGTATCGTCGCCGAACGGCCCCGCGATAGCCGCCTTGCTACTGGCCAAAAGCCCTTTCACATGATTGAAGTGACTTTGAAAAAGCTGTTGGGAGGCCTGGCTAGCTGAGAAGTTCGGAGGCTTCACCAGCAAGACCAGATAAAACGTTCCCATCTCGTACTTAGGCTCCTGCGAGCTGGTCTTTGGTGCGCTCGCCGGAGCGATTGCGGCAATTGAGCAGAGGATTGCCGCGCCGGCGATCAGCTTGACTGCGCGTGATTTTAGTTTCGCAGATTGTTCCCCGAATCCAAGCAATGGTGTCTTCATTATGTGCTCTCCTCTCTGAAATGAGTCACGATATTCTATTAAACTCTCGCAGCGTTTTCTTTAGCAGGCGTGGGATACAAATGGGCGCCTCCTTCGCAGAGTTCAGTCTGAGCGCCGGAGCCGTCTAGCATTATCCGCATAGTTTCGAGGATGTGGCAAACAAATGCGCGCAGCAGTTCGCGCCGAACGCCTTCGGCGGTTACACTTGCGTTGGAGGCTGAATGGATCACAAGGGCCACCGTCGTCACCTCATTCAAATTCTTCAAGGAGCCTACTCGGGCGAGCTTGCCGCCGGGTTCGCGTATCGCGGTCACTGGAAGTCCGTAAAGAACGCACACGAGCGCGCCGCAATTCAAAAGATCGAACGGGAAGAATGGGTTCATCGCAAGCGCGTGGGCGAGATGCTTGCGAACCTGGACAGCGCACCACAGAAATTCCGCGAAGCGAAGTTGTGGGTGATCGGGCGCACGATCGGACTGGCGTGTCACTTGATCGGGTGGTTCCTGCCAATGTATTTCGCCGGAAGACTCGAAAGTGGAAACGTGATCGAGTATCAGGTCGCGGCGTCTCATGCGGGCGCGCTGGGACTGAAAAAGTTCGAAGCCGACCTGCTGGTGATGGCCCGAGTCGAGAAAGAGCACGAGCTGTTCTTCCGGAACATAATCGCCGGGCATCGATTGCTGCCGATCGTGAGCGGCGTATTCGGTTGGGGAGCTCTCAAGGAGCCATCCGGGGAGCCAGTCTCGGAAGTATCCTCAGAAGCCGACTGATCGCTTTGCGGATCTTGCGTCTTTGCGCGACACAACCATAACAAAAGAGAGTTTCGCGCAAAGACGCAAAGGTCCGCAAAGACGCAAAGAAACATAATGACGGAACAAGACGGGCAAGACGGAATGAGATTTCTTTTCAGACGACTAAGTTTCAGCGTCGCTTTTCATTCGTCAGGGTTCGATTCATGTTGTGACGAAATGGGAGTTCGTCTGTTGCTGCCCGTGTTGACTTCGATCGCCAGCAATCGCTTGGGCTCGTGGCCGACAGGAATCGTAGTCACAACCTTTTTGCTGCGCGTGTCGATCGCCGAAACCGTATCGTCGAGTTGATTGCTCACCCACACCAGGCGGCCATCCGGATTTATGGTGATCCAGTTCGGAAAGCGGCCCACGTCGATCTTCGCAAGCTGCTTCAACTCGGGAACCGAAAAGGCATAAACCGCCTTGCCGGCCATGCTGGTCACGTACAATTCGCGCTCGTCGGGGGTCAGCGCAAGGCCGTGCGTGAGAGTATCATAAGGCGGAATCTCGGTTCCCGCTGGCAGCGGCGGCAGCTCGACTCGGCGAATCGTCTTTTCCTGTTTGAGGTCTACCACCGCGAATCCGTGCAGCTTGGAGAGCGCAACGTACGCGAGCGATTCATCCTGGCGAAGAGCAATCGGCCGGACCCAGTCGCCCGGCGCGATTTCCGCAAGCTGCTTGTGCGTAGTCGTGTCAAATATCGTGATCCGCGAACCGGACATCGTCCCAAGATAGAGATGCCGTCCGTTTGCCGAAACGTATGTGTTGTGCGGCATCGCAGGCGCCTTCATTCGGTCGACTGCCTTCATCGTAGCCGTGTCCACGACGTCGATGGCGTTATCGTTACGAAGCGGCACGAACACGAATCGGCCATCGCTGGTGATCGAGACTTCGTTGGGAGCGCGCCCAACCTTAGCTCGCGACTTGACCTGATTGGTCGCGATATCAACCGCCACCAGCTCGTCCGTTCCTTCGACGCTGACGTATAGAGTGCGGCGATCGGGCGAGGCGATCAGGCCGTGCGGGTTATCGCCGACCTTGATCGAGCCGACGACTTTCATGGTGGCAGGATCGATTACGGTGACGTCATCGCCTTTGGAGTTGGTGACGTAAACGCGGGTGCTCGCGCCGTGTGCATGTGCCGGAGACTGTCCAGGTGGCGGCGCGCTCACGGCAAGTCCAGTAAACAAAACCAGGGCAACCAGCGCAAATGTAAGCTTGAGTCTGTTCATAGCGGCCACATAATACACGAAACCAGGCTTGGATTGAATGCGACAAAGTGCGAAACGATCTGCGTCTTTGCGGACCCTGGCGTCTTTGCGCGAACCGCTGCCTCAAGTGGTCAAGCTCAAGTTCGCGCAAAGACGCCAAGCTCCGCGAAGACGCAGAGGGAAGAACATAGAATCCAGATACGCAGCCGTCTTTCTGTCGGCCCGTGAGCGCTGTTATCATCCCGTTTCAAATGTACATCGACTCACACGCGCACATCGAGGGACCCGAATTCGACGCCGACCGCCAAGCTGTCATTCAACGCGCGGTCGACGCCGGAGTCGAGATAATCGTGTGCGTGGGTGATGGCGAAGTAGCCGCAGACTCGCACGCGGCCGCGTTTCGGCTGGCTGAAGAATATCCCTTCATCTACACGACTATCGGCGTTCACCCGCACGAAGCTCGATTGCTCGACGATGAGTTGTACGCAAAGCTCGTGGATCTCTCGCAGCACCCAAAGGTGATCGCCTGGGGCGAGATCGGTTTGGATTATCACTACGACAACTCGCCGCGAGAAGTGCAGCGCGAAGCATTCAAAAGGCAGTTGCGAATGGCGAGAGAGAGAAGGCTCCCGATCTCGATTCACACTCGCGAGGCCGAAGCCGATACGCTCGCGATCCTCGACGAAGAGTGGAAAGACTCGGGACTCGGCGGAGTCATTCATTGTTTCACCGGCACGCGTACGTTCGCCGAAGCGGCAGTCGAGCGTGGCTTGCTGATTTCGTTTTCGGGTGTGATCACGTTCAAGAAAGCTGAAGACCTTCGCGAGACGGCTCGTCGTCTCCCGATCGAAAAGCTGTTGATAGAAACCGACAGCCCGTTTCTTGCGCCCGTTCCTTATCGTGGCCGTCGCAACGAACCGGCATACGTGGTTGAAACGGCTCGCGCGGTAAGCGAGCTTCGGGGCGTTGGGACTCAAGAGCTGGGCCGAGCCACTTCGGAGAATTTCAAACGGCTGTTCGAGCTTTCCTAAGTATCGGAGATAGACCGGTGAATTCTAACTTACATTACTGGCCGTCTGCAGGATTTCACAAAATGGTTAAGCCGTTAATCACTCTTTTACTAATTGTAATGCTGTTCAGCGCGTCTGGTGGTCAAACGAATTTCCGGGATAGGAGATCAGCAAGAGACCAAACAGCGGGCGAGCGACGTAGCAGTGCTGCTGAAGAGCGGCCGATGCCTGTGGACTCGATCAACGAAGTTCTTTGGTGGCTTCCTGAAGACACGGAAACAGTCTCAGTCTCGCGAGGCCCATTCAAAGCGCCACAGGTTTCAGAGCCCCCAGCGAATATCAGTGCAAACGAGTACGTAAATTATGCTCTGACAGCCTTTAACTTTGCGCTCTTTCACACCATCCGAGACGGAAGGTTCTACAAAAGCATCGTCGGCGGCGCCGTGAAGTTCTGCGTTGAAGGGAGCCGGAAATTTCGAGAGCCCACGTCGCTTGGGGGCATGCTATTTGAAGGATGTGATATCACTGTCCTTGAGTCCGGAACGGTTCCATCCCGCTCGGCGCGCATTAGCCAGATGACACAAGTTGCTAACCGAGTTCAAACAATCGCGGGACAGCGCGTCATGATGTTTGAGGAAAAAATGGAACAGGATGTGTGGAAGATTTACGTCGCCGTCCCGGCGTCGAACGTCCTGTTGTGCGCTACAAACCTGGACTTTCTCACACAAGTGTTGATTCGCATGCATCACAGGGAAGACAAACGCGCCCTGCCCGATGATCTCCCCGAATGGAAAGAGGTCAACACCGACGCAAAGTTCTGGGCCGTGCGACACTATGACAGAAGCGATGCTCCGCACGATCCTTCATCGCCTGTTAGCGGAAAGCAAAGGGCTGCAAACTGGCGCGATACAGAGGCCGTCGGAATCGTCCTCTATTTTGATCCGGATCGATCCAAGATGGCTACGGTGAAGTATCTGTCGGGAAACAAAGACGCGCTCAAGGTATTCAGCGACGAGCACACAAGAATTGGTCAGGGATTCAAACCCGTTATTCGTCTTCGCGAGCCCGGTGTTGTCGAGATGATGTTGTCGTTTGACAGCGAGGACGAAGTCGGCATTTCGGTGCTTGTACTATTCCGCCTCCTGGGGCGCGGAGTATATTTGTAGCCAAAGTGCTGATGAGCGATGCGCGATGTTGTGCTGAGCCTGCCGGCCCTCAAGCAAGTCGACGAAGAAAATCAAAGAATGGATATGAAGCGAATCAGCAGAAGAGAGGCACTGAGAGCGGTCGGCTTGCTCGCCAGCGGAGTCGTGCTCAATTCAGCCTGCACTCGACGCGTCCGGCCTTATGTTGTCGACCCGCCTAGGGGCATCGGACGCAACGCCCGTCACTTCACGCCGGTCAATGTCGCTCGCGATCGAGTGATCCGAACCGTTGTTGGCTTGCGGCCGTTCCGGCCTTCCGGCTTTGTCGTTCGAGCCGAGTCGCTTGGCGATAAGTTGCTGGTTCACAACTACGGTCACGGCGGCGGGGGCGTCACACTCTCGTGGGGAACAGCGAAACTTGCCGCTGATCTAATTTCCGAATCAGGGCGAACAGGAGCGGCGGCGGTCATCGGCTGCGGGGTCATCGGTCTTGCAAGCGCGCGAACACTTCAGCGGCGAGGTTTTGACGTGACCATTTACACGAAGGACATGCCTCCGGAGACGACTTCGAATATTGCCGGCGCAAGCTGGTCTCCCACATCCGTAATCGACGAAGCCAACCGCACGCCGGCGTGGGACTCGCAGTTTGAACGAGCCGCGCGTTTCGCGCATCGCTCGTTTCAATTGCTGGCCGGAGACGAATACGCTGTACGCTGGCGCGAGCAATACTCATTGAGCGACGTTGACTACGGAGACAGTTGGGACCACGAGATGCTGCACGATCTGTTCCCGGCGTCGCGCAAACTCGGCCCGTCCGAACACCCGTTTCCGGCCAAGTACGTCCAGGTCCTCAACACAATGTTTATCGAGCCGTCAATCTACCTCAACACGTTGCTGCGCGATTTCTACACGGCGGGCGGCCGCATCCGTCGAGCGGCATTTGCAACGCCCAACGAGGTTTCATCGTTGTTGGAGCCAGTCGTCGTCAACTGCACGGGTCTGGGCGCCCGCGAATTGTTCGGCGATCGCGACCTCATGCCCATCAAGGGCCAGCTTCATGTACTCGTTCCTCAACCCGAAGTCGATTACGCAATGGTAGGCGGGGGGCTTTATATGTTTCCTCGCCGCGACGGAATCATATTGGGTGGAACGTTCGAGCGCGGGGTGGAGACGATGGAAGTGAATCGTGAAGCCGAGCAGCGCATTCTTGCGGGTCACCAGCGGATATTCAGTGGAATGCGATGAGCGCTAGCCGTATTGATCTAGAGATGAATGGTAGGCAACATCAGATCGAGCGATGACAGCATATCAAA
The DNA here is from genome assembly GCA_035576605.1 of Blastocatellia bacterium. Classification (GTDB taxonomy): domain Bacteria; phylum Acidobacteriota; class Blastocatellia; order UBA7656; family UBA7656; genus Onstottus_A. The sequence continues at coordinate 340 of DATLWF010000759.1, read as the reverse complement.
CACAGGATCCGGGCTTTCGAGTCGCTTCGGGCGTTCTGTCGGCAGAGGAATGCGACACGATTGTGTCAAGTCTCTCGAACTCCAAAGTAACCAGAGGCAGAGCCGGCACGCGACATCTCATGAGCGTGCGGGAAGTGGCGCGGCTCACGCGCGATAGGCGCCTTCTGGACATCGCGCGACGCGAAATCAGAACCGAGCCCTTTCCATTCCGAGCCACGTTGTTTGAGAAGTCAGGACAAGCCAACTGGCTCGTTGTCTGGCACCAGGACAGGGCGCTGCCTGTGCGAGAACGCTTTGGCCTGGCGGGATGGGGGCCGTGGTCTGAGAAGGCCGGTGTGGT
>DATLWF010000758.1:0-4021 GCA_035576605.1 Blastocatellia bacterium | reverse complement strand
GCCCGGATGAGGGGTGGCCTATCCAAAGACGGGGGTAATGCCTCGTCGGCCGGGGAACACGACCATGGCGAACCCTAAACGGGCACGAAGTCGGAAACGGCGGATACAGCCAAGGGGATGCACCTACAGTCGGGTTCTGTCCGCAAGGACAACCGGAGGGCAGGGTGTCCGCCGTGAGGCGGAATCCGAAGGGCATGAGGAGAAGTACCGGGCCGTAGTCGATGGGGGCTGCCCCGATGACGAACCGGTCGGCCAAAGGTGGGGCAAGGTCGGGTTCTGTCGCACTAACGCAGTCGGCTATGATGTGCGGAACGAAATGAACGACTTGAAGCTCGATGACGACGTTGAATCCGGCGGTGGCCCGAGTGCTCAAACGCCTGCATTATCCACTCGATGTGATCCTGACGTGCGTCCGGTGGTACGTGGCCTACCCGTTGAGTCTCCGACACCTTGAAGAAATGATGGCTGAGCGCGGTGTCTTGGTCGATCACTCGACCGTACACCGCTGGGCCATCAAACTGCTACCGGTGCTGGAGAAGGCGTTCCGCCGTCGCAAACGGCCGGTGGGCAAGAGCTGGCGCATGGACGAAACGTACATCAAGGTCAAAGGGCAATGGAGGTATTTGTACCGCGCCGTGGACAAGGCGGGCAAGACAATCGATTTCCTGCTGCGAGCCCATCGTGACAAGGCTGCCGCGCAGCGCTATTTCGAGAAATCGATCGCCCGCAACGGAGAACCCGAGACTGTCACGATCGACAAAAGCGGGGCCAATCTGGCCGCCCTCGAAGCCATCAACGCCGGTCGTGAAACACCGATCAAAATTCGCCAGAACAAGTATCTGAACAACATCATTGAGGTGCGACACGAAGTCGCTTACAGAAGTTGTTCGCCCTTCTCGCCGTATAGAAGGAGTGAACCACTGGTGTCACCCGGTGAATCTAGGAGCCTGAATCAAGAGCGGCTCTGACAACGTAACGAAGCGCCGCAAGGCGCGGGGTATCAATCGCGAGAGGCGTACCCTTCTGGCAGCCATAAGCCGGATGAGTGCCAGATAGTCGGTATGGTGAAAACATTTGAATCTGCAATAGGGTCGTTATGTTGAACGAGCGGAAATGGCTAATACGCTCGAACCAAAACGGTACTGGAGGTGGGAACAGCGTTTCTCGATTACGCGTTCGTGACCCATATACCTTCCGGCCCAGAGCAGGCACCTAACCCGGCGTACTTCCATAAGCGGAACGTGGAAACCCCGTATCGCTCCCTTCGGGGACAGCAGGCTGCGAAGTCTGCCCATGGCGGTGCGGGCACAGGATCGGGGAAAAAGCGAAAGCCCGGCTGTAATGGACGGGATACGGGTTGCAACATCACCCGACGCGAAAGCGGGCAGACTTCCTCGTGGTCTCTCCTCACCAGAGAGTTTGCAGAACCATCTATACGGAAGGAAAGCAAATGAGTGCAGCAACACGGGCGCGTGCACCTTCTGGCGTGACGTGGGACGGCATCAATTGGGCCGATGTTCAACGTCAGGTAAGTAGGCTGCAGTCGCGTATGGTGAAGGCGGTACAGGCCGGTCGCCATAACAGGGTGAGAGCCCTGCAATGGCTGCTGACCCACTCGTTCAGCGGCCGTGCATTAGCCGTCAGGCGGGTGACTGAAAACAAAGGCAGGAACACCCCCGGTGTGGACAAGGTAACGTGGAAAACACCGGCGGCAAAGGTCAACGCGATTGCGTCGTTGAAGAGGCGGGGCTACTCGCCCCTTCCGCTTCGGAGAGTGTTGATTCCGAAGAAAAACGGCAAGACGAGGCCGCTCGGCATACCCGTGATGCGCTGCAGGGCGATGCAAGCGTTGCATCTGCTTGCTCTGGAGCCGGTTGCGGAAACCACCGCCGACCCGAACTCTTACGGGTTCAGGCCGGAACGCTCAACTACTGACGCGGGAGGACAATGCTTCATCTCCCTGGCGAAAAAGGCGAGTGCGGAATGGGTGCTAGAGGCCGACATCCAAGGCTGTTTCGACAAAATTTCCCACGACTGGATGATCGCCAACATCCCTACGGACAAGGTGATCCTCAAGAAGTGGCTCAAAGCGGGCTACGTGTATCAAAACGAACTCTTCCCCACTGACGCCGGCACCCCGCAAGGGGGAATCATCTCACCGGTGGCAGCCAACATGACGCTTGATGGCCTCGAAGCGATGCTCGCGGAGAGTTTCCCGCGAGCCCGGCAGAGAGGACTGAAAGTGAACATGGTGCGTTACGCGGACGATTTCATTATCACCGGCCATTCGAAAGAGTGGCTGGAACATGAGGTCAGGCCGGCAGTAACTGAGTTTCTGGCGGAACGCGGGCTGGTCTTGTCGCCAGAAAAGACCAGGATAACGCACATCAAGGACGGGTTTGATTTCCTCGGATGGAACATTCGCAAGTACAACGGCAAGCTCTTGATGAAACCGTCGAAAGCGAACGTCAATGCACATCTTGACAAAGTCCGTGAAATCATCAAGGCCAACAAGACGGCTAAACAGGCGAACCTGATAAGGCTGCTCAATCCTGTTTTGCGAGGATGGGCGAATTACCACAGCCATGCAGTCGCCAAGAAAGCCTTCAATCGGGTTGATCACGAGGTCTGGTCAATGCTATGGCGATGGGCGGCAAGACGGCACCCTAACAAAGGCGCCCGATGGATAAAAATCAAATACTTCAAGGCCAAGGGTCTCCGGGACTGGGTATTTGCCGCCACAGAAAAAGAAGAGGATGGCACGACAAGAGCGGTCACCTTGCTGAAGGTATCGGACACGCCAATAAAACGGCATGTCAAGATCAAGGCGGGCGCCAATCCGCACGATCCGCAATGGGCGCGGTACTTCGAATCCCGATGGGGCCAGAAGATGCTGAACTCAGCGCGAGGTCGCCGTAAGCTGTACCGTGTATGGCTAAGGCAAGATGGCATGTGTTCCAACTGTCGGCAGCCCATCACAATGGACACCCGCTGGGATGTCACGCATATTGTGAAGCGAACCGACGGCGGGACGGATGCAGCAAGCAACCTTCAAGTGCACCATCTCAGTTGCCGTAGAAATCCGTAATACGCCTGAAAAAGCAGTTTCACCACCGGGTGTCGACAGATGCCTTTGTAGAGGCTTGAGCCGTATGCTCCTAAAGGCGCACGTACGGTTCTTAGGGGGCCGTATCGCAGCAATGCGGTACGGCTACCCGACCAGGATCACCGGGCAATCAAGCGCCGCACGCGGCCGATGCTGGGTTTCAAATCTTTCCGCTGCGCGCGGATTCTGCTCGCCGGCATTGAAACGATGCACATGATCGCCAAGGAACAAATGGAAGACTGTGCGATTGGTCAGACTCGGGCCGACCGCTTCTATTCGTTGGTTGCATAAGCATTCCTTATCGTATCGACCGTGTTCGCGCTGAAAACCTTATCGCGACAGTACCATCAGTATGGACAGGTTTGTGCACTATCAAGCTAGATATCGGCGCGCTTCTTTTGAAAAGTCCGGATTCTTTGCAAGCACGTAGAACGACCAGCAACCGATATGTCGCCATCCGCTCGACCTCGGCCAGCGCCGCCATGCGCTCTTGCAGATGTGCTTCGCGCACGATGAGTTGTCTTTCTTGGCGTGCCGCTTCCAACAGCGCCGAGTCTGCGGGTTCGGTTCGACCCAATTTGAGCGTGATGCGCAGCGGAGCTGGTTCGATGGAGTCGAACGTCATGACAAGATGACGTCAGGACTATCTTTCTCTGCGTCGGCATAAATCCCCAACACCTGCTCGATGATGTGAAGATCGTCTTGCGTCAACGAGTCCACATGAAACTGCCTGAGGTCCTGTAACGTGCTCTGGAGTCGAATCGTCGCAAGCGGGCCGGCGGTCAGTATCGGCCATGCATGAGGTACGCAAGCGGTATGATGCTTCTTTGCTCGCACCAACGGTCGAAGAGATGGAGACACGTTTCGGCTATTTCATCTGCGTGATCTTGTTTCAAATGCGTTAGTGTCATTACT
>DATLWF010000757.1:0-3814 GCA_035576605.1 Blastocatellia bacterium | reverse complement strand
TGGCCGGCAGGTTGGCGGTGGCACGGTTCACTTCACCGCCAACTACTGGCGTTTTCATGAGATAGATTTCATCGAACGCAGCCGATGGGGATCAATCGCCGGGTCCGGATTTGCGGATTGGCCGATTACCTACGCTGAGCTCGAGCCCTACTACACAAAGACCGAGTGGGACCTGGGCGTATCGGGCCTCGCCGGCGCGAGTCCGTTCGATCCTCCTCGCTCGAAGCCCTATCCCCTACCTCCCCTTCCCATTAAGTCTTCGGGCGTGCTCGCCGAGCGAGGCGCAAAGAAGCTGGGATGGCATGCTTTCCCCGCGCCCATGGCGATCATTTCCCAGCCCTATCGCGGCCGCAGCGCGTGCCTGCACTGTGGTTTCTGCGAGTACTTCGGTTGCGAGGCGAAGGCCAAGTCGTCCACGTTGGCGACCGTCATCCGTGAAGCAGAGAAGACCGGCTTATGTGAGATTCGCCCAAACAGTTGCGTTAGAAAGATTGAAGTCAACAAAGCGGGTCTGGTTACAGGCGTCACCTACTTCGACGAGGGCGGCCGCGAGCACTTCCAGAGCGCAAAGGCGGTGATACTTTGCGCCAACGGCGCCGAGACGCCTCGCCTTTTGTTCTTATCAAAGTCGTCGTTATTCCCGAATGGTCTCGCGAATTCGAGCGGCAAGGTCGGAAAGTACCTGATGTTCAACGGCCATGCGCAAGCCTCTGCGCTATTCGAGCACCCGCTGAACGAATTCAAGAGCGTGCCGGTGAGCAGAGTCATACACGACTTTTATGACAGCGATCCCAGGCGCGGGTTCTACGGAGGCGGTGGAATGGATATGCGCTTCGTCTCTTACCCGATGAACTTCGCCCTTCGAGGCCTGCCACCGGACGCGCCCAAGTGGGGCGCTCAATACAAAGCCATGCTCAGGGAGCACTTCACGCGCACCGTGCACGCATCGGGGCACACAACTTCGCTGCCGGTGGAAAGCAACAGCATCTCGCTTGATCCGCATGTGAAAGACGCGTGGGGGCTGCCCGTCGTGCGGGTCACCTACAAAGACCACGCGGAAGACATGAAGACGATGCAGTTCTTTCAGGCGCGCTGCAAGGAACTCCTGGAAGCGGCGGGGCCCCGAAAGATATGGACTCGCGAGTTAAGAAATCAGACGTTCGGCTTTCACTTGTTGGGAACCTGCCGGATGGGTAATGACTCGCGCGCCTCGGTTGTGGACAAGTATCATCGCGCGCACGACGTTTCTAATCTTTTCATCTGTGATGGAAGCAGCTTTGTGACATCGGGTCGCGGGCAGCCGACGTGCACGATCCAGGCGCTTGCGTATCGAGCCTCAGATCACATCATTCGAATGGCCAAAACCGGCGACATCAAGTCTGGTATCTGACCGAACAGCTCGGCGACTTTGCGGGACTTTGCGTCTTTGCGCGAAATTGACCCTCAGCAAGAATCAGTTTCGCGCCAAGACGCCAAGATCCGCGAAGCCGCAAAACGAAAGAACGTACTCCAGTATGGAAAGGATGCTATGAGAACCATCAAATCACTCGTGGGAGCCGCAGTGATGGTCCTCGGCTTCTGTGTTGCAGCCGAGGCTCAGAATAAAGATCAGGCGAAGCCGTCACCGGCGCAAAGCACAACGGTTGAGTATTCCAGCGCAGCGAACCCCTCCCCCAGACCGCTTTCGGAATTCGTTCGAGTTGGAAACGTGCTCTACTTGTCGGGCAAGCTTGGAACCGACAGCACGGGAAAGCTGGCGGCCGGCGGCATCGCCGCAGAAACGAAGCAGACGTTGGAGAATATCAAGGCGGTGCTCGACAAGAACGGGTCGTCGATGGACAACGTCATCAAGTGCACGGTGATGTTGGCGGACATCAAGGAGTGGGCTGACATGAATACGGTTTACGGGACCTTCTTCAAGAAGGAACGCATGCCGGCTCGAAGCGCGTTTGGGACGAGCGGGCTTGTCAACAATGCGCGGGTCGAGATCGAGTGTATGGCTACGCTCAAGTAAAATTCCCTGGGAAGAGCCTATGGACATCGATCGAAGAGGCTTCCTGGCCGCGCTGGGTGGCGCCGTCGCGATAGAGGCGATGTCATCCGAAGCGCTTGCCGATGCGCTCGAACACCACATGATCGAACGGCTCGATCAAGCTGCCGGTGCTCGATCAAGCTGCCGGTGCGCGATCGAGTCAGACGACGGAACGCCCTTACCGACGAGGTATCGGATCGGTCTTCGTGTTGGGAGGATCCGGTGACGGCGTGTTTGCCGCGAACAAGCTCGAGCCGATGCCGCCGAGTCCAACGCTGCTCGACTTCTTCAAACTGCGATTCGCGCCGGCCAACCACGTGCTTCAAAGCGCAACGCGCGCCGTCAAGACCGGCATGAATGAGGAGACGATCCTCGCCTGTCTCTTGCACGACGTGGTGCTCAGCCTGATCAAGCCGGATCATGGATGGTGGGGAGCGCAACTGATCGAACCGTATGTTTCAGAGAGAGTGAGTTGGGCGATTCGTTACCATCAGGCGCTGCGCTTCTACCCGGACACGTCGGCTGGTTATGAGTACCCGGAAATGTACACCCGGATCTTCGGCAAGGACTACGTGCCTGCGCCGCACGTCAAAGCCGCGTACACGTACGCACGCAATCACAAGTGGTACATGAATGCTCGGCTGATCACGGTCAACGATTTGTATGCCTTCGATCCGAACGCAAAGGTGTCGATGGAGCCATTCATCGACATCATCGGCCGCCATTTCAAGCAGCCCAAAGAGGGCCTCGGAAACGACAACAGTCCGGTGGCGCACATGTGGCGAACGCTGTCGAGTCCGGACCAGCCTCTCTGAGTTACAAGCCGCTACCGAAACCTAACGCACGACTTAGCGGTTAGCGCCGGGTTTCTGCACCGGCATCGTCGACTCGGAGTTCAGAAACTTCAGCAGCGCCTTGTAAAACAAATCCGGAGCCTCGAAGTGCGGGACGTGGCCGATGCCCGGAATCAACACCAGCTCCGCGCCTGGAATCGTGTCGGCGATGTGCCTGGCTCGCTCCGGAAAGTTGGCGCCGTCTTTGTCGCCGCCCAGCACCAGAGTCTTAACTTTGATGTGAGCCCAATCGTAGACGACCGGGTCGACGTACACCATCTGCTGGACCAGAGTGCGAACCATCGCGAATCTCGGCCAGTCGCCGCTGAGCGTCCACGCGTAATGAATGCGAACGTACTTTTCATACTCGGGCTTCCATCCCGTGACGAAATAACGCGCGATGCCCTGGTACGCCTGCTGATAGGTCAAGCCCAGCGTCGTCTTGTATGCCTCCTCGGTGCTACGCCACGGCCGCTCCCAACGCGGGTCGGTCAGTCCGATCGGATTGTAGATCACTGCGCGCTCGGTCATATCGGGATATGAGGCGGCGAATCGCGCCGTCAACATTCCGCCCATCGAGTGCCCTACGATAGCGGCTTTGGAAATGCCGAGGTGCTGCAGGAGCTTGCGGGTGTTCAACGCCATGTCATGAAAGTTATAGGGTATGATTGGCTTCGACGAGCGCCCGAAGCCGATCTGGTCCGGCACGACGACGCGGAATCCCTGCTTGCGAAGGACGTCGATCGTCCCGGCCCAGTACTCGCCGAAAAAATTCATTCCGTGCAGAAGAACCACCGTCCGGCCATTCGCCTGACCATCGGGCGCAACGTCCATGTAAGCCAGGCGCACATCCTGACCGTAGAGCGTCATGGGCAGGTACGACACCGGATACGGATAAGGCACGTCATCGAGCGTGATGCTTCCCGGCTTGACGTCGGTTGGGGTTGGG
>DATLWF010000756.1:0-5786 GCA_035576605.1 Blastocatellia bacterium | reverse complement strand
GCCTTGCAAACCCTCGCTCTTTGCTTTGTCCAGCGACCAGGTAGCAGCAAAGTTCGTCGGCGCGGCGCTCACCGACCAGAAGCCAACCATCAAAACACAACACAAGCTCAGAAATACCAGGGATCTCTTCATAATCAAACTTACTCCTTAGGGATTGTACTGAGAATCTTCGCGGAGACTTAAGACCGAATGCTGATAGAACCTGATAAGATTTCCGCTACTGGCCAAAACGCTGGCGGGTGCTCTTTGGTTACAACAAATTGATCGTGCCGATATCAGGCTTCCCCTGTTTGTAACCTGGCGAGGGTCACCCGATGAGCGGGCGCGAACAATTCTCTTGAACGCATGAAGTAGCTTTCAACCGTCGATGTCGCGTCACTCACTTACGGACGCTTCCACGCAAGCATCATCCCGTCGCGCACAGTCAGGCAAACGTTCTCGACTCGCGGGTCCGATTGCACAAGTTTATCGAACGCGACGATGGCATGATCGTCAACGCTCTCGGGATTAAGCACGCGGCCGCTCCACAACACGTTATCCGCGACGATCAGGCCGCCCGGCCTCACCAACGGAAAACACGCTTCGTAGTAGTTTGAGTAGTTACTCTTGTCGGCATCGATGAAGACCATATCGATTGGGCCACTGAGAGTCTTTATCGTCTCGAGCGCAGGGCCGATTCGGATCTCGATCTTATGACCGTCCGGGCTCTCATTGAAGTAGCGGCGCGCAATGGCTTCAGCCTTCGGATCGACGTCGCAAGTGATCAAGTGGCCGTCATCGGGAAGCCCTTCGGCCATCATCAACGCGCTGTAGCCCGTGAACATTCCGATCTCAAGAATTCGCCGCGCGCCAGTCAGGCGGACAAGCATCTTCAGGAACCGGCCCTCGATACGGCCAACCTGCATCTGCGGGCAGGTCATGTCGCGATAAGTTTCCTCGCGCAAACGAACGTACAAATCGGATTCAGCCTTGGTGTGATCGTGAGCATATTGCTCGACGGCTTCGTCGATGAAACTCTCCATCTCTCGTCTCCTATTTTGAAAGAGTTCGTAGTACGGCCTTTAGGCGGAAGTTTGTACCTGGCACAGTCGGGTCATCGTCCTACAAACTTCCGCCTAAAGGCCGTACTACGAACTCTTCATCGATTTTTCACTTCCCGGCCTTCTCTTTCATATCCGCGGTCGCCTTGTACTTCTCCTTCTCTTTTTCTTTCTGAAGGTACGGTATCCCTTTCACCATCCATTCAGGCGCGGGCGCCCCCTTCAAGAAATGGTCGAAAAACTGCTGCAGGCGCATCGTGTAGTCTTTCTGATTCTGCCGCTTGCGCAAACCGTGAGGCTCGCCGTTGTAGCTGAACAGGTAAGCTTCCTTGCCCAATCGCCGCAGCGCCAAATAGTACTCGATGCCCTGATACCAGGGCACTGCATCGTCCGCGTCGTTGTGAATCATCAGCAGGGGAGTCTGAATCTGGTCGGCTCTGAACACCGGCGAGTTCTCAAGGTAGAGCATCGGCGCTTCCCATAAGCTTCCACCGATACGGCTCTGGGTGTGTTCGTACTGGAACTGTCGCGGCAGTCCCGAGCCCCATCGGATCCCGCTATATGCGCTGGTCATGTTGGCTACCGGCGCTCCTGCCGACGCCGCTTTGAAACGCGTCGTCTGCGTGATCATATAAGCGATCTGGTAGCCGCCCCAACTGTGCCCCTGGATGCCGATCGCTTTCTCGTCGACAAAGCCCTTGTCCACCACCGATTGAATCGCCGGAAGCACGCACTTCAGCGCGCTTTGTCCCGGATGCCCGATCGTGTAAACGATGTCCGGCTCGAGCACCAGATATCCGTTGCTCGCATAAAACGACGGGTTGATGCTGTGGCCAGGACGCGGGTCGACGAAGCGATGCAAGTTCTCGGAAAGAGTCTCATAGATGTACACCATCATCGGATACTTCTTGTTCGCGTCGAAGTTTGGGGGCTTGATCAGCATAGCCGAAAGCGGGACGCCGTCGGTGTTCTTGAATCGGACCAGCTCTGAAGTGCCCCAAAGCAACTCGGCCTTTTGCGGATTCGCGTCGCTGACTGTCTTGAGCTCTTTGAAACTCGGCGAGGTAACCAGCAGATCCGGAAACTCATTAAAGGTTGATGCGGTGAGCAGGTACACGTCGGCGTCTTTGGCCTTCGAAGGCGGGTTGAAGCTCTTCGCCGCCATGATCAGCTTCTCAGGCATGCCCCCGTCGATCCTGTCTCGATAGAATCCGGAGTCTCGAGTCCATTCATTCTCGGCCCTCAACAGCATTGGCTTGGATGGATCGATACCCTTCTCCTGCGGATCGAGCCTCGAATAGCGAAACTGGATCTTTTCCTTTCTGCCAACGCCGTCGGTCAGGTTTTTCGCGTTCGAGCCGTCCGGCGCGACTTGCCAGATGTCATATTGATCGTAGAGCAGCGCGTACTTGTCATCGGAGGTCCAACCAGCGCTGCCATAAGCCGGAGGAGTGCTCGGGGAGTCGTGATCCTCACGCCAGAAACTCACGCCGAGACTCTTAGTCAGGTTGACGATTCTGCCGTCAGGAATCGACAGCGTGTTCCAGTCCTTGCCGTCATAAAACAGCGCGTACCGTCCCCCGGGCGACCACGTGAATCCCCTGGCGTGCTTCTTCATGATGGCCTTGCGGCTGCCATCCCCGGTGTTGATGATGGAGACGTCCGCCGAGTTAGCTTCGTCGTCGTAGCCAACCAGCATGCGATACGGTCGATCATCGGAGCCCAGAGCCCATCGCCCATCGGTCGAAGGAGTTACACCCTGCATCGTTTCATCGCCCAACTGAGCGTACTTGTTGTCGGCCATGTGAAACACCGCGCGATAAGAACGGTTTCTGTCCTGCTCGGCGCGCACCTTCTGCATCGGCTGGATGTAGTCGTCTTTCCAGTGCCACAGGTCAACGGAGACCTTATCATCGGATGAGGCCGCATCCTCGCTTTCATCTTTTTCCGGTTCCGACGGCGGGGCTACGCCGAAGAAGACCTTGCTTCCATCAAGAGAGAAGTTGATCGCGCCTCGTTCGCTGATCACGTAACCAGGCTTGAAGTTGGGAGTAGCGGTCGAAACAAGCTCGGTCGCGGCGACGGCTTTGCGGTCCCAGCGATAAAGTTTCAGTCGAGGTTGAGTTGACGACGCATCATCCCGGTCACTCAGGAGAACGAGTTGAGTTTGCTTTTCGTCCCATGTGAGCTTCGTGTATTTGCCCTTGCCTGTGAGCAACGGAACAGGTCCGTCGGCCGTCGAGGTCGCGATCGCAAAAGCTCCGTTTGTCTCTTCTTTCTTCGACGACACCGCAAACACCAGGCTCTTCGCATCCTTGCTTAGCGCATATTCGAGCACATCGGAAAACGTGCGCTCGCTCTTGTCGGCCATGTTGCGAAGGACAAGATCGGTGCCGTACTCCTTTTTCTTCGGATCTCGCCGCCCTCTGGTCCCGGCGGCGGGCGCCGCGTCGGGCCGGCGGTCTTCGGGCTTCCGCTCTTCGACCTTAGCTTCGAGCGAATAGGCGATGAAGCCCGCTCCTTCTTCGGGCACCTGGAAGCTCTTGACCCGATCAATGCGAGTCACTCCACCGGTGCTGAGGTCCATGATGCCCATCGCATTTTTTGGCATCTCCTCCGGCTTCTTCTTTTCCTTCTTTGCTTTCTCAGTCTCCGCTTTGGTCGGGAGAATCTGGAACACAACGAAGCGGCTGTCAGCGGTGAAGAACGGTCTGCCGGCGAAAGGCGCCTGACCAAATCCGGGACCCGGGACTGGGCCTGGCTCCGCCTCGGCTGACCGCTGCGGAGGATTCACCGGCGCAGCGCCACGCGGCGCACGCCACTCGACCCCGCTGGCAAGATTGCGCACAACCACCTCGCCATCGCCATCCTGAGGCACAAGCGCATAGGCGACGAACTTCCCGTCGCGCGAGAGCGACTGGCCTTGAATCGCGCGCCAGCTATCGTAGTCGTTGTGCGTCAACGGACGCTTCGCGGCGGCTTGCTGAGCATAGCCTGACGACGTAACCAGGAGGGCGAGCAAGCAGAGGGCGGTCAGCTTCTTCCAGACCGCTATGTTCGTGCGCCACAGGATTCTGTTCATGAGGTTCGCTCCTTGCGTCTGATCAACTGAGAGTCAACGTGCGGGCTAATACTCCACTGGTCTGGGAGACAATAATGCAGTTTGAATCAGGCGTCCAGCCGTTCAAAAGCCAGGGGTTCGCATCAAACTTTCGCACATACCCACCTCGTCAGAGACTGTGCGAAAACTCCGAGAATCCCACCCATGGATAGTCGGTGGGATTGCAACACTCCGTAGGAGTGTCCTCTCGATAGCGCGGGGGCAGTGGAAGGGGCCGGAACTCCGTAGGAGTTACCTGCTCCCCGACGGCCATCGCGCGCGCGTCGAGCATATAGGTTACTCCTACGGAGTGACGGCATAACTAGGCATCGCGATGCTATCGAGAGGTCACTCCTACGGAGTGCGCAGTCATCTCTTAGGCTAAGCTGAAAGTCCATCGGCTAAAGAGCGATGGTATCCGGACGGACTTTCCGCACAATCTCGTCAGAGGTGGGTATGCACGACAAATCTGAACGCGCACAGCGACAGACAAAGGCTTCCCCTTGACAATCTACAGGAAGGAGTCCTATTATCCTCTCCTCTAGATTAACTAGGAGGCTTGCGATGGCGAAATCGACTGACCTGATACAAGGCACGCTTGATATGCTCATACTCAAAACGCTGGCTCTGGAGCCTATGCACGGCTGGGGCATATCGCAGCGAATACAGCAGGTTTCCGGGGATGTGTTGGTGATCAACCAGGGCTCGCTATACCCGGCCCTCTATCGTCTGGAGCAACAGGGTCTTATCAAATCTGAGTGGGGAAGCTCGGACAACAACCGGCAGGCGAAGTTCTACGAGCTGACCCGAACAGGAAAAAAGCAGCTTACCGAGGAGACCGAGAACTGGGAAAGGCTCTCGGCGGCCGTTGATCGTATCTTGCAAACTGTGTAGGCGAAATTGAGAGAAGCTTGTGAGACGGGGCGGTCGCAAACTTCGCTTCTCTTTCACCTTGTCAAACTGATTGCCGGAGGATGAGTCGATGTTAAGGAAACTTACAAGCTACGTGCGCGCTCTTCTTCACAAAGACAAGGTCGAGCGGGACATGGATCGAGAACTGCGCTTTCATCTGGAGATGGAGATCGAAGAAAACGTCAGGCGCGGAATGAGCCTCCCCGAGGCCCGGCGCGAGGCGCTCGTAAGGTTTGGCGGAGTTGAGAAGTTCAAGGAAGAATGCCGCGACGTTCGCGGAGCCCCCCTGGCAGAATCGTTGCTGCAGGACGTTCGCTACGGCGCGAGGATTCTCTACCGCAATCCAGGATTCACATTAGTCGCGGTGTTGACGCTCGGTCTGGGCATCGGAGCCAACACAGCGATCTTTAGCGTGATCTATGGCGTGCTGATGCGTCCGCTGCCGTACAAGGATGGGAACCAGCTGGTGATCGTTCAACAGCAGGCGCCGCTCGCTCACGTGCTTAACGTACCGTTCTCAGTCAAAGAAGTGCAGGACTACCGCGAGCAGAATCAAACCCTGGATGCGGTCGTCGAGCATCACTCGATGAGCTTCACTCTTCTCGGCGGCCAGGAACCACAGCGAGTCCAGACCGGCGTGGTGTCCGCGAACTTCTTTGACGTTCTCGGAGTGAAGCCGCTCCTGGGCAGAACGTTCGTAGACGCCGATGACGAGCATGGTTCCGATGCCGTCA
>DATLWF010000755.1:0-3972 GCA_035576605.1 Blastocatellia bacterium | reverse complement strand
TCAAATTGGGCCCGCGATGGATGAAGTAGTCGTGCGCTTCCCGAGAGAGTTCACGGGTTATTTGTGGGCTTTCCCGCGGCCGGGCGTCATGAATTTCGGCGTCGCTTCCAAGCTCGGCGAACGCACCTCCTACGAGCTGCGAACGTTGCTCACCGATTTTGTGAGCGGGTACTACGGTGGGCAAATGCCCGAACCAGATCGTGTGAGTTTCTTCGGCGCAAAGATTCCCACGCTCGATCTGGCGAGCTGGAAAGATCTGCGAGCAAGCGGAGACGGATGGGCGTTGATCGGAGATGCTGCCGGCTTCGCGGACCCAATTACCGGCGAGGGGATCTATTACGCCTTCAAATCGGCCGATCTATACGCTGATGCGTTGCGCGATTCAGAGGGTGGTGGCTCAAACGCATCCTCAAGTGTTTACCAACGTGCCGCCGCGTCGTACGAAATCATGTGGCGCAAGGAGTTTGGCCACGACCTTGAACACGCCTCGTACAGGCTTCCTCACTTTTATCACGGCCGATTCATCGGCCGGATCTTCACTGATGCAATGATCATGCTCGCGCAGCATCACCGAGGGGTGCGCACGATTCTCGGGCGAGCGCTTGTAGGCGAGCAGAGCTACGTCACGCTCAAGCGAGATTTGCTGCGACGGGCGTGGCAAGTGTTTTAGCGAATCGTAGTATGAAAAGCTTTCGCAAAGAACTCTGGTTCAACGTGCCGTCACGCCGCGGGTTTATCAATATTACCGCGCAGGTCGAAGACTGCTTGCGCGAAAGCGGAATTCGTGAAGGTCTCGCCCTGGTTAACGCGATGCACATCACGGCATCGGTCTTCATAAACGATGACGAGAAGGGACTGCATCACGACTACGAGGTCTGGCTGGAGAACCTGGCGCCTCACGAACCCGTCGACCAATACCATCACAACCGAACAGGCGAGGACAACGCCGATGCGCATATTAAGCGTCAGGTAATGGGCCGTGAAGTGGTCGTTGCGGTGACCTCGGGAAAGCTGGACTTCGGGACCTGGGAGCAAATCTTCTACGGCGAGTTCGACGGCCGGCGCAGGAAGCGCGTCCTCATCAAGATCATCGGCGAGTAGCATAGCGATTCATCAAGCATCGGTCGGTTCCGAAACGGTTCTAATGCCACCCATTTTGGTCTAATATTCATTCTCTCGGGTAGCCGGGGGGATGAAGCAGAGCTTATGAGGTTTAAGCTATGCATCGCATGTCTGTAGGCTTCGCCATTGCTGCGGTCCTCGCGGCTACATCACCCGCAATCAGTATCCCAGCCATCAAGCAAACTCAATCCACAAATGCTCGAACGTCAGGTCAAGTAAAGAAACAGATCGCGGATTCACAAACAAAACCCGCGGTCGCTGGCGCCCAGGATCCGAAAGACAAAATTCAACTCCAGGCAAGGCTGGTCAGTATCACGGTCACCGTTTCAGATCCGCTCGGCAGGTTTGTCACGGGACTGGAGAAGAGGAATTTCGAGGTCTTCGACGACGGGGTCAGGCAAGAGATAACGCACTTCAGCGATGATGACGCGCCGCTGACGCTTGGAATAATCTATGACGTATCGGGCTCGATGGGCGACCTGACTTCGCGGTCGTTCCAGACGTTGCGAAGGTTCTTTGACACCTCTCACCAGGACGACGAGTACTTCATCATCGCGTTCAACGATCGCGCGCGACTCGTACAGGACTTCACGACCTCGCCGAGCGAAATCATGAGCCGAGTAATATTCGTGAAGGCGAAGGGCAGCACTGCGCTCTACGATGGAGTCTATCTTGGAATCGAGAAAGCCAGGCAAGGGAGACACCAGAAGAAAGCTCTGTTGATCATTTCAGACGGTGAGGAGAACAGCAGCCGGTACAGCGGACGTGAGCTTCGCGAGATGCTCAAAGAGTCGGACGTTCCGGTGTATGCGATCGGCATAAGCCAGTTGTATGCAGGGATGGGTACGCTGCAAAGTCTCTCCGGCTGGAGCGGGGGCATGACCTTCGCACCAGCGGACGAGCCGCAGACGCGTGATATCTACACGAGGATCGCGTTGATGCTGCGTCATCAGTACGCTATCGGGTACTACCCTACCGACGCAGCGAGCACGGTCGACTGGCACAAGGTGCGGATCAATGTCAGCGCACCACGAGGGCTGGGGCGGTTATCATTGAATTATAAGAAAGGATACAGATCGTTCGTGAGGTAAGATCGGAATTGAGATCTCAAATCGCAGATCCCAAATGCAGATCCCAAATGCAGATCTCAAATTTCAGATCTCAAAGCGCAGATCTCAAATTGCAGATCCCAAATTGCAGATCACAAAGCGCAGATCTCAAATGCAGATCTCCAATAGCAAATTGAGAATTGAAAAATGAAAAATTGTAAATTGCAAACCGCAACCTGAAATTGACGATTGCGAAGTGCCGCAAAGCCCTGACCGCTGGCTCTGAGATTTGGAATTTGGAATTTGGAATCTGCAATGTTCGATTTGGAGTCTGCAATTTTCAATTTGCAATTCTCATTTTTCAATGGCTCAATCAATATTTCTAACCTTCAAACATGCCAAAGAGCCGCTCACCTCTGGTCATCATATTCATCACCATCTTCATCGACCTCGTCGGGTTCGGAATTGTAATACCCGTGTTGCCGCTCTACGCCGAACGGTACGGCGCATCCGAGGCGACTGTGGGGATGTTGGTGGCAACGTATTCAGCGATGCAGTTTGTCTTCGCTCCGATTCTCGGCAGGCTTTCTGATCGAGTGGGCCGCCGACCGGTCCTCCTCGTCAGCTTGATTGGCACATCCGTCGGATTCCTGCTCATGGGTCTGGCTCCTCGAATGCCCGTTGGGCTTGCGTTATTCGGTTTAGCTCCGACGCTCGTGTGGTTATTTGTAGCTCGAATCATCGACGGGGTCAGCGGCGGCAATATCTCGACAGCTCAAGCTTACATCGCCGACGTCACTCCGCCCGAAGGCCGATCGAAGGGAATGGGCTTGATAGGAGTGGCATTCGGGCTCGGCTTCGTCTTCGGACCGTTGATCGGCGGGGTGCTGAGTCGCATCTCGCAGGAAGCACCGTTTTTCTTCGCGGCGGCGATGGCGGCTGCTAATGCGACGGCGTTGTACTTCCTTCTTCCGGAGAGTCTTTCCGACGAACATCGAAGGGAGGCTCGACGTGGAGGCATCCTTGAGACGCTTGAGCAGTCCGGGAGCTGGCAACTCCGTGCGGTAGTGGCGACCTACTTCTTTGGGACCGTTTCCTTCGCCATTGTGACGGTGACGTTCGCGTTGTTCGCTGCACATCGATTCGGGTTCGATGCCTGGCACACCGGCTTCCTGTTTGGTTACGTTGGAATCATCGGCGCGGTGATACAAGGGGGCTTGCTCGGCCGGCTGGTGAAGCTGTTTGGCGACAAGCCGCTAGCAGTTGCGGGCACCGCGATCTTCGCCGCAAGCGTTTTCTGTTTTCCGTTAAGCCAAACGGTGACCGCACTGATCCTCGCCGCCACCGGCATCGCGATTGGCAACAGCCTGATGACGCCGACGCTGAACGGGATGGCTTCCAAGAGCGTGAAGGCGTCCTTGCAGGGTCGCGTGCTCGGGGTGATGGCTTCTGTGGCAAGTCTCGCGCGAATCATCGGTCCTGTGCTTGGCGGCACGCTGCTGGGCCGCGATCCGGACTCTAGTTCGCATTATGGGCGGACACCTTACTGGACGAGCTCTGCGATCATGCTTATTGCGCTCGGTCTGGCAATCACTCTCCACTCAAAGACGGACGCCGCCAGCAGCGAAGCTGTTCCAGTTGAGGGCGAACAGGAACGGGGTTGAGGCGCGATGAGTAAAACGTGATGCGTGAAACGTGAAACGTGATGAGTGAAAACGTGATTAGTGACAACGTGACTGGTGCGCCCTGTTCCGTTCACTCATCACGCATCACGATTCACGCACCACGTTTCACGCACCAC
>DATLWF010000754.1:0-5050 GCA_035576605.1 Blastocatellia bacterium | reverse complement strand
TGATCTGCCAGGAAGAATTCTTCTCCAGTGAACGTCGAGCTATAGCGCTGCTCGTTCAGATCGGAAGTGTTCGCGTGCAGCAATGGGTGCAGGACAGCAGCCGTCGCGACGCCGGATGGCGATCCGCGCCCCGAATCCTGGGCGGTCGCGTCGATCAAGTAGTGCTCTTTGGCGAAGGGATATCCGGGCAGTACGATGCGCCGTGGCTTGGCCCCCTCGTAAAGTTTGTTCCAGTCCTGTTCCAGACCTCGGGTCCAGAGATCCAGCAGCTTGGCGAGCTTCTTTTGCGTTATCCATCTGGCCACGATGGTTTCTTTCATCTCGTCGTCTTGACTGATGACGCTTATGCTCTCCTTGCCTCGTCTGACTTGACCTTGGTAGAAGTCTTTGACGTCATCCTTGTTCTCGAGATAGGCCTCGAGGTTTTCGGCCAATTGTGCGACCGAGCTCACAACGAAACCCGCGCGTTCTTCCATCGCCTCTCTACCCACCTGCAGCGTATAGGCGATCTCTAGTAGACCAGTAGACGGAGTCTCTTTGCGAATAAAGTCCAGGAGATCGCGAGCCTTTTGTTTGAGCTGGGTCGGCTTTTTAGCCGACAGAAGGATGACGGCCTTCGTGGTTTGAGGTAGAACCAAAGCTGGTTCGACATCGATCGGAGTCGGAGATTCACCGATAACGATATGCGCATTGGTCCCACTGAAGCCGAACGAGCTGATCGCCGACAGGCGCGACGCCGCGCCGTGGAGCGGCCACTCCCGCAGCCGGGTATTCACGTAAAACGGACTGTCGGTCAGATCAATGTGCTCGTTGAGACGTTCGAAGTTGATGGTCGGTGGCAATTGTTTGTGTTTCAGCGCCAGGAGAAGTTTGATGACTCCGGCCATTCCCGCCGCTGTCAGGCAATGGCCGATATTGCTTTTCACCGAGCCCAGGGCGCAGTACTTTGTTTTCTTTGTATATTTTTTGAAGGACGCTTTCAGCGCTTCCACCTCGATCGGATCGCCCAATTTCGTCGCCGTGCCATGGGCTTCGATCAGTTGGATATTCGCCGGATCGATCTCGTATTTGTCGTAAACGTCCTGCTCCAGCCGCGTTTGTGATTCCGGGTTGGGCGCGGTGATCCCATTGGTCCTTCCGTCCTGATTGACCCCCCATCCTTGAATGACACCGCAAATGATGTCTCCATCTCTTTGTGCGTCTGCCAGCCGTTTCAACATCACGACGCCCACACCTTCCCCCATAACGAACCCATCGGCTCGCTGATCGAAGGTGTAGCACTTTCCCTCGGGCGAGAGCATTCCCGTCTGAGAGGTTCTGATATGCATCTCAGGACCGCCCATCACATAGACTCCGCCGGCCAGGGCGAGATTGCTGCCGCCGGAGCTCAAACTGTCACACGCCTGAGCGATGGCAACCAGCGATGATGAGCACGCCGTATCGATCGACACGCACGGCCCCTGCAGGTTCAGGAAATAGGAAATTCGGGCTGCCAGAATGGACGTCGCGCTGCCCGTGAAGCCGAGCGCGCTCAATTGATGCATTCGCGAGGCCTGGTGATAGTCGCCGGTGGCACAACCAACGAAGACGCCGCACTTACTCCCGGACAACACTCGCGCGTCGTATCCGGCGTTTTCGATACTGTGCCAGCACGCCTGCAGGAATAAGCGCTGCTGCGGATCCATGTTCTCTGCTTCCGTCGGCGAGATGTTAAAAAAGAGTGGATCGAACAGATCGTATTCGTCCAGCGCTCCGACCCACTGGCAGTAAGACTTGCCTGCCACGACCTGGCCCGCCTGATAGTAGGTATTCAAATCCCAGCGCTGGCGTGGGACCTGGGTAATGCAATTCCTGCCTTCCGCCAGGTTCTGCCAGAACTCGTCGACGTTTTTTGCTTTGGGGAATTGACCGGCCATGCCAATGATCGCGATGTGCTGGGATTGCTGAGGCACTGGTGTGGGGGCGGCGAATCGCGAGGCCGTTCGGCTGCGCCGGGACGTGAGGGCACGGTTCGTCGAAATCTTACGCTGCGGCTGAGGAGTGCTCTCCGGTGCCACTTCTGCCGTCGCCGGTGCAACTGCGCGCGCCAGCGTCCCGTGCTCTTCCGCTTCCGTTTTGACGTGGCGGCTGAGCTGTGCCAACGTCGGGTAGCTGTAGACCTTCGTGGCTTCGATGGACGTCTGATACGTCTCGTTGATCTTGCGAATCCAGGTCACGCCGGCGATCGAATCGAGGCCTACATCGACGAACTGCGCATTGTCGTCGATATCGCTCTCGCGCATTTGCAGCTCGTTCGCCAGGAGCGTTTTCAGTGTCGCGGTGACGGCAGGCAGCGCATCGCCGTCCCTGTACTGTTTCGCCGGTTCGAGGTCCGGCTTGAGAGGGGCAGCCGAGGCTGTTTCGATTTCCTGGTGAAAATTGTTATGAATCTGCGCCAAGGTGTCGGACCGGCCCACGAATGTCCTGGCGTGCATGGCCAGTTCGAGGCGATACGCCTCCTCCAGCGGCTCGCGAACATACGCCGTCAACTGCTGTTTGAAGACAATCGATCGATTGCGTGGCAGTTTCGCAATTTGCTGCGCTAACCCCATCGCCGCGCGATAAACCTCAGACCGTGGCACCACGGGCAGCAGCAGCCCCCTGCCTTTGAGCGCGCTACCGGTATATGATTGCGCCGTCATCAGGCTTTCTCGTGCCAGGTCCTGCCCCATCTTGTCGGATAAGACCCAGGTGGCGCCAGCGCCTGGCGTGAATCCGTAATTCATGTACGGACTCACATACCGGCTCTCGTCGCTCATCAGCACCAGGTCGGCGAACATGCCCAGGCACCAGCCGGCGCCGATGCCATGTCCCTGCATCGCCGCGATTACCGGCAGCTTGCAGTCCAGTGGCAATTGAAAGATCTTAGAATCCGTGAATTTGGCCTTTCCGGCCTGAATGGCTAACAGACTCTCTTTGGTGCCGCCCGAAGCGAAATAATGATCGTAGCCGGTCAGGATCACGACCTTGTACGCCTGCGTCTGCTCGATGTGGGCAAAGACCTCCGCGACGCCTGCCATGAGGGCGTCGGAAAACATATTTCTCGCCTGACGATCTACCATCTTCACCACCACAATGCCGGCTGGATGTGCGGTGGCGGTGACCACTTGTGAGAGAAGCGCAATGGGTGTCAGCGCTGTAACCAGCAGCTCAGGCGCTTCGTCTTTCTGCTCCAGGGCGGCCGGCAAGCTGCGAATCTTCTCCTGGAGGGTCGTCGCGCTATGATGCTTCCAAGAAGCCAGTGCGGCCCGGGACAATCTGGCCCAAGACTCGGCCACCCTTACAGCCGTGGGCAAAACATGATCCGACTCCGCGACGAGCACCGCGCCTATCCGGCGGTTTAGATCACCACCCGAATAGTCAGCTCCTGTGAGCAGGATTTCCTTGCCTGCGTCGTGGCCGAATCGATAGGTGAAGATCGCAGCGGCCGTTCGCGCGAGTATCGGGCTTTGCCCGATGTTTGCCGAAGAGTAAACGCCCCCGCGGCTGTAAACAGAGGCGTCGCACATCTGGCTAATGAGCCAGGCGTCGCCTTTCGCGTTGCCGTCCAGAGCGGCAATGACGGGAATCCG
Organism: Blastocatellia bacterium; assembly: GCA_035576605.1. Taxonomy (GTDB): domain Bacteria; phylum Acidobacteriota; class Blastocatellia; order UBA7656; family UBA7656; genus Onstottus_A. Next base: position 1,439 of record DATLWF010000754.1, on the reverse strand, counting down.
GGACTCGCCGACGATACGTTGAAACTCCAGGATGACATTCTCGGGAATACCTTGCGCGGCTTCCGGAAGGAACTCAGCATATTCGCTGGCGAGAACGACGGCTTTGCAGGAGCCGTTCCGATGAATCTCATCGAAGATCTCGCCGAGACCTGCCACGAGACCTTCTAACCCCACCTGCTCATCGGCAGCACAGAACGTGATCACCAGAACATCCTCTGCCGGCGTATCCAGGCGGAGATGCGCCGGCGAGATGATGGTTTTCGCGACCGGACTGGGCGAATTGTCGATAGCGCCCGCGGTCACCTCGACGCGGTTCAGACCGTTGACCAAACCGGCCAACTGACGCGTCAGATGCTGTTTCAACAAACGTATCGAATCTTGGGACTTCGTCGCCAACGTCGATGCCAGTTTTCCTGCGTACGCTTCGACTTGCGCACTAGGCACGATAGGGCACGTCCATCCTTTCGCCCGCAATTGCCTACCCGTCGAAGCGGGCGATAGGTACAAAAGATCCTGTGCTCGGAAGTCTTCGAACCGTTCACTGAAGAGGGCCGTCTCGGAAGGCGTCGGATACAGATAACGTTGCGAGTCTGTGTAGCCGTACTGCGAATCGTCACTGCACACTATGAAATCACACAGCGCGGCGAGCAGGAAGCCGACGCCAATGGCATCGTCCTGCAGGACGGCGATGACAGGATAGGGAAACGACACAATGGCCTGATACAGATGTTGCTCGACGGCTTCGTTGTAGTCTTCCCGGCCGCCTCGCTTGAAACAGCGCTCGATGCCGCTGACTATCAGGACCCTGATCGACACCTCCTGCCGTACTCTGGCCAGTGCCTGCAACAGGTGGGCAATGAGGTCCTCTGCCGGATGGACACCGACGGATGCATCGATCCGGCTTGCGAATACCCCGTCACCACGGTCGGACAAGCGAACAGCAGACGTCACCGGTGCTTTGCTCTCCTGGAGATGCACTGCCGCCACTGTGTTTGAGAGCGTGATCGCCGACCTTTCTGCGGAGGGCTCCTGGTCAATCAGGATGCCTGGCGCGGCCAATGAAATACCCGCCGGCTTTCTTTGTGTCAATGGCGCGGGCGCCGCCTGTTCATAAGGAGTGAACGCAAGCTCTTTAGGTTCGTGGACCGCGATAGAAATTCCTGCGTTTTCCACAGGAACCGGTGAAGCTGCAGCTCGAACGTCACCCAGTACCGCCTGCTGCCAGCTAAGGCCCCGCATCTGTGCACAGATGTTCCCCTGCGTATCGCAGAGATCGATATCCAGCTTGACGACGTCGTCCGCAGTCTGACTGCCTGCCGAGTACCGCACCCAGGCATCCATCTCTTTGCTGCAGGCCGAGACGATGCGCAACGATTCCAGCGCAAAGGGCAATCGCGGCCGGTTGGCGTGTTCGAAAGATCCGCCGATCAACCCAACAC
>DATLWF010000753.1:0-5990 GCA_035576605.1 Blastocatellia bacterium | reverse complement strand
GTCGTGTTATTGAGACCGGCGCTTGTGCCAAAAAAAGCATTGTCGTTCGCAGTGTTGTTGCGCCCCGCGTTCGCGCCAAAAAAGGAATTGGCACGGGTGGTCGTATTAAATTGTCCCGCGGTGTTGCCGAAGAAGGCGTTGCTGTCGCCGGTTGTGTTTGAGCTTCCGGCGCTTGCGCCGAAAAAGGAATTGCCGCCGCCCGTCGTGTTTGCGAAGCCGGCGCCGCCACCAAAAAAGGAATTTTGGCTCGCTGTGTTGTTGGAGCCTGCGCCGCTGCCGAAGAACGAATTGAATGTCGCCGTCGTGTTCACGCGTCCGGCAAGCGCGCCGAAATACGTGTTGTTAAAGCCTGTCGTGTTTTGTTCGCCTGAAGAGATGCCGAAAAAAGAGTTGCTGGAACCTGTTGTGTTATCTCGTCCGGCGCTAAGGCCTGCAAAAAAGTTGAAACTCCCGTTCGCACTCAAGGCGCGCAAGCCGCCGATGTTGTACTGCGTCGTTGCGTTGACGGCATTAGCTGACAGTGTTCCGCCCGCCGTGCCGTCACCCGAGATGTTGAAGTTGCTTGATCCCTGCTGCGCCGTCGCGTTTTGAATGTAGTTGGCGCTGCCTGCCGGAACACTCGCGACCGGAATCTGCCCGATCACTGCGCTGCCGTTGACGCCGGCAATCTGGCTGCTCGTAACGCAGTTGACGCACGCCAGCGATAGCCCGTCTGCTGTCAGTGAGTTCAGGCTCTTAATGGCATAGGGATTCGAGGTCACTTGCTGACGCGGCGTAAGCGGCGTAAACGCCCCGCCGCCCGCTTGCCGAACGCTGATGTCGAGGAAGCGTCGGTCGCCGGTGAACGGATTGCCGAAATCGAGTTGCACGGTGAAGATGCCACTCGTCACAGCAACATTGAGTAGTTGAACGGTTGACCCTTGTTGGATGCCGCCCGACACCCCGTCGAATAGTTTGAACTCGAAATCGTAGTTGCCGTTGGCGGGGTTGGCTCCATCCGTCAGCTTGCCTTGATAGGTGAAGGCGGTGGTCTGCCCGAGAGTAGGCGCGACGCTAACAAGTAAGAAAACAACAACAATTAAGAGTCTGGCTCTCATCTCAACTCATCTCCTCTAGCTACTTGAAGCCATCTTCGGAGCGTAGGCGTCCCGGCCTCTCTTCTAGCGGGACACCAAGCAGGCAGGGATGCCTGCGCTCCCAGGGTGCCTCCTTAACTCTTTACTTCACGCGCATCGCCGGATCGCCCAGCAGTATCCACGTCCGCCGGATGTCCAGATCGTCCGTTGCCGCCTTAGCGTTTTTGATCGCTTCACCAAAGGTCGTGCCGGCGACAGACAACTGACGATAGAATTCCTGGTCGAGCAATGCCTGCCCGTCAGGAGTAGTCATTCCACTTGACGCCCAGACTGCAACCGCTCCTCCTCGCCCATCCTTCATCAAGCTTTCGCCCAATGAGTCTGCCGCCGCATCCTGAAAGTATCCGTTCAAACAGTTCATCATCACGAAAAGCGTCAACCGCGAGTTCGCCAGCTCTCTCGCATCGTTTGAAGTCAACAGGCCGCCTCTCCACGCGTCAGCCGACCCGTGACCCGCGTAGTTGACTATCTTCTGTCCCCGATTGATCGCTTCAATCAACGCGTTCTTTGCCGTCGCATCGTCCATGCGAGAGCGAAAGACTTCATTCGCTCGCAGACCCGTAAGCAACGGCTCTATCGCGAGGGTTGCCGCTTCAAAGTTGAAGCCGTCGTTGCGGTCTGCAACCAGGAGCGCCTCTTCGGAAGGCTTCGACTCGTCGTAACGTATGAGCTTGTTGACCATCAACGTCGCTTCCTCCGCGGTCCGAGCAGCCAGGCGCCCAATCGAGATCTCCGCCAGGCCATCGTCATTAAAATCCCCGAACCAGTCGTCGGAAGCTGTTTCCATAAGCTGCGTGTCAATCAGACGAGTGGGAACAAGATCAGTTTCACCAAACCCAAGATAGTTGCGAGGGTCGTAGCTGGCGTCACCTGCAAACAGCACGTATCGAGGCTTTTTCTTCCAGCTTGTGATCGTGTAAGCGAGGAAATCTTTGATCGCTTGTGGCGCCTTAGAGCCGAAGCTGAACTCATCGAAGATGTCTTCGACATCGATGATCGTTACACTCAAGCCTTCGCTTCGCCTGTGCGAGGCAAGCGGCTCGACGCTCGACATCAGCTCGCGGGAAGTAATGACGAGAAGGTCCGCGCCGTTTGCCGGTTGTCGCAAGCGCGATGGAAAATTCTGGGCGATTGAATTCGGTTGAAGGATCCGAGCAGAGGTCATCGCAAGCAGCGTTCTCGGCCCTTCCCCGGCCATATCAACCGTCACCGAATACCCCGATTCTAATTTGTCAATCACTCCGGTGATCTCTGTGATATCAACCGGTTCAGTCACATCGAAGACTCGAATGTCGGGCGAACTGAACCCTGTGATCGTCTGAGTCCGCGCGCCTTCCGGGACCGCGAGCCTGAGGGCGTTTTGCTCCGCGGCGAAGGTGTGCGAGTAGGTCAACCGCACATGGTCAACGAGGCTGATGTCTGAGCTCCCGCCTTCGGCTGCGAGGGTGACTGTGTTTGTTCCTTCGACTAGCGACGTCTGAGAGACAAAAAACTGCTCAACCTTACGCTGACGACCGTCGAAGCTGAGCCGGCCAACCATGGTTCCGTTGAGCACTACTCGGACTTGATGATCTGGATATTGCGGAAGGTCAGTCACGCCTTGCAGCGCGACTTCAAGCACGGCTTGCGCGCCACTGCCTGCGTCAATCGAGTGAAGCGTCAGCGATTGATCGACCGGCTGGGAGGCTATTACCGAGCCAAAGAAGTTCTCCGCCTCGCCGTTAAGCAACGATGAAAAATAGATGGTGCGCTCTTTGCGCTGGATCGTATAAGGAAAGCCTTGAGCGCCGCCCGGCTTGCCGTAGGTCTGTGCGAGCTTGATTCGTTTGCCTTCGCCTTCACCCGCCACGAGCCAGTACACGCGCGTGTCGGTTGAAGGCGTGTCGAGTCCGATGCCATAGAATTCGATTGAATCTCCGCTGTCAAAGGAGCCGTCGCTTTCCCAGGTGACAAGGATGGGTTGCTCGATTCCGTCGGCGAACAGGCGGAGCGATTGCGGGTTGATTTTCTCATTCAGGCCCGCCCCTACGAGTTCCGGCTGCGTAACTCGATACCAGCCCTCGCTGCGGACTGAAATCTTAATGGCCTCTTTTGTTGCAATAGACGATTCAAGGCCGAGGCTTTGCAAGGTAGCGCGAGCCATTGGCGCCGATCGCTCAAGCTGACACGTCGCATTTTGACCATCGGCTGCGCGGCGGCCCATTTCCGTGAGCGCCACGGCTTGCCTGATCTTGTATTCGGGAAGCTGGCCCGACGATTGAGTGACGTAGAAGGGACCACACCAGGTCGATCTGCCGTTCGTGTCAACCGCTTCCACCCAGTAGGCTGCGCTGTTATCCGGAGGCGACGAGTCGAACCAACTGTAAGCGCGGCCCGCGGTCATAACGGTCTCAGAACCGGCTACCAGAGCCGATCCTGCGATGAGCCGCGGATTTACAAGCTCGCGCTTGCCCGAGGCGTCCCGGTAGAGATTGAAGCCGAGGTTCGAGATTTCGAGTCCCGTGCGCCATTCGATGAGCGCACCATTTTCGAAAGAAGTGGCGTAGGCGCTGAGGTCCTGGATTGCCGTCGGGCCGTGCGATTGAAATACCGTGAAGGTTTGGCCGCCGATGGTCATCGTGCCGGTGCGCGGCACGCCGGGGTTTGGGTTAGACGCGACGTTGTATGTGACCGTGCCATTGCCGTTGCCGGGGCTGCCGCCGGTGATGTTGATCCAGGCATTGTTGCTTACGGCAATCCACGAGCAGCCGGCGGCTTTGATGACGTTGACCAATCCGCTGCCGCCGGCGTCGCCGGGAGAGGCGCTTGTCGGGTTGAGTTCCAGCGTTCCGCAGGCGCTGGCATCTGAGACAACCATTGCGCGAGAAAACTCCGAAGTGCTGCCGCTTGCGTCTCTCGCAACAGCGGTGACGAAACTGCCCGCGGGACTCGAAACAGGAGAAAAGGTCGTCGTGAAGTCGGTATTGCCCGAATCCTCTGTGAGCACCAGCCTTGAGCCGATATAGTTCTGCCCTTCGCCAAAGCCTGACGGGTCAGCAGCCGTGCTCCAATAGAAATCGATGGTGAAGAGCGACTGCGGCGTGCTGTTGAGTGTCGCCTGTATGGCGAGGCTGATGCCGCTGAGGTTGGCGGAGGTGACCACCGGATAGTTTTGCAGATTGTTCGGCCCGGTGTCGGGGTCCCCGGTGTCGTTCGTAGTCATGCCGTCATTGCCGAGGTCGATGCCGAGGCCGCCGTTCGATGTTATCGAGTTGGGGAAGATCGCATTGCCCGTGCCGCCGGTGACCGCGATTCCTGCGCCGCTTGCAAATCGGAGCGTATTCTTGTCGAAGATATTTGCGCTTCCGATAGAGTTGTTAAAGCCGGAAATCAGGATGTTCGTGCTGTTGGGAAGCGGATCGGCGCCGTTCGATGCCACGCTGAAGTCATTTCGCAGTACAGTGTTGCCCGAGCCGAGGAGATTCACCCCCGTTTCGTTAGCGGCGATAAGGTTAGAGATGATGGCGTTGCCGGACGCGCTTGTATCAACCACGACGCCGCCATGGACGTTGCCGATGGCCACGCCGCCAGTGGCGCTGGTGCCGATGCGGTTAAGCTGAATGGTGTTGTTCGTCGCGCCAGCCAAGAGGACGACGCCGTTCTGGTCGTTGCCGGAGATGATATTGCGCAGCGAGGCGGAGGCGCCGCCGATAGTATTGTTCGGCGTGCTGACCACGATGCCGGTAACGATGTTGCCGCGATCAATCGTGCCGGTGGCATCCGTGCCGATGTAGCAACTCTGCACGACGTTGTTGCCCCTGGTTGAAAGGACGATGCCGTTGAAGTTGAAGCGGTTGATCACGAGCGCCTTGATGGTCGAGTCGCCTGCGGTGATGGTTAGTCCGCTGCCGGCGCCTGCGTTCTGCCCGTTGATTTCGATGAGCGGCGAGCCTGCGTAGCCGGGCTGCGTCGTGCCGTCTATGGTCACCTGGTCATTGATGGCCGGCAGCGGCGAGGCCAGCGCGATGGTTTTGACTCCGCTGCCGGGGATGTTGAAGGTGATAAGGTCAAACCCGGAGGTCGAGTTAGCCGTGGTGATTGCTTGCCGCAGAGAGCCAGCGCCGCTATCGTTCGTATTGGTGACGACGATCGGAGCCGGGGATGATTCGACGAAGACGTAGGCGGAGCCTTGATCTTGATTAGCGCCAATCGTATCACCGGGCGCTCCGACAACGAGGTGGTGTTGACTGATTGCTACCGAGAAACCGAAAGTGTCAACCGCCGAACCATCTGAAGCAAGCAGCTTCTGCTGCTGTGACCAGACCGTACCGCTCCTTGTAAACACATAAGCCGAGCCTTGTGTCCCACTCAGGAAGAGGCCGCCCTCATCCGCCCCGACAACGGCGGTGTCACCGCTGATTGCTACCGAGGCGCCGAAGGTCTTATTTGCCGCGCCATCTGATGCGCTGAATTTTTGTTGTTGTGACCAGTTCGAGCCGCTTCGCGTAAACACGTAAGCCGAACCCTGATCTGTATTCGCCCCTATGTCATCCATACTGGCGCCAATGATGGCGGAGTCCCCGTCGATTGCTACGGAGTTGCCGAACCGATCTTGCTGTGCGCCATCTGAAGCCGTGATTTTCTGTTGCAAGAACCAGGTCGTGCCGCTGCGGACATATATGTATGCAGCGCCCTGGTTGATGTTCGCCCCGATGTCAGCAAGGTTTGACCCGACGATGACGGTATCGACGCTGATGGCTACCGAGATGCCAAATTGATCGAGCCCCCCGCCAACGTCGCCATCAAAGGGGATCAGATGCGTCTGCTGTGACCAGGTCGTGCCGCTGCGCGTGAAGACATAAGCTGATCCTACAT
>DATLWF010000752.1:0-6749 GCA_035576605.1 Blastocatellia bacterium | reverse complement strand
GGAACCCTATCTTTTTAGCCTTGAACAGCTCGCCGCCGGAGTTGACTTCGATGTCGCCTCCGGCGCGGCGCACCGCATCCAGCACCGCCATGTTCGAGTTCGCTTTGGACGCGTAGCAGATCTTGACGCGCGAGTGGACCGACTCAACGGCGCTGCGCAGGATGCGGGTGTTATCGGCGATACGCTTCTCGGAGAACACGTAGAGCGGGGTGCCGTGCTGCTCAGCAAGGCCCACAGCGTCAACGCCGTCGACAGTCAGGTGACCGTTGTGAGTTTCGAGATAAGCGGGCACCCGCCAGGATTGGCCTTGTCGTTCCGGCATGAATTTCCTCGAAGAGATTACTCGGACCGTAGAATACTTGGATCAACGTTGCAAGGGTGCGTCATCCTTCCGCGGTGGTTGGATCGATAACCGATTTTATCTCTGAGACACGATTGGCAGGGAAGCCGCCGGTCTGGGCGTGCTCGCGGAATCGTCTCTTCGTTGGGTGCGATGTACACGCAATAGATCTTGTCGCTGGTGACGTAACTGTGAAGCCACTGAATTCTCGGCCCCTTCTGCTGCAGTACGCCGCAGGACGTCTCAGAGATGCGGCGCAGCTCCTCCGGCGACAAGTCACCGGCGCCCGGGATTTCGCGTTCGATTACAAACTTTGGCATGACAGTCCTCCAGTGGAATTGCGCACAAGCGCGCCAAATCTATAAACCACAGCCCGGCGTCGCAGCGCAAGTATTGTCTTCTGGGTACGAAAGCTCCAACCAAAAGGGTAGGCTGATCGGCGCTTGGGACCGGCGTTGGCGCCAAGGCTGGCTGGCGGAAGGCGAAAAAAGTTTTTCCGGCCCGCCCCTGGACTATTGACAAGCTTCGCTCGGATTAATACAATCGCCGCCACTGCAAGCAAGCACCTGCTTGCCTCCTGGTTGGAGGAGAGACGATCATGTCGCGAAGGGTATCTAAGCGCGTGAGTGGAGTGGGCGGTGTTCCAAAAGGCCCGGAGCCTGCGCCCGGCAGCGAAATACGCCAGCAAATCCTTAAAACGGCAATTCGACTCTTTGCGCAAAAAGGGTTTCGAGGAACCACCACAAGAGAAATTGCGCTTGCCGCAGGGGTCAATGAAGTCACGATCTTTCGTCACTTCGCCAGCAAGCAGGAACTCTACACTGCGATCCTCGAGATCAAGTCGAGCGAGGCGGGATTGACGAGTTGGTTGGTCGACCTCGCTAAGTTTGCGGAGCGCCGCGACGACACCGGGCTGTTTCTCTTCGCTGCCACCAACATTCTCGCACACTACGAACGAGATGCGGATTTTTTGGCGTTGAAGCTTTACTCATCGCTCGAGGGTCATGAGCTTTCGCAAAAATATCGTGAGTTGCAGATTTGTCCACTCTTCAGGTTTCTGCGTGACTACATCATCAGTAGACAGCGCGAGGGCGCTTTCAATCGTTGCAATCCCGACATCGCGGTGCAAGCCTTTATCGGCTCGGTTTATAATCATGCCGTTTGCCTGCACTTTTCCGAGGTGGACTTTATTAAGCTTACCCAAGAGGAGACAGCGAGAGAATTCACGGAAGTCTTCTTAGTAGGTATGCGCAGTAAGGCTGCACCAAAGCCAACCTGAATGGCAGGCGCCTTTTTTGAGCTGGAGTCTTTGAGTTGCTGAGGAAGACCACAACGAGAACTTGGAATTCATGCACTTCGGTCCGTTCATATCCGGCATAACTAAGGCCAGAATTCATTCTGGCAAGTTATTGTGGTAGCGCAGTAGATCTCACACGTCAGACAGGTGTTCATCCAGAACGCGGTTCGAGTAGAGGGAAGGAAAGGCGAGGGAGGCGGAAGATCGGGAACTCAGTCTTTAAAGAGTCCTGATTCTGGCGCGCCGTCCATAGCCGTTTCAGACCAGGTTGCTCGTGTCGTTTAACTGTCGAACCGCGTTCAAAAGATTCACACGTTCGAGAAAGCCGCGCACTGCCGGCTCGCCAGTTTGGGCTGGTTCTCGCGCGTTTGTTAAACGGACACTGATCAACTTCCGGAGGCTACTTATGAAAAAGACCATTCTGCTTACAGTTCTAAGTATTGCGTTCGCTTTCGCCGTGTGCCTTTCAGCGCTGGCGCAGGTGGACGTTTCATCCGCTACGATCAAGGGATCAGTCACCGATCAAAATAAAGCCGTGGTGGTCGGAGCGACTGTGACCGCGAAGAGCACAGAACGAGGAACCACTCGAACCGCAAGGACTGGGAGCGACGGTTCCTACGTGTTACCTACTCTGCAGCCGGGCGTCTACGAAGTTCGCGTAGAAGCCTCGGGCTTTGAGGCCGCGATAATTCCGAAGGCCGAAATTACCGTTGGGACGACGTCCGTCTACGACATAGAATTGCAGCCGGGGGGAGTGAAAGCCCAGGTCGAGGTCACCTCTGAGGCGCCGGTAATCGAAGTGGAGAGAACCCAGCAAGCGAATACTATCGACAGGCGTCAGGTTGAAAGCCTGCCCAACGTTGGCCGCACCTTCCAGAATTATGTCTACACGCTGCCGGGCGTTTCTAACTCGAACGCGCCGCGAGCCCAGCTTGCGGGACGCGTTACGGGCTTCCTGAGTTCCGGCTTCTCGATCGGGGGCAGCAACGGGCGGAACAACCTGATCACGGTTGACGGCGGGGAGAACGAGTACGGTTCCGGCCAGGCCCGCTTCGACATCACCCCCGAAGCGATTCAGGAATTCCAGGTCAATCGCAACTCCTTCACCGCTGAGTTTGGTTTTACCGCAGGTACCGCTGTCAATGTCATCACCAAGAGCGGAACAAATCAGTTCCATGGTAGCGGATATATCTTCTACCGATCGGATAAGACTTCGGCGCGCAATTTCTTCGACTTCACGAATCCCCGAGCAGAAGACCGCCAGCTCTTTCCGGGTTTTACCTTTGGCGGGCCGATCGTCAAAAACAAGTTGTTCTTTTTCACAAACTACGAACGCCAGCAAAACGACAACGCTCGTTTTCGCTCGTACACCAGCAGCTCGCTATTGCAGCCCAGCGCGGCACAGGCTGCGCTGCTCGCGACGCTGGACGCCAACCCGAGCGCAAACGTACAGCGGATTTCCAGTAATCTGCGCCGAGCCCTGACCACGACCGCAGCCACCTATCCGAACGTCTTCAAGATCCTGAGCGGCAACGAAGGCGCGTTCAATGGCGTAGCGCGGCTCAATACGTGGAGCACGCGTGTGGATTACCAGGCGACTAACCGTGATTCAATCAACGGACGGTTCACGCTGACTCGAAACTTTACGTCCGACCCCGGCACCAGTAACGGCACATCCCCTTCGGTCGACGCCAGCTTAACCTATCGCGATTACTCGACGGTCATCAGTTGGACCCATAATTTTGGGAGCAACATCATCAATCAGATGAGGGGGCAATTCTCGCCAGGCAACTCGGCGGTGACTGCGCCGCCTGACCCCGCTCAGGTAGGCATTATCATCAGCGGCCTCGCTGGATTTGGCCGCTACTTCGGGGCTCCCTATATAGTTCACCAGTGGCGCGCCCAGTTTGAGGACACGATGACGTGGATCCGTGGCAGCCACACATTCAAGTTTGGCGGGTCGTATCGCCCAGTAAGCTACAACTTCGAGAACGACCTATGGTTCGCCGGCGAATACCAGTTCCTGCCGAGCGCGGCCTACCCGATCGCATTGGCAGTCCCGGCAGCCGATCGGGCCGCGTTTGCAGCCGCCGCGGGTGCGTCGGCCTCAATTCAGCTGAACGCCTTGCAGAACTTCGATCTGAATCTGCCATTCCTCTACCGGCAAGGCTTCCATAATCCAATCTGGAAGGGCACGGGCCATTACGTCGGAGGCTTCGCGCAAGATACCTGGAAAGTTCATCCTCGTCTGACTCTTGATATCGGTGGCCGGGTCGATTGGGACGGCGAGCCGCCGCCAGTGCCGCGGAACGCCTACTTCTCGCCCCGCTTTGGCTTTGCGTGGCAAGTGACGGGTGACGGCAAGACTGTGTTGCGCGGGGGCAGCGGTCTTTTCTACTCGCCGATTTACGTTCAGATTCCAGGTTACACCAGCGTACTTAATGGCAGCGGTAAGTACATCAATCAGATTGCAAGGAGTCCGCTAAACGGAGTCGCTGCGGTCTGGCAAGCGGGCATTGCTCAGGGCAAGTATCCTTTTAGCGTCCTGACTGAGGCCGACGTCAATGCGCTGGGCATCTCGACCGCAGCCGGGGCTCCCGGCCGTGTACTGTTCGACTTGAATCCGGACTACAAGAACAACTATGCGATTCAAGCCAATCTCGGCATTCAGCGTCAGCTCAGCAACAGTATGAGCATTGAGATCGCCTACCAGATGTATCACGGGCTTCACATTCAACAGCCGGTTGGGCTTAACTATTGCGAGGCGGGCACGCCTGGCTGTCCGGCTACGACCGCAGCGCAGGCCGCGGCCCTCCTTACGCGCAACGTTCGAGTGCTGGGTCCGCTTTACCGCGTCTGCTCGACCGGGGTCGTCGGACAAACTGACACCCAGTGCGGTCGCGTGAACGATGCAGGCATCACCCAGTTTACAGATTATCAATCGCGCGGCAGCTCGATCTATCACGGAGTGACGTTCCAGTTGATCAAGCGGTTCAGCGATAACTTCTCCTTCCAGACGAGCTACACGTTCAGCAAGGCGATTGACGATCAGACTGATTTCAACTCAGCCTTTGCGCCGCCCTTCCCTTCACGACTTGGCACCGAGCGGTCATTGTCGACCTTCGACGTGCGACATAACTTTGTCGTCACCGGCGTCTTCGTGAGTCCGTTCAAGTCAGGCGCCGGACACAGCTTTGGGTCACGCGCCTTGGCGGATATCACTCTCAGCCCGAGCATCTTCCTGCGCACCGGAATTCCTTTTACTATCCGGACGGGCGCCGACATCAACGGCGACACTCGCAGCGGCACCGATCGCCTGTTCTACATTGGCCGAAACACCGGGATCGGGCCAAACTACCAGAGCGTCAATCTGCGACTCAGCAAAATGTTCCGCTTTGGGGCTGAAAGTGCGAAGCGTATTGAGTTCAGCGTTGACGGCGGGAATCTGTTCAACCGCACGAACTTCGGCTCCGTGAATGAGCTGGTTCCCACTGCGTTTGATGCAGCCGGGAACCCCACCGCGATCGATTACCTTTCTGACACGGTGCGGCTCCATGGGCGGCGTGATCGTGACTTCAGGAGAGGCGACCCGCTAAGCTTCACCACTGCGTTCAATCCCAGACAGTTTCTTCTGGGTTTGAAGTTCGCCTTTTAGCTTTCGATCAACCTTTACGGCTTCGCGTCTTGCTTCGAGCATAAGACGCGAAGCCGTAAACTCAATCCTAAGAAGAAACATCCGAATCACCCGACGACGGCCGACGGGCGACCGACGACTCGTCGCTCCGTCATCGGTCGTCTGTCGTCAGTCATCGTTTCAGAGCACGGCCGTCTCTTCCAACAGATTGCCTTCGGCGAACCTCTCGGCCCTTAGCATTGGTGCATCCACAAAGCTCGACGCGCCGCTTAGTATCAACTCAGAAACGATCTTACCCGAAGCTGGAGAGTGCATGACGCCGTGACCGCTGAAGCCGTTTGCCAGGAACATTCCTTCAACCCCAGGCGCCCTTCCGATGATCGCGTGGTGGTCAGGTGTCATTTCGTACATTCCCGCCCAGCAGCGGCGCGGATTCACTTCGACATCGGCAAACACCGGCACCCGGTTCACGGCTCGCGTCAGAATCTTCTCGATAAAGCCATAGTCAAAGTCGGTTCTGAATCCGTGGGTCTGTTCAGGATCCGGCCACGCCAAAAGGAAGCTTGCACCTTCCGGGCGAAAGTGAAAACCGCTCGACATATCGATCACCATCGGCAGCCGCGAAGAAAGTTGTTCGAAAGGCTCCGTCTTCACGATCTGGCGCCGCAGCGGTTCCACGGGTATCTCGACGCCGGCGAGCCGAGCCACGCCGGCGGCCCACGGCCCGGCCGCGTTGACCACGGTGCGAGTCGATACGTATCCGCGGGAAGTCTGAACGCCGGCGACATGACCTTGCTCTACATCGATGCCCGTTACGTCGGTTTCCAGCCACACTCTTGCGCCCCGGTCGCGCGCGCGCTTCGCGAATCCGGTCATCACGCTGTAGGGATCAACGAAGCCGTCTGTTGGACAAAAGCTGCCCCCCAGGACATCATCGACGATCAGCTGCGGAACTGTTTTCAGGATGTCTTCGCGGGTGACCATCATTGCGTTGGTAAGCCCACAAGCCTGCTGCTGCCGCAGGTTGGCTTTGAGGTAATCCAGGTGTTGCTGGCTGGTCGCCACGAAGAGATAACCGTGAGGCCTGTAGCCCGCGGTGTGACCGGTCACTTCTTCAAATTTCGAAAAGAGGTCAATCGAATAGAGCGACATCTTGATGTTGATCGGAGTCGAAAATTGAGCGCGCACGCCGCCCATGCTTTTTGCAGTAGAACCCATGCCCTGCTGCTGTTCGCGCTCGACGACCAGGACGTTCGCGCAGCCGGCCTCAGTCAGGTGATAAGCCGCGCTCGACCCGACGATGCCCCCGCCGATAATCACCACATCTGCTGTGTCATGCATAGGAAGTCAGTAGTTCGTAGTCCGTAGTCCGTAGTCCGTAGTTAAGTAATCGTTAGTAAGTAGGTAAGTATTCACAAGCGGGGTTGCGCGCGCAACCGACGTGCACCACTGACCACGGACTACGGACTACGGACTAC
>DATLWF010000751.1:0-3176 GCA_035576605.1 Blastocatellia bacterium | reverse complement strand
GAAACGCTGAGCGCGAGCGAACTCAGCAGGCTTCGTAACGAAAACGAAGCGCGCGCTGACACGGCCATCACAACCACGCTCAATCCGTCAACGTCGAGGATCGACGATGAGTCATCCGGATACGAGCGCGAGCTTGGGGAGTCGACGTTGGCGAGCTTGCTTGACGAGCTGGCCGCAGTCGAAGCAAGTCCAAACCAGGACGGAAAAGCTCAGCTCTTCGGTAAGCTGCGAGCGCTGGTCTATCTGTACCCTGAGGCCTGTCCGGCGATAGCAGAGTTGCTAAGAAAGGCCGAGCCGCGGGGACTGACCATGCAACTGATGCTGACTGCGCTCACTGCGGTCGGTCATCCAGCGGCACAGCTAGCCATCACGGAAACCATTCGCGCCCGCGCCGACGACTGGTCGGCACTCGCGCCATTGGTCTATGCACTTGGACGAGTTTCGGAGCCTTCCGAATCATCGGAGTTGCTGTTGCGAGGTCTGGCTTTCAATTCCGCGGACTCGCATGTCAGGGGAGCGGCGCAGCTATCACTTGGCATGATGGCTGCCAATCTTGATTCATCTGACACAGGTCGATCCGCGCGCATAGTGGACGCATTGATCCGCAGACTCGACTCGGGATCTACCGCGCAGATCAAGCAACAACTACTTTCGGCGCTGGGGAACGCGGCTACGCCGGAAGCCGTTGAGGCGGTAGCCCGTTACTTGAAGTCCGCCGAGCCCGCTCTGCGCGTCGCGGCCATGTCAACTCTTTGCCGGTGTGATCCAGAAAAAGCGGAGGATTGGCTGGCCTACAGTCTCAAGAACGATCCCGACGAATCTGTTCGCTTACAAGCTGCGTTGGAATTCCAGGGCAGAGAAATGACAGCCACCAGCTTTGCAGTTCAGAAGGAAGCGGTCTCAACTGACAACTCCGCCGAGGTTCGGCTCACCCTTTTGAGCAATCTTTGGCAAGCGCAGAATGATTTCCCGGAAGCCCGCCAGATTCTAAAGCGAGCATCTCTGAACGATAACTCAAAAGACGTTCGTCAGGCGGCGGCGAGGTTCTTAACGCACAAGTCCTAAACTAAGACCGGTTGCTATCGCTGACCAGTAGTCGCCGCGGCGGGCTCGCTCTTGTTCGCAATCCGATTCCAGTCTGGAGGCTCCATCCCGAGCAAGTGATGAACGAAGAAGTCATACATCAACCTCTGGCCGAACGCTCCGCCGGCGCCATGTCCGCCGCCGGGCACAAATAGCAGATCGTGCTTCTTGTTGGCTTTGATCAGAGCGTTCACCACCTGAAGCGTCGATGATGGATCTACGTTCGTGTCCATCTCTCCAACAACGAGTAGAAGTTTGCCCTCCAGCCGGTGCGCGTTGTCCACATTCGATGAAGCGGCGTAGTGAGGTCCCAGAGGCCACCCCATCCATTGTTCGTTCCACCAGATCTTGTCCATCCGGTTATCGTGACAGCCGCTGTTGGAGACCGCCGCTTTGTAGAACTCCGGATGAAAGAGCATTCCTCCGGTCGAGCTCTGCCCGCCGGCCGATGTGCCGTAGATCCCTACCCGGCTGATGTCGTAGTACGAATACTTCGCGGCAACCGCCCTGTGCCAGAGGATCCGATCAGAGAAGCCTGCGTCTCCCAGGTTTTTCCAGGCGACATCGTGAAATGCCTTGGACCTGTTCGCTGTTCCCATGCCGTCCATCTGAACGACTATGAAGCCCAGCTCAGCCAGCGACTGCATCGGAGAGTATGCGCCGAATGCCTTCGGCGTGAACGAACCCTGCGGCCCGGCGTAGATGTTCTCGATGACCGGATACTTCTTCGATGGGTCGAAGTTCGTCGGGCGGATGATGATTCCCCAGATATCCGTCTTGCCGTCGCGTCCCATTGCAGTGAAGACCTCAGGCGCCTGCCAGCCTGCCCTGGTCAGCTCGGCGATGTCGCCTCGCTCGATCTCCAAAAGCAACTTCTTATCTTCAGTTCGGCGAAGCTCGGTGATCGGAACGAGATCGACCCGCGACCAAAGATCGACATAGTACTTCATGTCCGGTGAGTAGAAGACCGAGTGAGTCCCGTCGGCTTCAGTGAATGCGGTCAGGCCGCTGCCATCGAAGTTGATCCTGTAGTAATGCGTGAAGTAAGGATCCTTACCCGGATACATTCCGCTGGCCTCGAACCATACCTGCCGTTTCTCTTCGTCGACCTTGTCGACGGCCCGGACAATCCAGTTGCCTTTGGTAATCTGATTCTTAACTTTGCACGTCGCGCCGTCATACAAGTAGAGGTGACGCCAGCCGTCTCGCTCTGACGCCCAAATGATTTCCTTGCCGTCGGCGAGGTCATTGCGGTATCTGGTTCCAGTTTCGTTGCGAATGCCGACGAGCGGACGATATGAGAAGAAGGTCTGGGATTCTTCGCTGATTAGGGCGCGGGTCCTTCCAGTAGCCGCGTCCGCTTCGATCACCCGATAGACTTGATGCCCGCGTTGATTGTATTCGAAAGTGAAAGCACGGCCGTCCTTCCACCAGGCGGGATTGGACAAGCTATACGGATTCGGAAACAGGTTGTTGTCGATGACGGTCTGTTTCCGCGTCTCGACTTCAAACAGCACCGGCTGGGCTACGTCGAGCGCGTCGCCCGGCTTCGCGTAGTCTCGCGTGGAGTGTTTGGGCTGAAGCTGGTCGGACGGTGACGACTCGACATAGTGGACCTGCCTGCGATAACCGGGGCGAACGCGATAGGCGACTAGCCGCTTCGAATCCGGAGACCAGGTGACGGATGCGAGCGTGTAGTAGTTCCCTTCCGAACCGTCGAAGCTCAGGGCGGAGGCGTCGGTCTTGCCCTTTGGCCGAACAAACACATTGAAGTTTTGTATGAATGCTTCCCACTTTCCATCGGGCGAAGCCTTCGGGTTCTGATTCTCCGGAGCCGGCCCCGCTTCCTGAGCGCCCTGGCGACGCTGCTGCTGACCCTGTTGCGGCGACAGGTCGGTCATCCCGTCGTACACGTCATTGCCGTACTCCTCAGGCGCGTCCTCACTGGGCGGGCGAAACTGGAAGACCTGCGGCGCCGGCCCGGTTTTCTTGCAGACATAGTCGGAGAGATCGCACTTCCAGGTCGAGCCGCCGGCCACAAACTGAATGCTGCGCTCGTCATCCACAAAAGAGAGGGATGTAAGCTGAAGGGT
>DATLWF010000750.1:0-5777 GCA_035576605.1 Blastocatellia bacterium | reverse complement strand
GATCGACGTGAACTATCGCAAGGTGGGCGCGAAGATAAAGGAGTTGCGGGCCGCAACGACGTAGAATAGACTTTAAGTCCTGGGGTGACACGGGTTGATTCACTGACTTGAAGTCTACGCTACTCATATGTCGGTCAAGCTCACAATCGTCTTCTTCATTTTGATCTGTTTCGAAATTGGCATTCTGCTGGTTATCCTACCATGGGTACCGACCCCGTCCTGGAACGAGAACTACCTGCTTGTGCTCGCCGCCGACAAGATTCACTGGCCGTGGTTGGCCATTGCGATGAAGAGCGGCTACGCGCGGGGCGCGGTGACTGGGCTAGGTCTATTGAACATATTGCTGGGCGTGTGGGAGATTATCAACTTCAAGAAGACTGCTCGCGCGTTTCAAATGGAATGGCAAGGTGAAGAGACTTTTCCAGGATCGCTTGACGCCGCTGGTTTACATGATAACCGACCGCCGGTTGCTGCTACCCCGGGCGACAGATCCGGACCTGACCTTTCTGATTGAGTTCGCGAATCGCGCCGTGACCGCCGGGGTTGATATGGTGCAGATTCGCGAGCGCGACCTTTCGGCCCGCGACGTTCTGTTCGTTACCGAATCCATCGCAGCTTCAGCTCATCGCACAGGTGCTCGTGTCCTGGTCAATGACCGCGTTGACGTCGCCGCGAGCGCCGGAGTGGGCGTACATCTGACGGCTCGCTCATTGACTGCCGAAGTGGTGCGAGCGGGATTCGGGCCGGACACGCTGGTTGGTGTATCAACCCACTCATTCGATGATGTGAGAGCGGCGGAACAGGGCGGCGCAGACTTCGTAGTCTTCGGACCGGTGTTTGAAACTGCGAGTAAGAAAGAGTACGGTGAACCGGTTGGAGTTGATGCGCTGCGCCGGGTTGCCACGCGTTTGAGCATTCCGGTTCTGGCTCTCGGAGGCATTACGCTCTCGAACTTTCGGGAGGCGCTTGATGCCGGGGCCGCAGGAGTGGCCGGCATATCGATGTTTACCGAAGCGCAAGACCTCGGCGGCCTGGTGGCTACAATCAAAGGGCCACGCCGCTGCTTAGATGGCGCAGCGTAGACCGGTGTAGCGATGACTTTAGTCTGTGTCCGGTAATCCTGACGGGGCTAATCGCTGGGAAAGTCTCTATGCTACGCCAGCCGGAATCGGCTTGCTCATGGACAACGCCTTCAAACAGCCTGTTGTGTTGACCATCGCAGGGTTCGATCCTTCAGGAGGCGCCGGGGTCCTTGCCGACATCAAGACGATCGCCGCCTTCGAATGCTATGGAGTCGCGGCTGTCACGAGCTTGACCTTCCAAAACACACGGCAAGTGCGCGGGGCGCTAAATCAAACCGCGGAAGCGGTTCGCGAACAAATAGCGCCTCTATTCGAGGACTTCGAGATTGCAGCTATCAAAACAGGAATGCTGCCGACTGCCGAGATCATCCAAGCGGTAGCCGGTATCATCAGAGCTAATGCGGTTCCTGTCGTCGTAGTCGATCCGGTGTTGAAGAGCACAAGCGGGGTTGACCTCGTGGATGACGTGGCCATTGACGCGCTCACGAATGACCTGATTCCAATAGCCTCGCTCGTCACGCCTAACATCGCGGAGGCCCAGCGAATTAGTGGCGTCGATATCAAAGATCAGCTCCAAATGGAACGCGCCGCTGAGGTGATTCTGAAGTTTGGGAGCCGGGCAGTACTCGTTACTGGTGGCGATGCAAGTTCCGGCTCATCGACTGACTTCCTGCTTGATGCGCAGGGATCCGCGGTCTTCAGCACGGAACGAATCAGGTCGAAGCACACTCATGGTACAGGGTGTACGCTGGCTTCAGCGCTGGCGTGTTTGTTGGCACGAGGAAGCTCATTGCGCGAATCGGTTCCAATCGCCAAACAATACGTTATGCAGGCCATTCTGAGTGCGCCCGGTCTCGGTCTCGGCAACGGCCCACTCAACCACTTCCCACCAGGCTTCGATTTAAACCACTAAGGACGACCAGGCGCCGTCGCTGGAATCACCCTCACACCCACAAGTTTAGGCTATGAGCCACAAGTGGTAATTTGCTATACTCATTGCCGCGCCAGGCAGGTGGCGCTTCCTCAGTAACAAAACTCGCACCAGGTCATTTCCATATGGATGAAGTGTGAAAACGGAGCGGGCTGGTTCCTTTACACGGCGGGGAACGAGATGGGGGATGTACGCTCGGTGGCTGTTCAACTGACGGTTCACGAGTTACTGACAAGATGTCTGCAACGTCCTCCTAACGAGGAGGCGTGGCGGGAGTTTGTACATCGATACCACGGAGCCATCAGAACCAGCGTCGCCAAGACGTTTCATCTCAGAGCGAGTCAGGAAACGGAGCGCCGGGCACAATTTCCCGAGGACTTGATCGAAGACCTTGTGCAGGTGGTGTATGTGCGCCTCGTCGAGGAGGGGAATCGCGCGCTGGATCGCTTTGAAGGCGAGCATGAGAATTCTATTTTCCAGTATCTGGGCATTATCTCGGTCAACGTGGTGCGTGATCACTTCAGAGAGGCTAAGGCGCAGAAGAGGCCCAAGTTAAGTTTCTCTCTCGACGAACTTCTTGAGAACGCCGGCGAGGGAGGGATGCTCAAAGACGCGGTCAGCAGCATTGACGGTACGTTGTTGACCGGGCCGGAATCGAGTCTCACGATGGACGATGTCGAAGGCGCGCTGAGACGATCGGTCAGCCGGCGGCATCGCGACCGCGACGCGCTGATTTTCAAGCTTCGCTATTTCGATGGGTTGACGCTCGAGGAGATAAAAAGAGCGCTCGCGCTTGATATCTCTCCCATTGGCATAGGCTCGATAGTGAATCGGATAAACAGCAAGCTGAGAGCAAGGCTAGCCAGCTCCCGGGGAAGACGCTAAGCGTTGGACGGAATGCAATCTACAAACTAGTAGTCTCGCGGGACTCTTCACTCTGGGCGTACAAAACTTCGCCCTCGCCGCCGATGTCAGTGTGAGCCGTCTCAGCCGCCCAGTAGACCGAGACCGTAGTCACCGCCGCCATTCCTATGATGAACAACGCGATTGGCCAGGACGCGCCGTACCGTCTCAGCAAACCGGTTGCTATCAACGGCGACAGTCCTCCCGCGATGACCGACGAAAGCTGATACCCCAACGACGCTCCGCTGTACCTTACTCGGGTGCCAAACAGTTCCGAGAAGAAACTTGCCTGTGGTCCATACATCGCGGCGTGCCCGATAACCAGGGCAAGTATGATCGCAAGCACCATCAGGCCTGCGCTCGATGTCTCAATCAGCCAAAAGAACGGAAAGGCGAACAGTCCTGTGAAGATCGCTCCGAACAGATAGACCGGCCTGCGTCCCAGCGCGTCCGATAGCGCGCCAAATACAGGAATCGCGAACAGGTCGATGACCGCCGCGATTGAAATGGCCTTGAGGACCAACGAGCTGGTAAACCCGATCTTCGGCTGGGTAGCGTAGGTGAGCACAAACACCGTGTACAGGTAAAACGCCCCGTTCTCAGCAAGCCGAGCGCCCATCGCCAGGAGCACGTTTTTCGGATGATGGCGCACCGCGTCGAGGATGGGCAGTCGAGCCCCGGCGCCGGACTCCTTAAGCCTGGCGAACACCGGCGGCTCAACTACTGCGAGTCGAATGAACAGACCCACGGCGACCAGGGCTATGCTTACAAGAAACGCAACGCGCCAACCCCACGACAGCAGCGCTTGCTCCGGGAGCTTGGAGATCTGTCCGAACATGACCGTCGATAACAACAATCCTGCGGGGACTCCGATTTGAGGCCAGCTCCCGTAGAAGCCCCGCCTGCCTGAAGGAGCATGCTCGACCGCCATCAGCACCGCGCCGCCCCACTCGCCGCCGACGCCAAACCCTTGCGCGACTCTCAGCACGACCAACAGTAACGGCGCCCAGATCCCGATCTGGCCGTAGGTGGGAAGACAGCCGATCAGGAAAGTTGCAATGCCCATGATCAGCAGCGTGAGAATCAGCATCGACTTGCGTCCGATCTTATCGCCGAAGTGACCGCAGACTATTCCTCCGATGGGCCGCGCCGCAAATCCCACGGCGTAAGTACCGAACGAAGCGAGGGTGCCGGTCAGAGGGTCGTAGTTTGGGAAAAAGAGCTTGTTGAAGATGAGCGCGCTGGCGGTGCCGTACAGAAAAAAGTCATACCACTCGATGGTCGTGCCGATGAAGCTGGCGATGGCGACTCTTCGGATCGGCGCATTGCTGGAAGGTGAGGCTTTCAAATCAAGCGATCGTGCATCGTCCGCATCAAGTTAGTCAAGCGGGGTTTCCATAATGTTTTTGTCTCGCAGCTCTGAAGCACTTCATATCCACCGCTGACGAGGCTGTACGAAAATGCCAGAGCATTCTCATACAGGCTCATCACGAGTGGTGTGAGCCGGCTTGGTGTTCTGGTGGCGAGAGAATGGTTTGAAGCAATCCGTCCAGGCGCCAGCGCGGGATCTTAGCCGATTCGCGCGCTTTGACCGCCGTCAACCGGGAGCATCACTCCGGTGATGAACTTCGCTTCGTCGGAAGCAAGAAACAACGCGGCGTAAGCCACGTCCCAAGCCGTCCCCATTTTCCCACCAAGCGGAACGCTCGCGTCCCTCTGACGGATCAAATCCTCTTTTGGGACTCCTCGCGATTTCGAGATGCCCTCGATGGCCATCGGCGTGTTCATCAAACCCGGCATTATCGCATTCGCGCGAATGTTGTACTTTGCGTTTTCAAGCGCGATCTGGTGGGTGAGCCCGTTCACGCCGGCCTTCGAAGTCTTGTAAGCGACAATGCCAGTCGAGCAGATCGCCGCAATCGAGGAAATGTTGATTATGGAACCGCTGCGCTGTTCCCTCATTAGCGGCAGCACGCTTCTCGAAGACAGGAACATGCCTTTGAGGTTCACGGTCATGATTCTGTCCCAGGCATCCTCCTTCAGGCTCAGAATCTCGTCGTCGCCCCCGCCGATGCCCACGTTGTTATGCAAGACATCAACACGGCCATAAGCGTCCACCGCAGCTCTTACGAAAGCCTCGCAATCTTCCTGGCGGGTGACATCGGCCTTAAACGAGAGGGACGTTCCACCTTCCGCTTCGATCAACGCTTGAGTCTCGAGTGCGGATTCAAAGTTGTAGTCAACAAGCACCACACGAGCGCCTTCTCGCGCGAAGAGAATCGCTGTTGCGCGGCCATTGCCAATGGTGTCTCCCGGCGTCTGGCCTGCCCCAACCACGATGGCTACTTTATCCTTGAGTCTCATTTGAGAATCCCTCAAAGCCTTCTTCCAACTGAATCCCGATAGAGTTGAGCACCATTGACACCATCTTGTACTGGCCGGCGGTGAACAGGAAATCCAGGAGCTGTTCGGTGCTGTAACGCTCGGCGAGCGCTTTCCAGGTGGCATCGCCGATAAAGGTGTTAGCGTGCAGCTCGTCGACGGCACGAATCAAGGTGGCTTCAAACGAGTCGAGTCCGGGAGCGTCGGGGCCGTCCGCGATTCGGTTGATGTCATCACCGCTGAGGCCTGCTTGCTTTCCGATCGCGACGTGATGACCCCACTCGTATTGAGCCCGGCATAGCCAACCCATTCGCAGGATGGCGATCTCTCGCTCGCGGGCGGGAAGAGTTGATTTGTTAAGCACGTGGCCTGCGAATACCAGCCAGCGTTTCAGTAGCTGCGGATGCGCCGCGAGAGTCGAGAAGATGTTATAGACGTGTCCGTCTCGCCTGAGGCTTTCCATAAGCTCACGTGTTTCA
>DATLWF010000749.1:0-3619 GCA_035576605.1 Blastocatellia bacterium | reverse complement strand
ACTCTGAACGCGATCTCGGGTGAAGTGATTCGTATGCGTGCGAGCGTATGGCAAGAAAATAGAATCCTTGTCCGAATCTCGTTCTTGCTGGGTCTGCTTCTGTCATTGCTGTCCCTCGCGCCGGCCGAGCAATTGCCAGTGCGGACTTACACGACTGCCGACGGGCTGCCGCGCGATTACGTTCAGCGCATCGTCCCGGACTCGCACGGTTTCCTCTGGTTCTGCACAGGTGACGGTCTGAGCCGATTCAATGGCTACGAGTTCACTACCTATGGCGTGGAACACGGCCTGCCACACCCATCGGTTACCGACCTGATCGAGACTCGACAGGGAATCTATTGGGTTGCCACCAACGGCGGCGGAGTATGCCGCTTTAATCCGGCGCAGCCGCTACTTGCATCAAATGGCGGAAGGAGCGCTGGGGATATCTCGCGCTTCACAGTTTATCCGGTTGGCGCTGAGCCAATGAGCAATCGCGTTGAGGTCCTGCATGAAGATCGCAACGGACAAATCTGGGCTGGGACTGACGCGGGTCTTTTTCGCCTGGATGAGACAAACGGCCAGGCAGCGTTTCAACGCGTCGCGCTTTCCGACCAGATGGTAGTGGCGTTTGCCGAAGACAACGAAGGCAGCCTGTGGATGAGTACCAGCGAGGGACTGGTGCGGCGTTTGCCCGACGGACGGACAGTTCGGTACCTGATTCAACCGTCGCCGTTCGGTAACCTTTTCACAGTGTTGCTGTTTGACACCGAGGGGAGGTTATGGGTAGGGCACCGCGGCGGAGCAGGACTGATTGTGCTCAAGCCGCAACCGGCTACGTCCATCACCGCAAGCGGTGAACAACTCACGCTCAGGCTGGCAAGGTGCGGCAAGGCCGGCCACTCGCTGGACCAACGTGTCCGGCTGCCGGTCGCCCCCGGCGACGTTTGCGAGTTCACAACTGCTGACGGGCTGGCCGGGATCATCGTTGGCGGCATATCCCAATCTTCTGAGGGGCAAATCTGGATCGCCACCAGTGGCGGGCTCACCGAGTTTAAAGACGGGCGCTTCCGTAGCTACACTACATCGCTGGGTCTCATTAATCTGAATCTTGGGACACCAGTTGAGGACCGGGACGGCAATCTATGGCTGGGGAGCCTGACCGGTGCGACAAAGATAACCTGGAGCGGTTTTACGACCTTTGGTAAAGCGGATGGTCTAACGAATCTACGCATCAACTCTATCATTGAAAACCGGCGTGGAGACCTCTGCTCGATCAGCGCCGAAAACGATTTCTTCGTCAATCAATATGACGGACGTCGATTCACCCCCATCAAGCCTCAGTTTCCCCGCGAGATCAAGAGTTTCGGCTGGGGCTGGAACCAGGTCACTTTCCAGGACCACACCGGAGAGTGGTGGGTGCCGACTAGCTCCGGGCTGTGTCGCTTCCCGCAAGTAGCAAGCGTGGAACAGCTCGCGCGCACCCGTCCAAAGGCCGTATACACCCATCAACGCGGCGAACTGACCGGCGATGACATTTTCCGTTTGTTTGAAGACTCGCGTGGCGACGTTTGGATCAGCATATCTGGATACTTGCGTAATGCAGCGGTTCGTTGGGAGCGAGCCACCGAATCCTTTCACGTCTGCTCCGAGGCGGAGGGACTGCCGCCCTTCGGCTTGCCGACGGCTTTCTGCGAAGATGCCGCAGGCAATCTCTGGCTGGGATTCTATGACGGTGGCCTGGCGCGTTACCGAGATGGTCGGTTTCAACTGTTCGCACAATCTGATGGAGTCCCGGCCGGGCTCATCCGGGCCTTGTATCTTGACCACGCTGGGCGGCTGTGGGTTGCAAGCGATCGAGACGCGATCGCCAGGTTGGATGACCCGCAAGCTGAACACCCGAGCTTCGTCAAATACACTATGGCCGATGGGCTCGCCAGCAACGGCGTGTCATGCATTACTGAAGACAAGTTGGGACGGATGTACTTCGGAACAACCCGGAGCCTCGACCGACTCGACCTCGAGACCAATCGAATCAGGCATTACACCAAGGCCGACGGGTTAGCCAGTAACGCGGTTCGTGTCGCTTTTCGCGACCGTGAGGGTGCGCTGTGGTTCGGCACGGACCTGGGGATTTCGCGGCTCATTCCTGGGCTCGATCCGCCTACATCGCCGCCTCCCATCCTGATCAGCGGGCTGCGCATCGCCGGCGATGTGCAGCCGATCTCGGCGCTGGGCGAAACCGAAGTGTCGGGACTCGTCCTCAACCCGACGCAGAATCAACTGAGCATTGACTTCGTGGGCCTGGGCTTCGCGGCAGGCGAGGCCCTGCGGTACCAATACCGGTTTGCCGGCTCGGAGTGGAGTGCACCCACAGATCAGCGAACGATCAATTATGCAAGCCTGTCACCAGGTCGTTATCAGTTCCAGGTGCAGGCGGTGACCGCCGACGGCAACAATAGCCCGACTCCAGCCACCATCACCTTCACCATTCTGCCGCCGGTATGGCAACGCTGGTGGTTCGTTTCGCTGGTTGCGCTGACAGTCGGACTGATAGCGTGGGTCATCTATCGCTATCGCGTCGGACGACTGATCGAGCTGGAACGAGTGCGGACGCGTATTGCCACCGACTTGCATGATGATATTGGCTCGGGTTTATCGCAGATTGCCTTGATCAGCGAAGTCGTGCGCCGGCGCGTGAATCGAGATGATCCTCCGGTGCGAGAGTCGTTAGCGCAGATCGCTGGTTCGTCCCGCGAATTAGTGGATTCGATGAGCGATATCGTTTGGGCGGTTGATCCCCGTAAAGATCATCTCAGCGATCTGACGCAACGTATGCGGCGATTCGCCAGCGAAGTCTTCACTGCGCGCGATATAGCATTTCGTTTTCACGAACGGGCCGAGGCCGAGGACGCAAAACTTAGCGCGGATGTTCGCCGGCAGGTCTTTTTGATCTTCAAAGAAAGCGTCAACAACATCGTGCGCCATTCCGGTTGCAAGGAGGCGGACATCGAGTTCAGGTTTGAGCATGGGTGGCTGACCTTAAAGGTGAGCGATGACGGAAAAGGATTCGATAGTGAAGAAGAGAGTGACGGGCACGGGCTGATGAGCATGCGAGAGCGAGCCAAAGCCCTGGGCGGTGATCTTGAAGTGATTTCACACAATGGCGACGGCACGACCGTGATGCTAAGAGTGGCAGTTAGTCGCCGCTCCGTTCTCCAATCATTGAAGTTTCCACATCAATAGGTGGCCGAGCGGACGTAGTTCCGTATAAGCCCTATCATAACAGGTGGTGCTTGGCGCGATTCTTTGGCGTACGCTGTGCACTCACGCTACAGCTTAAGGCAGATTATGTCTGACAAACCGATGGCTCCAGCGGCGCCCACGACGGTGACGTCTCCAGCGGTCATCAAGGTCGCTATCATTGAAGACCGGCGCGAGATTCGAGAGGCGCTGGGCATGTTGATCGGGGGCACGGAAGGTTTTCGCTTAACCGGCAGCTATCGCTCGATGGAAGAGGCGCTCGAGAAGATTGGCATGGAGCTTCCAGACGTAGCGCTTGTGGACATTGGGCTGGGGGGAATGTCCGGCACACAGGGCATTCATATTTTGAAAGAGCGTTATCCCGATCTTGCCATGT
>DATLWF010000748.1:0-3462 GCA_035576605.1 Blastocatellia bacterium | reverse complement strand
AGAGGACAACGAATCATAGCAACCTCAACGAGACTCTGCAGACACCCGAGACACTACCGATACATTCCCGCGTACCACACGATCAACTGCTGCCCAACGAATAGGGCCAGTATTCCAGCCGGACCGAGAAACACCCCAAACGGGATTTGCATTTTCATACTACCACCGCGAAAGATCAGCAGCACGCCGACTAGCGATCCAAGCACCGACCCGACGAAGATTGTCAGCAGCGTGAGCTGCCAACCCAGAAAGGCGCCGACCATCAGCATCATCTTCACGTCGCCCAACCCCATTCCCTCGACGTGCTTCAAGCGATAATATGCCTCGCGCACCAACCATAGCGTCCCGCCGCCAACGAGAGCACCCAGCACCGACCCAAACAAAGACAGCGCCCACACCGGCGCTCCCGCAAGCCCGAAAGGCTTCGGGGTGTGCGACAGGATCCACGTGTCTGGCGCCCAAAGTCGCAAGACCAGCAGTAGAGCCAGCCCGGGATAGGTGATGGCGTTCGGCAGTAGTTTGTAGCGAAGATCGATAAACACCAACGGCACGATAAGCGATACGAAAACGATATCGCCTATCAGCGGAAGCCACGATCCGCTGATGACCTGATCTTTGTGGACTACGAAAAGCGCAAGGTAAAGGCACGCGACCAGAAGTTCCACCGCCGGATAGATCGCCGAGATGCGCGCTCGACAACTTCGACATCTGCCTCGGAGCATCGCGTAGCTGATTACCGGAATGTTGTCATACCACTTGATCTCTGCATTGCAAGAGGGGCAATGCGAGCCAGGGAAGACAATTGACTCGCCCAGCGGGAGCCGGTAAATGACAACATTGAGAAAACTCCCGATCAGCAAGCCAAAGACAAAAACAACAAAAGCCATGAAGTAAGGCGAGAGATCTTCCATCAGCACCTTTCTTGTTGAGATCACCGTCCACGGATTAGCTGTCTGATTCAATCCGTGAGATCAGGGGCCGTAGTCAATGGATTGATGCAATCGATCCTCTGGATTAAATTAGCGCAGCGCAGTATTGTCAAGCTTTGCCATTCCAGTCGTGACGCACTTTGGTTCGTGCAACGCCTTCGAAGGCTTTCATGAAAATCCTCCAGGTTTGCTCGGCAAGCGAGATGGGCGGTGGAGAGGTCCACGTCACCGACCTGGTGCGTGGGCTGGCCAGTCGCGGGCATGCGGTTTATCTAGCGGTCAGACCGGACAGCCCTCTGCGGGGACCTCTCGCCGGAGTGATCGCGTCCTGGCACGAGATGCCCCTCCGAAACTCACTTGATCTTCAATCCGCACACGCAATCACACAGCTCGTCCTCGAGCACGGCATAGACATCGTTCATGCGCATATGGGGCGCGATTATCTGGTGGCCGCGCTAGCTTGCAAGCAAGCAAGCGGCGTGAAGCTCGTCCTGACGCGGCATCATTATTTGCCCCTCAAGCGCGGCGCTCTATACCGGTGGATGCTCCGCGACGTGGCTGCCGTAATAGCGGTGTCGGAAAGCGTTCGCGAGTCGGTGATCGAGCGTCTGCAACTGTCCGGCGAGCGAGTTCGGATGCTGCCGAACTGGATCGACCCCGAACGGTTCAAGCCCGCTGATCGGGACGCCGCCCGGGCGATATTTCGCGCGCGGTTTAACATTGTAGTCGCGTGTATTGGTCAGATCACTCAGGCAAAGGGTCAGGAGGAGTTTGTTCGCGCCGCTGCGAGTCTCGCACGAATCAGGACGGACGTAGAGTTTCTGATTGCCGGGGAAGAGCACGATGAAGGAAAACCGTTCACCAAGCATCTGTCGGGGTTGGCGGATTCGCTGGGTCTGGGCGACAGGCTGAGATTTCTCGGGCGAGTGAGCCACATCCCCGAGCTGCTCGCAGCCGTCGACGTCGTGGTCGTGCCGTCGTGGGACGAAGGCTTCTCGCTCGTGACGATTGAGGCGATGGCCGCTCGCCGTGCGGTGCTCGCGTCAAATGTCGGAGGCATTGCCGGCATAATAAAGGACAACGTGACCGGTTTGATGTTTCCGCCGCGCGATGTGCACGCACTTACGGACAAACTGCTATGGCTGGTGTCGGACGCGCCGCTTCGCGAACGACTATCGGTCCAGGGCCAGCGCGATGTGTACACGCGCTTTGGTCGCGAGCAGATCATCGACCAGATCGAGGCGCTGTACATGGAAGTAATCGGTGAAGGGAAGAGTGAAACGTGACGCGTGAAACGTGACGCGTGAAACGTGATGCGTGAAACGTGATGCGTGACTCGCGATGCCAGACCACATTCACGTTTCACGCATCACGTTTCATTCTCTTCTCCCACAATTTCAAGTTCTTTAGAAACTCGTAGTGGGCTGCGAAGCGCGCAATCGCCAGGCCTGGTACGCCGTCGAGGAAGCCAAGGTTGACAATGTATGAGCGCAGGAACACAACTGTCGGAGAAATCATCAGCGAGGCCACAGACGCGCGTTTGCCCTGAGAGTATGACTGCTCAGCCGCGAGTGTCGTGTAGCGATCCATCCTAAGATGATGCTCGGACGCGTCACGGACCGTGTAGTGAAAGATGTCCCCGCCAAGCCTCTCGACCTTTCCATCCGCCTCTAGCGCCTCGTGTACGTAGTCGCCTCGCCAGCGGGCGCGCCTACGGTCATAAAGCCGGCGCTTATGATCTGGCCGCCAGCCGGAATGCTTGATCCAGCGGCCGAGATAAAACGTGAGCCGGGACATCTCGAATCCCGCGCCCTTGGGCTCAGTGCCGCCTTTGAGTTTTTCAATCTCATTGGCGAGCTCTTCGGACACTCGCTCATCCGCATCGAGGCTGAAGATCCAATCGTTGCTTGCTTGCTCGGCGGCGAAGTTCTTCTGCGCTGAATAACCCGGCCAGGGCCGGATGAATACTCGATCGGTGAACCGGCGCGCGATTTCAACAGTACGATCGGTGCTCTCGGAGTCTACGACGATGATTTCATCCGCCCATGCAAGGGATTCGAGCGCGTCGGCGATGTTGTGCTCTTCATTGAGAGTGATAACGGTAGCGGTGATCTTCATTGAGTTGGTTCATTCTGTGCGACTACATTCAGGTTGGCAAGCTCGGAAAATCTTGTTTACCCTTCCCAGCCGTTCAGACTATAATCACCTCAACTCGTGATTCCTGGGCATCGAGTCAACTCGATAACCTGAGGATCGTTATGAGCAAGGACCTCACACAAAAGCTGAATGGCTCGCTTGAGGATAAAGTTGATCGGTTGATCACCATCGTTCAATCCGTGGAATCGCGGATTGGATCGATGGAATCGCGGATTGGATCGATGGAATCGCGGATTGAATCGATGGAATCGCGGATTGAATCGATCGAGTCGCGAATTGATTCTATCGACTTGCGAATGAGCGGCGTGGAGGATCGACTCGGAAGCCTCGAAGCAAAGGTTGAGGAGCGCTTGAAAGATACGCGCCCCATGTGGGA
>DATLWF010000747.1:0-10015 GCA_035576605.1 Blastocatellia bacterium | reverse complement strand
GGTTGAGAAGATGAACGAACTGGCGGCCCGCGATGGCAAGAAGGGTTTCCAGTGGGATCGCTCCGATTCTGGAGGGCGAACCTTCTACACCCTGAAGTCGATCGACTTCGGCCTTGAAATGAGCTACACGTACTCGAACGGCTATTTGATTGCCGGGCCGAGCCGCGCGCTTGTCGACCGTGCAGTGAAGTACCACGATTCAGGCATTTCGTTGTTGCACTCGCCTCGGTTCGTGGCTGCGTTACCCGAGGACAAGCAAGCCAACTTCTCGGCGCTGATTTATCAGAACCTGGCGCCGGTGCTGGGCGGGATCGCCAAGCGTGTGGGAGGTGTTACCAACAGTTTGCCTGAGGAGCAGCGGAGGAATTTTAGTTCGCTGGTCGGAGGGCCGGTGCTCGCCTACGCTTACGCGCAAGGTGATCACATATCATTTGCGCTGAACGGCGAAGAAGGACCGATCGGATTGAAGCCGTCCAACTTGATCGGTATGCCGGGATCGTTTGGGTTGAGCAATATCATCCAACATTCCGTGCGTTGATGGAGCAGCGCATTTTGTTCGCTTCAAGCGCCAGCCGTTGGGAACTCGGACTCAACGGCTGGCGTAATGTTTTGAGACTCTGGAATCTCATTCACTCTTGAAACTGGAATCAAAGGTGCGACAAGAAGGTTGATCTTCGGCGGACTCGGGGACAAGATATCCCCGGCGTCGGGATCAGACGACCCAAACGACTGAGCGACCAAACTCCATGGACAACGCACTACAAAAAACTCCCGAACCAATCGTCGAGGTCGCGGTCTTACCGAAAGCGCCAGAGCTCGTTCCGGCGGCTCCGGTGATTAACCTCGACGGATTGAGCGTGACGTTTGGCGGGCGGCCGATATTAAAGGAACTTCGAGGCGAGTTGCGCGGAAGAGCAATCGGGCTGCTGGGACCGAACGGCGCGGGCAAGACGACTCTGATTCACACGTTGCTTGGCTTCCATCCTCCTTCCTCGGGCACGGCTCATATCTTCGGCCGCGACATCCGCAGCGACGCAAAGCAGATTCGAACGCAGATCGGCTACATGCCCGAACGCGACTCGTTCATCGCTAACATGAGTTGCGTTCACTTCGTTCGTTTGATGGCTGAGCTTTCGGGTTTGCCGTCGGAAGCGGCGCTCGAACGGGCACACGAAGCGCTGTTCTACGTAGGGTTGGGCGAAGCGCGCTATCGCAAGGTTGGAACGTATTCGCTTGGAATGAAACAACTTGCGAAGCTCGCGCAAGCGATCGTCCACGGGCCTCGATTGATCTTTCTCGATGAGCCGACCAACGGGCTTGATCCGCCGGCGCGGCAGAGGATGATCGAGCTTATTCGCCAGATTCGCGACAGCGGCAAGGCTCACATACTGCTTTCGTCTCATTTGTTGCGCGATGTCGAAGAGTGCTGCGAAGAAATTTTGATCGTCAAGCAAGGGCGGATCGTGGTCTCTTGCAACCTTGAAGAAGAGCGCAAGTCGAATCTCAAGTTCCTGGAGATCGAGACGCGTGGCGACCGCGAAGCCTTCGTTGAAGCCATCGCTACCCTCGGCTGCGAATACGCACTCACCAGCGAGCGCCGGCTCAAACTGATTCTGCAGAATGGAGTCGAGATACGCGACCTCTATCGCATCGCGGGCGAGCAAGAGGTTCAGATTCGGCGGCTCAACTTCAAGCGCGACTCCCTCGAAGATATCTTCTTGAAGGCAATGGAGGGCGGCAACGGCGATGTAGGCCACGTTGCCGGCTTGCCGGACAGGGGGAAGCAATAATGGCCGTATATGAGCACGCCTATAAGCCGTACGCCGGACCGCTGACGCCGGAGTGGTCGCGCTTCCTGGTCATCCCTCGGCACGCCTATCGCGACGTCTTCGGCTCGAAGCTGTTCACCGGTTTCTTTGCGATGTGCTTCTTGTGCCCGCTGGTGATGGCGATCCTGATTTACTTGCATCACAACCTCACGGCGATGGCAATCTTCCAGATCAACCTGCGTGACCTTGCGCCGATCAACGGCTTTTTCTTCCAGTTCTTCGTTTCGTTTCAGACCGTCCTTGCCTTTCTGCTGACAGTGTTAATTGGACCGCCGCTGATCTCGCGCGATCTGGCGAATAACGCGCTACCGCTGTATCTGTGCCGTCCGCTCTCACGCGCAGAATACGTGATCGGCAAAATGAGCGTGCTGCTGATTATGATCTCGGCGATGACCTGGGTTCCGGGGGAGTTGCTGTTCCTCTTTCAGTCTTATCTGGAAGGCGCGGGGTGGGCTGCCAGGAACCTGTGGATCGCTGGCGCAATCTTTGTCATGAGCTGGATCTGGATATTGTTGCTTGCGCTGTTGTCGGTAACGATCTCGGCCTGGGTGAAATGGCGATTGGCTGCAAGCGCCGCCTTGTTCGGCTTGTTCATCATTTCGAACGCGATCGGGTTTACCGTAAACGGCGTGCTTCAAACGAGGTGGGGAGGTCTCTTTAACCTGACCATCATAATGAAGACGATCGAAGACAGCTTGTTTCGAGAACCGAACTCTGCGGGCCTTCCGAGCTGGATGGTGCTTCCGACTCCGGCTGCGTGGATTGCGCTCGCCCTGTACTGCGCCGCGTGTCTGTTTCTTCTGACACGCAAGGTCCGGGCATACGAGGTTGTGAAATGACGGACAAACCCGATGACCACATGATCATCTTCGAAGACGTCTCGAAGTTCTACGGCGAGATACTCGGGGTGAATCGCGTTACTCTGGCGATCGAGCCGGGCATCACCAGTCTGGTCGGGCCAAATGGTTCCGGCAAGACTACGCTGATGAACCTGATGACGGGTTTGATCAGACCGACGCGCGGCCGTGTGAGTGTGCTCGGGCTTCGAGCGGATAATCCTGAAGTCTTTTTCCGCAAAGTCGGCTACTGCTCGCAGTTTGATTCGTTCCCGCGCGCGCTGACGGGCTTCCAGTTTATCCATTCCTATCTGCGGGTTCACGGTTACTCGAAGAAAGATGCTCAAGACGGGGCGTGGAAGGCGTTGCACCGGGTCGACCTGCTCGACGCTGCTCACCTGAAGATCGGAGCGTACAGCAAAGGCATGCGCCAGCGAGTGAGATTGGCCCAGGCGATCGCGCACGAACCGGTGGTGATGATTCTGGATGAGCCGCTGAACGGGCTTGACCCGATGGCCCGCGCTGAGACGATTCGTCTGTTTCGGCAACTCGCCGGCGAAGGGCTTCACTTGATCATCTCGAGCCACATCCTGCACGAAGTCGATATGATGAGCGACAGCGTGATCCTGCTGAACAACGGCTACGTCGTTGCTGAAGGCGAGATTCACGGAGTGCGCAGCGAGATGGAAGAGCACCCGATGCAGATACTGATACGCTGCGATCGCCCCGGCCTCCTGGCTGCGCGGGTGTTCGAGCAGGACTCGGTCGTCGAAGCGAAGATTCACAAGGACAAACACGGTTTGTTCATAAAGACGCGCGATGCGGACGCGTTCTATCTCTTGTTGAATACCATTGTGGTCGAAGACGGCCTGACCGTCGAATCCATCGCGCCGGTCGACGATGATATCAACGCGGTCTATCAGTACTTAATCGGAGGAGGGGAAGCAGCGTGAGCTCGTCAACCGAAGTCATTGCCGAAGTGAGGCCATCGCGCGAACGCCAGTGGTCGCTCTGGGCCGGTCAGATTGCGGCGATAATGCGGCTTGAAGTCAGAAAGAACTTCATCGGGAAGCGCGCGATCCTCATTTATCTGCTCGCGGCGGTGCCGGTCCTGCTGATGGCGGCGTTGTCGGCGGAGATCAGTTGGCAGCAGTCGCGCAACAGCAACATAGGCGAAGTCAATATCATCTTTGCGAACTTGTATGAGGGCTTGATTCTGAGAACTATTGTCTTCTTCGGTTGCGCGTGGATTTTCATGAATCTGTTTCGCGGCGAAGTAGTAGATCGCAGCCTTCATTATTATTTTCTCTCGCCTCTGCGCCGCGAAGTGCTCGTTTGCGGGAAATACTTATCGGGTTTGGTTGCGTCGATGGTGCTGTTCGGCATAAGCACGGCCGGGTCGCTTTTGTTTTTGTACATCGGGCTGGGCTCGGCCGGACGGAACTACTTTGCGGACGGTCCCGGTAAGAGCCAGGCGATCGCGTATCTTGGAATCACGGCGCTGGGCTGCGTAGGCTACGGCGCAGCCTTCCTGGTCATCGGGCTTTTCTTCCGCAACCCGATCATCCCGGCGCTTGTGGCTTATGGATGGGAGTCCATTAATTTTTTGCTACCTCCCGTGCTGAAAAAGATCAGTGTGATTCACTACCTGCATTCGCTCTCACCGGTGCCCGTACCCGAAGGGCCTTTCGCGATGGTAGCCGAACCGACCCCTGCGTATTTGTCGATTCCCGGCTTGTTGATTGTGACGGCAGCAGTGCTTGCGTTGGCAAGCTTTCAGATTCGCCGGATGGAAATCAAATACGGCGGGGAGTAGGGGCTTCCGGATAGCCCGAATCAACGCTAAGAGCGTGTCTCACACTCAGAATCCAATAAACACCTCACTTCAGTGAGGTGTAAACCGCGTAGCGGTTACCTATTGACCTTGTAAATCGATTCTGCAGAAACATAGGTAACCGCTACGCGGCCCACGTGCATCGCCAATCCCGCAAACTTATCGATAGGACACCGCTACGCGGTTATCCTCTGTTGCGATGTTGAAGGTTGCCAAGTGGAATGTCCAAACTCCGGCCACCTCACTTCAGTTAGGTGTTAATGAGAATCCCCGACAAGATTCCCACTGATGACAGCTCACCTATTGTCCCGCACACGTTGTTGAAATCCCGCCGAGGATTTGTTTTGATGGTTAGCGCAAATTAGTCGTCGAAACTCTTGCTCACCTTGCATTGATCGCTTATGTACCTGACCAACAGATTCTCTTCTGCATTCGAGAAGCGCGTTCGGATTCGCGGCCAATCGTACTTTGAAGCTCGCTCAGTCAAAATTGTTGAGGGAAGTAAAGAGGTCGTTCGGGCTGCGGTGCGCGGGAGCTACGAATACGACGTCTCAATTAAGATAGTGGGACTCGAGCTATTGGCGGCATGCACCTGTGCTTACTACGATCGTGATCTTTGCAAACACATCTGGGCCACAATGCTCGCCGCCGAGAGCAAGGGCTATCTCGTGGGAACTGGTCACCTGCCTTCGCGATTGGTGATGTCGGACGAGGCCTTCGAGCGGCGTAGCGGAAAACCAGCGCCCAAGCCGCCCGTTTGGCGCCAGCAACTCGAATCAGTGAGCCGGTCGATGACGGCCGACTCCGACGAACGGACGCGCCCCTGGCCGACGTCTCGCGAGCTGTTTTACATCGTTGATGTGAGCAGCACACTGTTGGGCCGGGGGCTTGCCATCTCGCTTGCCTGGCGCGAGATGAAGCGCAACGG
Organism: Blastocatellia bacterium; assembly: GCA_035576605.1. Taxonomy (GTDB): domain Bacteria; phylum Acidobacteriota; class Blastocatellia; order UBA7656; family UBA7656; genus Onstottus_A. The sequence goes on along the minus strand of DATLWF010000747.1, from coordinate 4,588 downwards.
CGAATGGGGCAAGATCAAAACTACCGCTTTGCCCGCCGTTCGAGTCGCGCAACTGCCCGAGCCTGACCGTCAGATCGTAGCTCTGTTGATGGGCGGCCGGGAACATTACAGCTACAACTACGGCTACGGTTACCCGTCGCAGCATACCGGCGTGGCGAGTAACTATAAACTATTTGACCCGCTCGATCAGACTTTGATGCCGATGATGTGCAAGACGGGACGGTGCCGGCTCCTTGGCAGCGCTGCCGGACAGACTGATGCCTATGTTACACCCAGGGACGAAATGCTCCCGCTGGAGTGGGACGATGGCGAGCCCTGGGAATTTTGGCTTGAAATGCGCCGCGATGACAGTCAGCTTGTAACCCTCGGCTCGCTGCGAAGAGCCGGCGAGAGAATGGAACTGTCAGAGCCGAGCCTGCTCACATCCGCGCTGGTGTTCGCTCGAGGCCGTGCTGCCCGGCTCAACGACTTCGATGCGTTCGCATGGATCAGCCAGTTGCGCGCTCAGGGTCCGCTTTATGCTCCAGCCGAGAAGGGCAGCCTGCTGCTGGAGGAAGTACTTCGACTGCCAAAAGTGCCGCGCCTCGATCTGCCGGAAGAATTGCAATATGAGGAAGTAGCTGTCGCGCCGCAACCCCGGCTGAAGGTGTCGAAGTTGAAACGGAGTCACTGGAAGCCCGATCGCGTGGGCGGGGAGTTGTCTTTCAATTACGACGGCAAAACCGTGGCGGCGGACGATAAAAGGACCGCGATCCTTCAATCAGAAACGCGAAGGATAATCTTGCGCGACCTGGCGGCCGAACAGTTTGCGGCCGAGCGGCTCAGACAGCTTGGGTTCGTCAGACAGAGTGCTTCATACGAGCCGCAGCCGCCTTTGGCATTAGCGGCGAAGAGGATGCCGCTCGTCGTTAGGACCCTCGTCAGCGAGGCCTGGCACGTCGAAGCGGAAGGTAACATCTATCGCGAGGCGCGCGAGTTTCGCATCGAAGTTACTTCGGGGATCGACTGGTTCGAGCTTCACGGTACGGTGGATTTCGGAGACGCGAAAGCGAATCTGCCCGAGTTGATCGCGGCGTTGAGACGCGGCGATAACTCAGTAGTGCTCGGCGATGGCACGTTCGGCTTGCTCCCGGAAGCATGGTTGAAGAAGTACGGGTTGCTGGCTAGCCTGGGCTCAAGCGAAACGGATCACGTGCGATTCACCAGGAGTCAGGTTGGATTGCTGGACGCGCTGCTGGCATCGCAACCCGAAGCCAGTTTCGACGCGGCGTTCTCGCGGGCTCGCGACGAGCTGCAACGGTTCGAGGGCATAAGAGAGGCAGATTCTCCCCCGAGCTTCACCGGGAAGCTGCGAGGCTACCAACGAGAGGGGCTTGGGTGGTTGAACTTTCTTCAGCAGTTTGGCTTCGGTGGTTGTTTGGCCGATGACATGGGGCTTGGGAAGACAGTCCAAGTGCTGGCGCTGCTTGAGTTGCGGCGAATCGGGCGCGAGCGTGCGAACAACGGCAACTCGAAGCCTGGGAAGAAAAAAGGTCGCGCGGTTGAAAGAAACGGCCGGCTCGAGCCTTCGCTTGTCGTGGTGCCCAAATCGCTGGTGTTCAACTGGATCCAGGAAGCGGCACGGTTCACTCCCAGACTCCGAATGCTCGACCACACGGGCATGGATCGATTGAGGACCACCGGCCACTTTGATGACTACGATGTGATCATAACCACCTACGGGACGCTGCGGCGGGACGCGATTCAGTTCAAAGACGTTCAATTCGATTATGTGATTCTCGATGAAGCGCAAGCCATCAAGAACGCCAACACCGAGTCAGCCAAGGCAGCCCGGCTGCTCCGCGGCAATCATCGCCTGGCTATGAGCGGAACGCCGATAGAAAACCATCTCGGCGAATTGTGGAGCCTGTTCCAGTTTCTGAACCCGGGACTGCTGGGCGCGGCCTCGGTGTTCAAGCTCAACACCTCAGCCGCGCGCAACCCTGACGAAGAGCTTCGAGCGTTGCTGGCGAAGGCCCTGCGGCCGTTCATCCTGCGCCGCACCAAACAACAAGTCGCAAGCGACCTTCCGCTCAAGACCGAGCAGACCATCTACTGCGAGATGGAACCGGTGCAGCGCAAACTCTACGACGAGCTGCGCGATCATTACCGGCGTTCCCTGCTCGGGTTGATTGAGCGCGAGGGCATCAAGAAGTCGAAGATCCAAATCCTCGAGGCTCTGCTGCGGTTGCGACAGGCGGCCTGTCATCCGGGCCTGATAGACAAATCCCGGAAGCACGAACCAAGCGCGAAGCTCGACGTGCTTCTGCCCCAGATAAGCGAAGTGCTTGAGGAGGGACACAAGGCGCTGGTGTTTTCGCAGTTCACGAGCTTCCTGGCGATAGTTCGCGACCGATTGGACCGCGACGGCATCGCGTACGAGTATTTGGATGGCAAGACTCGCGATCGGGCGGCGCGAGTCGAGCGATTTCAGACCGACACGGCCTGCAAACTCTTCCTGATCAGCTTAAAAGCGGGCGGGCTTGGATTAAATCTTACCGCGGCTGAGTACGTGTTTCTTCTGGACCCCTGGTGGAACCCGGCTGTCGAAGCTCAGGCGATTGACCGCGCGCATCGCATCGGCCAGGCTCAACAGGTCTTCGCCTATCGGTTGATCGCGCGCGACACGGTTGAAGAGAAGGTGCTCGAGCTGCAGTCGACCAAGCGCGAGTTGGCGGACGCGATCATCAACGCGGATAACAGCCTGATTCGCGGTCTAGGGCGAGAGGACCTCGAACTGCTGCTTTCGTGAGACGTAACCTGATGAAACGAACTGCCGGCGTTCGCGAACCGTCAAACTTTTCCGCGCCAATCTACCCTCGCGACGATGTAGATCGACCGAACCGCGCTGCTGCTTGCTCGAAGCGAGGTTGATACCTTATTCTGCCGTTTCACCTTCGCTTCACCAACGCCTCTCAGAATCATGAACAATCGTCGCGAACAGGTTGGATGGTACTTCTATGACTGGGCCAACTCCGCGTTCTACACAACGGTAGTCACTGTTTTCCTCGGGCCTTATCTAACCGGCATCGCCAGGGCCGCGGCTGAATCACTCGGTGCGGGCAACGAGTTTGTCCATCCGCTCGGCATCAAGGTCTTCTACGGTTCGTTCTTTCCGTACGTGGTCGCGCTGTCTGTAGGTCTTCAGATGGTCTTCCTGCCGATTCTCGGCGCGATAGCCGACTACTCGCATCGCAAGAAACAAATGCTCGCACTGTTTGCTTACATAGGCTCGTTCGCCACGGTTGGCTTGTACTTTTTGCAGGGCACAAACTACATGCTGGGCGGTGGGCTGTTCGTGCTTGCGAACCTGAGCTACGGCGCGTCTATCGTTTTCTACAATTCGTTTCTGCCCGACATCGCAAGCGCCGAGGATCGCGATCACGTATCGTCCGTGGGCTGGGCGATCGGCTATCTCGGCGGGGGCTTGTTGTTAGCGCTCAACCTGTACCTGTTCTCAAAGGCAGACTCGTTCGGATTAACGGAAGGCCAGGCCGTTCGTATAAGCCTCGCATCATCAGGTGCGTGGTGGGCAGTGTTCACGCTGATACCGCTTTCGACGTTGCGAAACCGGCTTCCGGTCAAGGAACCTCCGCCGGGACAGCACTTCATCGCGACAGGATTCAGGCAGCTTATTCATACGATAAGCAGTGCGCGGCGTTATCCACAGACGTTGTTGTTTCTGTTCGCGTATTTGCTTTACAACGATGCAATTCAAGCGGTGATCGCCCTTGCGTCGGTGTTCGGCGCGGAGGAGTTGAAGCTGGAACAATCTACGCTTGTGCAGGTTATCCTTATGGTGCAGTTCGCCGCGTTCTTTGGCGCGCTGCTCTTCAACTGGGTGGCTAAGGCGACGGGAAGCAAGCGCGCCATCATGATCAGTCTCGTGATCTGGACGGGTGTGCTGGTGTACGCGTATGGGCTGCTCCAAACGAAGCTGCAGTTCTTCATTCTGGGCGCGGTGATCGCGATCGTGTTGGGAGGGAGCCAGGCGCTGAGCCGCTCGGTCTATTCGCTAATGATCCCAAAGGGGCAAGAGGCCGAGTACTTTAGTCTCTATGAAGTGAGCGACAAAGGCACGAGTTGGCTTGCCCCCCTGATGTTCGGACTCGCGCTTCAGTTCACAGGCAGCTATCGGGTGGCGATTCTTTCACTGGTCGTCTTCTTTATCGCAGGACTGGTGCTGCTTGCGAAAGTAAATGTCCGCAAGGCAGCGATCGAAGCCGGCAACGAAGCTCCGGCAAAGGCGTAGGCTGGTCACCGATCAGCGACCCTTGTACATCAGAAACGGGAATTGAAAATTAAGAATTGCAAATTGAGAATTTCAAATTGCCGGACACTTTTGAGGACTCTCACAATTTTCAATCTTCAATTTTCAATCCTCAATCCTCGATTCTCTGGTTCTTCGCCTTTCGTCGTCAATCTACAATCTCAGCCAGAAGCTTCTCGTCATAGTACAACCGTATCGGAAGATGCACTCTCCCGCTCAGCGAGTAGTTCTCTTTTACGCGGGCTCCGGGCGCGATGCGGCGATCGAGGGGACCGGTGG
>DATLWF010000746.1:0-7189 GCA_035576605.1 Blastocatellia bacterium | reverse complement strand
GGGGTTCCAACTTTTCTTGAATGGCCATTTGCAGTTCAGCTCGACCGACGAGTATCGCTATCACGAGGCGCTGGTTCATCCGGCGATGACGCTTGCGGGGTCGCCGCGCCGCGTGCTCGTGCTCGGCGGCGGCGACGGGCTTGCGCTCAGAGAGATCTTGCGATACCCGTCGGTTGCATCGATCACGCTGGTCGATCTCGATCCGGCAATGACGAAGCTGTCTGAAGCGTTTTCGCCGCTCGCCGAATTGAACAAGCAGTCGTTCTCAGACCCACGCGTTGAGGTGATCAACGAAGACGCTATGATCTGGCTTGAAGGCCCACGCGGACCGTACGACGCTGCTATAATCGATTTCCCCGACCCGAACACATTCGCGCTAGGCAAGCTCTACACGACGCGTTTCTATCGGTTGCTCAAGGAAAGCCTCACACCTGACGCAGCGGTATCGGTCCAATGCACGTCGCCGCTGTTTGCGCGAAATTCCTACTGGTGCATCGTGAAGACGATGGAAGCGGCGGGCTTCTCGGTGAAGCCTTATCAAACGGCGGTCCCTTCATTCGGGGTGTGGGGCTTCGCGCTTGCACGGCTAACGCCGTTCGATCCACCCGGTCGAGCGCCCACCGGTTTGCGCTTTCTCGATGATCACGCGATGGCCGCACTGTTCGTCTTGCCGTCGGATCTGAGCGCCGTGCCAGTAGAGATCAACCGATTGGACAATCAAGCGCTCGTCCGCTATTACGAGTCTGAGTGGAAACGATACGAGTGAGACAAAGAGCGATCGGTGTGGTTAAAAGATAACAGGTTGGGAAGGGCGGCTTGCCCCCGCTAATTTTGCAGATGTAGGTTCTTCAATCGGGCGGGGGCAAGCCACCCTTCCCAACCTGTGATTCTTTGAATGTTTCAACACGATGCGTGGTGGTTCATCAAGCGCTCATAGCTTCACAAGACGCGAAGTGCTTGCGGCGTTTCTGGGGGTGCCGGCGGCGCTTGCAGCCTGTAGCTCGCATACCGCGTCCCCGCCGCTGCCTGACGGCGAAATCGTCGGCGCGTCTGACGTCATCGGTCATCGCTTGCGTGACGGGCTGCACGTCACCCCTTCCCAGGATCAGTGGCAACGCGAAGCGGTTGTCATCGTGGGCGGTGGCATCGCCGGGCTGTCGGCCGCGTGGCAATTGCTCAAAGCCGGGTTCGAAGACTTCGTGCTGATTGAGCTTGAGCGAGCTCCGGGGGGGACTGCGCGCAGCGGCACTTCGCCGCTTATCGCCTATCCCTGGGGCGCGCACTACCTGCCGGCTCCGTTGAAAGAGAACTTCGCGCTCCTTTCGCTTCTTGATGAGATGGGCGTGCTCGAGGGCCGCGACAGCGATGGCGAGCCAGTCGTCGCTGAGCAGTTCCTCTGCCGCGATCCCGAAGAGCGAGTATTTTATCGTGGCCGCTGGTACGAAGGCCTGTATCTCCACGCTGGTGCAAGCGCCGAAGACATTGCGCAGTACGATGCGTTCAACGCCGAAGTCAGTCGACTGGTCGGGTGGCGTGACGCGCGAGGGCGGCGCGCGTTTGCAATCCCTGTCGCGACCGGAACCGAAGACGCCGAAATCACCACGCTCGACAAGATGACGATGGCCGAATGGCTCGAGAGCCGGGGGTGGCGGTCGGAGCGGCTTCGTTGGTTGATTGATTATGGTTGCCGTGATGATTATGGATTGACAATCGATCAAACTAGCGCCTGGGCGGGATTGTTTTACTTCTGTTCGAGGGTGACCAGGCCCGGCGCCGAAGCGCGACCATTGATGACCTGGCCCGAGGGAAACGGCCGTCTCGTTTCTCACCTTTATGAGAGTGTGAAATCCAAAGTCAGACTGGGGCTCGCGGCAGCCGAGATAATTCCCACTGATCCGAACGGGCGAACCGGCGTGGATGTCATCGCCGTCGATCACGAAGGGGCGAACGTCGTCGCGTTTCATGCGGATCAAGTGATTTTCGCGGCGCCACATTTCTTGAGCAGCTACGTGGTTCGTCCTTATCGAGAGAATCCACCCGCTCACCTCGCCGAGTTTCAGTACGGCGCGTGGATGGTGGCGAATCTGTTCTTGAAAGACAGACCCAAGGACCGGGGCTTTCCGCTGGCGTGGGACAACGTGCTTTACGAGAGCCCGGCGCTCGGCTACGTTGTTGCCACGCATCAGCGCGGGTTGGATCGCGGCCCTACGGTGTTCACTTATTACTACCCGCTTTGTGACTCCGATCCTCGCGAGGCAAGAACAAAGCTGCTTGCCGCAGGTCGAGATGAATGGGCAGACATTGCGTTGACTGATTTGTCTCGGGCGCATCCTGAGATAAGATCGCTGGCCGAGCGCATCGACGTCATGCGATGGGGACATGCGATGATAAGGCCGCGGCCCGGCTTCGTGTGGAGCGAAGCTCGGCGAGCTGCTTCGAAGCCGTATCGGGGAATTCACTTCGCGCACACGGATCTGAGCGGCGTGCCGCTGTTCGAGGAGGCTTTCTATCACGGCATGCGAGCGGCCAACGAGATCTTAACCGTCCGGAGGGGCTGAGGGGCGGAGGGGCGGAGGAGCAGAAGGTAGAGGGCAGAGGAGCAGATGCGCAGATGCGCAGAGGCGCAGAGGAGCAGCCTTGAAGGAAATTGCATCAGAGATCGCAGCGACCGCGCATCACATCGAGGACTCTCCAACCACCTCGGCGCCTCTGCTCCTCAGCCCCTCTGCTCCTCTGCTCCTCAGTCCCTCTGCTCCTCTGCCCCTCCACCCCTCTGCTCCTCTGCCTCTCAGCCCCCCGGCTCCTCTGTTCCTCAGGCCCTCTGCCTCCTTACCCTGGCTTTTCTCGGCGCGCACCGACTTGACGGTCTTTCTGGGCAGCGCAGTTGTATCGCTGCTCGCTCTATGGATCGGTGCTCGCGCGGGCGTGCTCTACGGGAGCACGCCTGATTGGGCATGGGTGCCTGCGGTCTTGTTGATCGATGTGGCTCACGTTTGGTCGACCAGTTTTCGAGTCTATCTCGACACAGATGAACTCAAGCGTCGGCCGTGGTTGTATTCGCTCGTTCCGGTGCTCGGTCTTGCAATCGGAATCGCGCTTTACTCCGAAGGCGAGCTTGTCTTCTGGCGAGCTCTCGCTTACCTGGCAGTGTTTCATTTCATCAGGCAACAATATGGATGGGTTGCGCTCTATCGAGTGAGAGCCGGTGAGCGAGATGCTCTCGGAAAGTGGATCGACACGGTTGTGATCTACGCCGCGACGCTGTATCCGCTTATCTACTGGCACACGCATCTGCCGCGGCGGTTCTGGTGGTTTCTGACTAACGACTTCGCGACAATGCCGTCGATGATTGAGCGCATCGCCGCCCCAATCTACTGGGCCGCGCTTGGCTTCTATGCGTTCAAGTCTCTGTATGGTTGGCTAGTGAAAAGGGAAGGGAATCCGGGCAAGGACATTGTCGTCGTGACAACGGCGCTATGTTGGTACATAGGGATCATCGCGTACAACTCGGATTATGCGTTCACCGTGACCAACGTGGTTATCCATGGAGTACCCTACTTTGCGTTGATCTATTGGTACAGCCGCGCGCGTATGAAGCAAACTCGCGGTCGAGGCGTCTATCGAATGTTCGCTCACGGTCCCGCGGTGTTTCTTGTGGCGCTGTGGGCGATTGCTTACATCGAAGAGATGTTCTGGGATCGCGGGGTGTGGCAAGATCGAAGCTGGCTCTTCGGCTCGCCGTGGGAGATAGGAACATTGAAACTTGTGCTGGTGCCTCTGCTTGCGCTCCCTCAACTCGTGCACTATGTCCTCGACGGTTTCATCTGGCGCCGCAGGAACAACCCCGACTTCGCGCTCGTGGCGTCAGAGCCGCGTGCCTAGTGGCGGTATCTCGATGTTTCGGATTATCCCACAATGGCTAGTGGACGAAAGGGCAGGGCAAATGATTGCCGGGAGGCACCCCGGAGGGTGCGATGTTTATAGAACCGCGGCCGCACCCCGCTGGGGTGCAATGTGTTTGATAGAAGACCGCATGTTTAGGGTGTGACGACTACGCGAAACAATGACAGTCAGGCTGGTTTACTCCCGCTGTTATGTCTTTTCGGATACCCAGGCACGCTCCGCTCAACCAATTCTCGACATAGCTAGGCAGCGGGGTAAACCACCCTTCCTGACCTGTTAATGCGCTGAGGTTTCTGAGTGACCAACCTTCTTTGCGCCTAATCCATCGTCTCGTCACCTTGCGGACTCCCTTACCGCCAAACGATAATCAAATCATCCATATTGAGGTAAGCTGAAATGAGATTGTTCAAAGCATCACTTCTCCTGTTGAGTATCGTTATGCCACTAACAACGTCGGCTCAGAACAAGATTTTCCCCTACAAGTATTTCACCGATGACTTGCCAAACGGTTTGCGAGTCATAACCGTGCCGACCGACTACCCGAACATCGTTGCGCTGTACATAGCCGTCAGCACCGGCTCCCGCAACGAAGTCGAAGCGGGGAAGTCTGGCTTCGCGCACCTGTTCGAACACCTGATGTTTCGCGGCACCGAAAAGTTCCCCGCCGAAGCCTACAACCAGGCTCTGAAGAACGCCGGCGCGGATTCGAACGCCTACACAAGCGACGACCGCACCGTCTATCACACCGTGTTCTCGAAGGAAGACCTCGATCAGATAATGATGCTCGAGGCTGACCGCTTTCAGAATCTGAAGGTGCCCGTCGATCTGTTTAAGACCGAAACCCGCGCGGTGCTTGGCGAGTACAACAAGAATGCTTCGAGTCCCGTACGCCAGATTTATGAGTCGCTTCGGGAGACTGCCTTCAAAACGCACACCTACCAGCACACCACAATGGGCTTCCTGCGCGACGTCGAGAACATGCCCAACATGTACGATTACAGCCTCGAGTTCTTCAAGCGGTACTACCGGCCCGAATACGTGACCATCATCGTCGTCGGAGACGTCACGCATGATGGTGTAGTGCAACTGGTCAACAAGTACTGGGCGGGCTGGCAGCGCGGCAGCTACACGCCACAGATACCAACCGAGGCTGAACAGACCGCGCCGCTGTCCACCGATGTTGCGTGGCCTACGACAACGCTCCCGTGGGTTGCGGTCGCGTTCAAAGGGCCCGCCTATTCGGATACCGAGAAGGATAAGCCTGCGCTTGATCTTATCAGCAGTCTCGGCTTCTCGCAGACCTCGGAACTTTACCAGAAGCTGGTCATCAAAGAGCAGAAGGTCGACACGCTGTTCGCAGACTTTGAAGACCATCGGGATCCTTACCTGTTGACGGTTGTGGCTCGCGTTAAAGACCCCAAGGACGTCGAGTACACCAAGGCTGAAATCATCAAGGCGTTCGACTCGTACAAGGCGGCCCCGGTTGCAGCGGATAAGCTGAGCGCGGTGAAGTCGAATCTGAAGTACGGATTCGCGCTGAGTCTTGATAACTCCGAAGCGATCGCCGCCAACCTCGCTCCGTACATTGCACTGAAGCGCACGCCCGAGACTTTGAACAAGCTCTACGATCTGTACGCTTCGATCACACCTCAGGACATTCAGCGGATGGCTAAGAAGTATTTCGTCGAGACCAAGCGTACCACAGTCGTGCTCGCGCACAAGGAGAAACAAAATGCGAGTCAGTAATCGGCTGGCGCTGATTTCAATAGTGTTGTTGATCTTAACGGTAGGCGCGACGGATATTGGTTTCGCTCGGGACCTCGCGCGCACCGGAAAGGCTTCCACAAGCATGGCATCAGTACTCTTGCCCAACTCGTCACCACTTGTAAGCTTTCGCTTTCTGTTTAATGCCGGTTCAGCCCTGGACCCGAAAGGAAAGGAAGGCGTAGCCGCGTTGACCGCCTCAATGATCTCGGATGGCGGCAGCCGCGCGATGAGCTATGAGCAAATCTCTGCAGCGATGTATCCGATGGCGACGGGCTTCGGTTCGCAGATCGATAAGGAGATGACTGTCTTTGCCGGCACGACTCACCTCGACAATCTTCAGAAGTATTATGGGATCATCTCGGGCATGCTGCTCGATCCCGGTTTTCGCGATGATGATTTCAATCGCCTTCGGACGGACGCGATCAACTTTCTCAAAGAGAGTCTTCGCGGCAACAACGACGAAGAGCTTGGCAAGGAAGCGCTCTACGTTGCGATCTACAACGGCCACGCTTATGGCCACCAGAACATCGGGACGGTCGAGTCGCTCGAGAAGCTAACAGTGGAAGATTTGAAGAAGTTCTATCGGGACAACTATACGCAGGCTAACTTCGTGCTTGGGCTTGCGGGCGGCTATCCGAAAGGCTTCGAGGAAAAGGTCCAATCGGACGTCGCTGCAAAGCTCGCAGCGGGTGCGGTCTCGAAGCTTGCGCTGACTCAACCCGACAAAATCAGCGGCCTCGAGATGCAGGTCATTCAAAAGGACACTCCGGCGACGGCGATCTCATTCGGGTTTCCGATCCCGGTCACACGGTCCGATCCGGATTGGCCCGCGCTTCTGCTCGTGCAGTCGTATTTTGGCCAGCACCGTTCGAGCAATAGTTACCTCTACAAGCGGTTGCGCGAGATCCGCGGATTGAACTACGGCGACTACGCGTACATCGAGTACTTTCCGCGAGGGATGTTTCAGTTTCAGCCTGATCCAAACCTCGGCCGGCGGCAGCAGATCTTCCAGGTGTGGATTCGGCCAGTCGAGCCGAAGAACGGATTGTTTGCTTTGCGCGGCGGGTTGTACGAGCTGAACAAGCTTGTGAGAAACGGCATATCACAAGAAGACTTCGACGCGACGCGGCGTTTTCTGACCAAGAACGTGAACACTCTTACAAAGACTCAGGACGCGCAGTTAGGCTACGCGATCGACAGCAAGTATTACGGCATACCGAGCTTCACTGATTACGTGCGCGACCAGCTCGCGAAGCTAAAGCTCGAGGACGTGAATCGGGCGATCAAGAAGTACCTGCAGGCCGACAACGTTAAGATCGCGGTTGTGACGAAAGGCGCCGAAGCGTTCAAGCAGGCAGCGCTCGAGGGCAAGCCGTCGCCGATCAGCTACACCTCAATGCCTGCAAAAGAGATTCTGGAAGAGGACAAGATCATCGAGAGCTACAAGCTGAATTTCAATCCCAAAAAGGTTGAAGTGGTCCCGGTCGATCAGGTGTTTCAAAAGTAGTTACGCCCCCGG
>DATLWF010000745.1:0-6225 GCA_035576605.1 Blastocatellia bacterium | reverse complement strand
CGATACCGGAACAGTACGCAGGGCGCGGGTGATAATCGACGCCGAGTCCGCGGCAGGCCGCGAGGCGGGCGAGATACTGATACCGTTATCCGAAGGGGCGATCGACACAAGCCATGTGAAGGGCACGCTCGCAGAAGTGGTTTCAGGCACGGTCCCCGGGCGCGAGTCCCCGGAAGAGATAACATTGTTCAAGTCGTGTGGCCTTGCGATTGAGGATTTGGTTACCGCGTGGCTTGCATACGACAAAGCGAGGGTAGGAGGCATTGGCGCGAGAGTGGAGTTGTAAGCTTTCTAGGGTTAGATGTTCGAGTCGTAAAAACGATGTTTCTCAGGCTGAGTGACCAAGGCTCGAATCTTAGATCTCAAATCTCAGATCTCAAATCTCAGAGACTTAGATCACAGCATCTGAAGTCTGAGATTCCTAAAAATCTGAAATAGCCTCACTTCAGAATCTGAAATTGTCTCACTTCAGAATCTGAAATCTGTAATCTGTAATTGCCTCACTTCAGAATCTGAAAATCTGAAACCTGAAATCTGCCTTTCACTCTACAGCCCTCTTATCCAGCCACTCGGTCACGCGCTCAAACACTTCCTGTCTCTCGGGCTCGTTGAACAGCTCGTGATAATAGCCGGGATATATCACCAGTTCCTTATCCGGAGACTCAATCCGTTCAAACATTCGCTGTGTTGCAGCGACGCTCGCCAGCTTGTCATCAGTCCCGTGCATCACAAGTATCGGCGTTGTAATCCGAGGAGCCCACTCAACGACCTCTTGCATAGCCCGCGTAGCTTCGGCGAACCATTTCGGGCTCACCTTGCGATTCACCAGCGGGTCCGCAGCATAAGCCCGCCCCACTTCAGGATCGCGGCTCAGATTCGCAGGGTTTATTTCGTTATCGAGGCGCCAACGGGGATTCATCCGTGCGCCGACTCTCGCGATCATCAGCTTATGGGCGGGAACCGGGACCGCAACTTCGATCAGCGGCGCAGAGATTATCGCCCCGGTTAGGGTTTCGCCCTTTCGCGCCGCATATCTTAGCGCGATCAGCCCTCCCATACTGTGCCCGATCAGGAAGAGGGACTTCGTCTGACTGCGCGAGCGCACGGATCTGATGAGCCTGGCGAGATCCTCGTCGTACTCGCCGAAACTCTCAACGTGTCCCGGTAAGCCATCCGACAGCCCGTGCCCGCGATGATCATAGGCCGTCACGGAATAGTTGTGATTAAGGAGGTGGTCTGTCAGCGCGCCATATCTGCCGCTATGCTCGCCGAACCCGTGAGCGATGAGGATCTCACCGCGCGCGTTCGTCAGCTCGTGCCTTCGCAGATAGAGACGCAACCCGTCAGTCGCAGTGACCGTCTCTTCGATGTAGGTCATTGAACTACCTCTGTCCAGAGTTTGCGATTGAACTGGTCCGCCTCGGCCGTTGACTCTGATTGTGCGCCCGGGCCGGACGTTTGTCTACTTTGTAAGCCTGGAAGCGACAGGCATCCTGCCTGCTCCGCCTTACGCGAGAAGAGGCAGACAGGATACCTGCACCCCCAGGGCCGGGGAATCCGATTAGCAACCGCTACGCGTAATCAAGGTTGGGTATAGCTGTTTGCAGGGCCTAATCACGCTTCGACACCAATCATCGGGAGAAACATATGAACGGTTTTCTGGGAACAGGCGCGACTTTTCGCGCCGACTTGAATCTGGTTGTTCAGCTCGCAATGGGGCTTGCGTTGCTGGTGGGAATGTTCCTTGCCAGACGCAAACAGTTTCGCGCGCACAAGTACTGCCAGTCATCGGTAATGCTGCTTAACCTGGTGATGATATTTCTGATAATGGCCCCGTCGTTTCATAAGCAGGTGCAGCCTCAAGTGCCGGGTGGGCTCAAGGAGACTTACTACCTGGTGCCTTACGTGCACGCGATCCTCGGCGGGATAGCTGAAGTGCTCGGCATCTACATCGTGCTGGTTGCGATAAGAAAGCTTGTTCCCAAAAAGCTTCGCTTCAAGCGTTACAAGCCGTGGATGCGAACCGAGCTTGCGCTATGGTGGGTCGTGGTGCTTATCGGCGTTTGCACCTATTACGTCTGGTACATCGGTAACCCATCGAAGGTCGTTGCCCAGCCGTCGAGCCCTCCGGCTCAGTCAGCCGCCGCCGCCGAAAAAGTGAGCGTCAAGATTTCCAACTTTCAGTTCGAGCCGAAAGAGCTGACCGTCAAGGCGGGTACGATTGTCGAATGGACGGACGAAAGGGGCCGCCACACGGTCGAGGCTGATGATGGCTCGTTCAAGTCCGACACGCTAACGGCCGGAGGCCAGTTCGAGCACAAGTTTGACACGCCTGGTGTATACCCTTATTACTGTAGCTTTCACGGCGAACAACATGGCAAAGACATGGCCGGGGTGATAACTGTGACGCCGCGCGGCCAATGAAGTCGATCCCAAACTCAAGGAGATACTATGCGAAAGCAAATGATAATGATCCTGACCCTTACAATGGTGCTGGCGGCTGCCGTCGCGTCATCAGCACGACCCCGAGTGATTAAGAATCGCGCCGTTGGCGCGAGTGCGCCGGTTCAGGAGAAGGTTACCGTCAAGATCAGCAGCTTCAAGTTTGAACCAAAGGTGCTAACGGTAGCGCCGGGCACCACGGTCGAGTGGGTCAACGAAGGCGGTCGGCACACAGTGGAAGCCGACAACGGCTCGTTCAAATCCGATGTGCTCAAACAGGGAGACAAGTTCGAGCACAAGTTCGATAAGGCGGGCACGTTCGCTTATCACTGTGAGTTTCACGGCGAGAAAGGCGGCAAGGACATGGCCGGCTCGATCGTCGTTCGGCCACCGAAGAAGACCTAAGTCGACGTTTCACATCCACCATCAATCCCAACGAGATCGCGGACGAACCACGAGTGACATAATCCAGAAGGGATACCGGAACAGCCACGGGTGAGTCCGCGAACCCGTTGCGCCTCCTGTGATTTATTCTGAGACCTATATCTTCTCTTCAGTATTCGTCTTCGCTTTTCTCCTCACCCAGTAGCCAACAAGGTACTCTAAAGAGAATCGATCATATTCACGCGGCAATAGAAAAACTAATAGCAACAATGCAAGGCGGGGAATCACATGCGTGTGGAACTCGTAGAGGGGTTCTTTCAAAAGGTGTCCGAAAGTCACAATCACCAGGACAAATCCCAGGGAAACGAGCGCCTCACGAGTCCGCAGGCCGAGTATCACCAGGGCCCCCGCAAACAGCTCAAAGAAAGGAATAATTACGCCAACGAACCAAAGCGACCAAAGAGGTAAGAAGGTATCAGCATACGGTAGAAAATACTTGCGGGCATGTTCGAGGGGGCCTAGTTGAAAGACCTTCCACAAACCCGCCATGAAGAATATTAAGCCAAGAACAAGTCGTGCGAATAAGAGAGCCCACCCTTGGCCAATGTGATTTAACTTCTGCTTTTCCATTCTGCTATCCTGCTAATCACAACCTGAGTCATGTAATTGCAGGCATCTAACGCCAATTGACCGGCCGCCCGCGAACGGCATTCAATCTACATCAGGGAGGCACCTTGAAAGCCTGCCATCGGGCAGTCCGGTCGAATGACTTCGGTAGCCGGGTCCAGGGACACCTCGCATACCTCCACTTTTATTGTATTGGCGGATGGGGATTGCCTCGGTGGCACGTCCAGCAGGACACCGCATTCTTGCCCTCAAAGTAATCCTTATTAATGCCCACGATCATCAGAAACATCTTGCGCGCGGTCTGCTTGGTCGGTTTCTCCTCACTATCCCACTGACCCTTGACATGGCAGTAGGTGCAATTCACCCCGAGCAAGCCAGTCAGTGCCGACATCATACCCGGTAGGCGCGACGCCTTCTTCCCTTTAAGTATTTCGATGTTTTTGAATACCTTCTCGGCGGGCTCATCCTCACGCCCGACAATTCTTTTCTTTATCACGGCTATTGCCTCATCCCGTTCAGCTGCATTAACGGGGGGCTGAGCTTGCTGTTTGTCCGCCTGAGCCAGGCTGCTTGTAAGTACGTTGTTGTCCGTCCGCGCGCTAGTGTTGAAAATCCTGTTCGCCGCGAACCAGCCAACAGAGAAAACGACGAACGCACAGCAAACTGTCTTCTTCAACATAAGAATGTCTCCTTTTTTTCCAGCTGCAACAGTCCTTGCGGCATAACGTCAGCTTCAGGTGGCCGCGCGGCGCCATACAACGTGGATTCTATCTTTCAAGTTAAGAATGGGCCAGAAAGTTGTCTATGGCTTTGATAGCTTTGTGGCTGGCGCTGGCGATGGTGGCTTATTAGGCGAACGGCAATCCGGTCTGCGCGTCGAAGAGAGCTGCTCTCGCTTGTTGCCAGCCGTCGAAGCGTGCACGACATATACATCACTACCGTCGATCTCGTCCCTCCGGGCGACGCCCATACTGGCGAACTGTTCCTTGAGCTTGATGTCTTTGAAAGCGCACTTAAGATCGCGATCAACAACTTGCGATCGAGTTGACAAATAAGATGATCAAGACTAGAAGAGTTAGGAAAAACGGGGCGCATTTCGGTGATTGACTCTGATGAAACCGAAGAGACTGAACTTTCTGCCGCTTATCCTTATGGGGCTAATTTGGACCTGCGTCGAGCGGCACCCAACGGGCCGGGTGAGGTCTGAAGCGGTCACCTTCAACAACCAAGTGGTCAGGCTGCTACAGCAGAAGTGTCAGGTTTGTCATCACGACGGCGACATCGCTCCGTTTTCACTTGTCACATACAGTCAGGCAAAGTTGTTCGCCGAAGCCATGCGCGAGGCAACCGAATCGGGAGAGATGCCCCCGTGGAAAGCCGGCCCCGACTGTGCCGCATTAGATGGAGTCACCCGGCTGACCGCCGAGGAGCGCGAAATAATCGCCCGGTGGGTAGCCGAAGGCACGCCGGAAGGAACCTCTGGGGACCTGCTTCCTCCACTTCAGTTTGACGAGTCGTGGTCTCTGGGTGAGCCTGACGTCGTGTTGCGGCCGGATCGCGCCTTTCAGGTCAACCTCGGCGATGATCTTTACCGATGCTTTTCACTGCCGTCTTCTCTGCGAGGCGATCGGTTCATCACCGCCATAGACGTGAAACCAACGGCGCGCAACATCGTGCATCATGCGATCGTTTACCTCGACACGAACGGTGAATCGCAGCGGCTTGACGATTCCGATCCATTGCCAGGCTTCCAATGTCCGAACGACTCGCAGTTCGCCAAGACCAGTCCGGTGTTTTGGTGGGTGCCGGGCCAAACGTCACAGTTTGAAACCGACGGCGCTGGATGGTTGATTCCGAAAGGCGCAAATCTGGTTCTGAAGATTCACTACCACGTGCATCACGGAGACGGAGGGCTCGATCAGACTGCTGTCGGTCTCTACTTCGCACGCAGGCCTGTCACCAAGCAACTTCGAGTGTTATCGCTGATCAACCAAGCGTTCACAATTCCAGCGGGCGATCCAAACTACGCGGTTAGCGCGTCCAGTCCGCAGATCGTCAACGGTGGGGACTTCCACGTGCTGGGAATTGCACCGCATATGCAATTGCTCGGACACGATATGCAGATTGAGGCACACTCCGCCGAGGGGTCACAATGCCTTATCGAAGTCGACGACTGGGATGCGCACTGGCAGCGACTCTATCAGTTTAAGGAGCCGAGCGCGATAGCGGCTGGCGCGCACTTGAGGCTGACTGCCCACTACAATAACTCGAGGAGCAACAACGAGAATCCCAACTTTCCGCTGAAGGATATCGGTCCCGGCGAGCAAACGACCGATGAGACATGCATCGCATTTGTTAAATACACTCTCGATTCTGAGCAACGCGAACTCTCGTCCCCGGAGGTGAGCTTGGTGTTTGTTGATTCCGACGGCCGGATGGTGGTGAAGGGCCGAGCATTCTCCCCCGGTGCGGACATCTTGATTGACGGCGAGCGAGTCCACGACTCGCTAAACCATAAGAAAAGCGCCAAGGCGCCACGACAACTCACGTCGAGCGAGGACTGGAATCGCCTGGTTCCTGCCGGCAAACAAGTTTCAGTCAGTGTGCTCAACACTGATGGCGTTCGCTCGGCCGCGATCAATTTCCTGCGATAGTACAAAGGCTGCCTTCCTGATTCGCAGAAACGCTGTCGCTACAAACTTTGATCCAGTGGAAGGGCCGCTACCGAGCAAGCACTCGGACTCCATACGAACACCATGCTATCACTCGTGT
>DATLWF010000744.1:0-16486 GCA_035576605.1 Blastocatellia bacterium | reverse complement strand
CTAAAGCCAGCGTCACCGACCATGACGCCGCTGACAACGCATTCGCTGGGATCAGCTCTTCGCGCGAAACGATGTTTGGGATTGCCGCTGACTTTGCCGGGTCGAAGAAAGTCGATACGACTACTTCGAGTGCGGCAATCGCGTAAACGAGCCACACCTGCTCGGGCCGTTGGACCAACAAGAAGCCAAGCACCAGAAAGCCGCGAACGATGTCGGCCACAATCATTATGGTCTTGCGATTGAAACGATCGGCGACCACGCCAGCGAGCGGGCCAGCGAAAAATGAAGGCAGCAATTTGATGATAAGAATGTAGCCGACGGCCTCGCCCGATCCGGTGAGCGAAAGCAGCAGGGTGAACAGCGCTACCGAGTTGAACCAGTCCCCGGTCTGCGAAACCAGCTGTCCGACGAACAGGCGGCGAAAGTTGTGATTGCTACGCAGGAGCTGAGTGTAGCCAACGGCTCGTCCCGGCGGGTTCTGAGTCATTCGAGCATTGTAGTGACGAGGGGTTCATCTGTCATTTTCTATTTTCTATTTTCTATTTGTCATTTGCTATTGAAGAGGATCAGTCAATGGCAAATATCAAATGACAAATAGAAAATAGAAAATAACAAATGCGTCGCTATTCGCATCTCAGCGCAATCATCGGGTCAACCTTGGTCGCCCGGCGGGCAGGCACGAAACAGGCTCCCAGAACTACTCCTACCAGCGCCACGCTCGAGATAACGAACGTCAGCGGATCGGTTGCGCTGACTCCGTACAGCACAGACGACATAAGCCGGGTAAGCGCGAACGCAGCCGCGAGGCCCACGAGCACTCCGGTCAGAGCAAGCACCAGTCCCTGTCTCAAGATCATTCGCAGCACGCCGCGCGCGTCAGCTCCCAATGCCATTCGGATTCCAATCTCGCGCGTCCGTTGCGCGACTGAATGAGCGATCACTCCGTAGATTCCAATTGCCGCCAGCGCCAGCGCCAGCAAGCCGAAGATGCCGATCAATCCGGCAGCCGTGCGCTGCTGCCAAAGAGTGCTCTCGATCTGCTCGGACATGGTCTTTACAGCATAGAGCGAAAGGTCCTTATCCAGCGCGGCCACCTCGCCGCGAATCGCTGGAATAAGCCGCGTCGCAGCGCCACTGGTGCGCGCAACAAGCGTTGCTCTTCCGTCGTAGACTTGCAGTTCCGGAAGGTAAACAAGCAGTGGTATGTCCGCGAGCAGAGAGCGATGCCTGGTATCTCTTGCTACTCCGATGATCTGAACCGGAGGCCGCGGCTCATGCCAGAAAGGCACCGACAGGAGTTTACCGACTGCGCTCTCCCCGGGCCAAAGCCGATTGGCCAGTCTTTCGTTTAGAATCGCAACCGGTGATGTACCCAGTCGGTCCTGATTAGTGAACTCACGTCCTTCGAGAATTGGAATACCAAGGGTTCGAAAATAGTCTGGCGCGATACGGTTGGCATCGACTCTCAACCCGAGATCGTCGCGCGCGCGCAACACGTCCGGTGGGGGCTCCTCTCCCGGAAGGAACACTGAGAGTCTGTCGCTCCAGTCGTTGGGCGGAACGGTCTTCGCCAGGCTTGAGGAGACTACGCCAGGCAGCGCGTCAACCCGTTTGATCAGTTCTTCGTAAAACGATCGACCTTGTGATTCGCTGTATCCTCGAATGGTAAGGTCCATCGACATCAACAGCATGTTCTCGCTATCGAAGCCTCGATCCATCGTCAAGGCTTTTCGCATCGTCCTGACCGCGAGGCCCGCGCCGATCAGCAGCACTAGCGAGACCGCGACCTGTGCGACGACCAGGTTGCCCTGCAGACGCGACTTGCGGTGTCCGGAGCTTGGCGCTCCGTCTTTGAGGGACGTTACCAGATCGACTCTCGAGGCCTTCATTGCCGGCGCGAGGCCGAACACGACTGCAGTCACAATGGAGAGCAAAGCGGTGAATGCGAGTACTCGCGCATCCGGACTGATGTCGATGCCGCGCAGCCCGTACGCTGGTTGCTGAAAGGCCATAATCAACTGGGCGGACCAGGGAGCCAACAGCAATCCCAGGCCGCCGGCAATCACTGAGAGCAGCAGTCCTTCGGTCAACAACTGCCGGACCAGCCGCCCACGAGTGGCTCCCAGCGCCAGCTTCACGGCAATTTCTCTACGTCGCGATGTCGCGCGCAGGAGAAGAAGGTTCGCGACGTTGCTGCAAGCTATCAGCAACAACAGCATAACCGCAGCAAGCAAGAGCGTGAGAAAGTTGCGGAAGCTGACCCGGTCGTTTGAATCCAGGCCAAGGCCTGCGAGCACCGAGACGCTACGACCTGCGTTGGTGTCGGGATAACTCTGTTCGAGGCCGCGAGCTATCGTGGTTAACTCGGCCTGAGCTTGTTCAACCGAAACGCCTGGCTTGATCCGTCCGAACAACCCGAGCCACCCGGCGGATCGATCATTGAACCAGTGCCGTCCCATCGTTCTCGGCATCGCCTGGACCTGCATCTTGATCGGGATCCAAACATCGTATGCCCGCCCGGTTTCTGTGCCGCTGAAGTCCCGCGGCGCGACGCCGACAATTGTGAAGTCGTATCCGTTTAGCTTCATCCCGCGTCCAACAACGTCCTGATCAGATCCGAATGCCCGGAGCCATAAACCGTAGCTCAGGACGGCGACCGGATGTTGGCCGGGTTGGTCGTCGTCGTCGGAGGTAATGAGACGCCCTACGGCGGACTTTACTCCGAGAACTGAAAAATAGTTGCCGCTAACCAGGTCGCCGCGCAACCGCTCGCTCGCACCATTGTTGAAGCTGAGCGGCGTCCCGCAATGAGCCGCCACGTCAACTAGAGGACTACTATGGTCGCGGTAGTCAATATAGTCCGGATAGCCGAAGCTGAACTGGACCCTACCGTCCTGCGTTCGCTCCAGCGTGACGAGCTGATCTGGGTCCCGCACGCCGGGCAGCGGACGAAGCAGCGCTCCATTGACCAGGCTGAAGATCGCGGTGTTCGCTCCGATGCCCAGGGCAAGCGCGAGCACGGCCATCGCCGTGACGCCCGGGCTCTTGGCGAGCAGCCGAACTGCGTATCTCAGGTCGTGCAAGAAACTCTCCATTGAAATACCCTCGCTTCTTCGCTCCTTCTGTTGCGGTTTAAGCCATTAGACGGATCTGCGGGCCTCCTTCTTCCAAAGATTATGATATAAGTAACCCTGAGCAGCAAAGACTCAGCTAATAAGGTGGGGTTATGCACATTGAGTCTCTGAAGGTCTTCTGCGATCTCATTGACACTCGCAGCTTCTCAAAGGCGGCGACCAAGAATTTCATCTCCCAATCAGCGGTCAGTCAGCAGATCCGCGCGTTAGAGGATAAGTTCAACCGAAGACTGGTCGAGCGAAGTCGAGGTGGCACTATGGTCCCCACGGAAGCCGGGATGACTTTCTACCAGGGTTGTCGCGAGATCATCGATCGCTTCAACTCGCTCACTGAAGAGATGAAAGGGCTGGGCAATATTGTGAGCGGGCAGGTTCGAGTGGCAACAATTTATTCGGTCGGCATTCACGAGCTGTCCCCAGTGCTGAAGCGCTTCATCAAGTCGTACCCGCAAGTAAACGTTCATATCGAATACAGCCGGCCGAACAAAGTATACGAGGACGTAATCAACCATGTGATCGACATGGGTATTGTGGCTTATCCGACGGCGCGGCCACAGATCGAAATTATGCCGTTGGGAAGCGACCCGCTGGTTCTTGTGTGCAGCCCGGAACATCAGCTTGCGGGCAAGAAGCGAATTGATATCAGCGGCCTGGACGGACAGCGATTCATTGGGTTCGAGCGGGACATTCCAACGAGAAAAGCTGTCGACAAGATACTCCGGGACCACGGCATAAGCGTGCAGTACGTGATGGAGCTCGATAACATCGAGACCGTCAAGCAATCGGTCGAAGCTGATCTGGGGCTGACTATCGTTCCTCGAGCGACCGTCCAAAACGAAGTGCGAGCGGGGACGCTGCGCGCGGTGAATTTCACCGAAAGCTTCGCGCGACCCATTGGGATCATCTATCGCAAAGGGAAAATTTTTAGCGGCGCTGCGCGAAAGTTTATCGAGATGCTCACTGAAGGCCAGCAGCAGCCGCCGCACGACTCACTTTCTTAGTAACGAATTCATTCGTTGCGTCTTGGCCAAACGAATCAATTCGCCACTACGAGGTAAAATGATTGGATCGCTGCTTTGGGCAGTCTCCTAATTCTCAGGACACATACCACCCTGCTTTGACAACTCGGCGACCGGGCGGCTATCATTCCACTTCGTCATACGGGGCGTGGCTCAGCCTGGTAGAGCGCTCGGTTCGGGACCGAGAGGTCGTTGGTTCGAATCCAATCGCCCCGACCACTTTTCTTAGACCCAAGACTCGGAGAACTGAAACGTGAAGCGTGATCCGTGAAGGCATCTGTTCACGCATCACGATTCACGGTTCACGTCCCCGCCTCTTGGGTCTTGCTGCGTATGACTATAGCTCGGCGATTCATAGTAAGGGGAAAAGTTCAGGGTGTGGGTTTTCGCTATTTCGCGATTCGAGAGGCGCGTCAGGCGGGAGTCGCGGGAACGGTTCGGAATTTACCTGATGGAACCGTCGAGGCAATCGCTGAAGGCTCGCAGACTGCGGTCGCCGAGTTCCGCGCCGCCCTCGAGCGCGGACCGTCATACGGTAAAGTCACTCGAGTTGACGAGATGGAGATGCAAGCCACCGGACGTTACGCCGGATTCGATGTTCTCTTTTGACAACACTGGAGATACTTCGTGGACAATCTTAAAGAAATGATCCGAACCGTTCCCGATTTTCCAAAGCCGGGAATCCAGTTTTATGACATAACCACCCTGCTCAAGAATCCTTACGGCTTGCGAACCACCATCGACCGGTTGGTCGAGTGCATAGACGATCCGAACATCGACACAGTAATTGGGATGGAAGCGCGGGGGTTCATCTTTGCGCCCGCGCTCGCATATCGTTTGAAGGCGGGCTTCGTGCCAGTGCGCAAGCCGCGAAAATTGCCGGCTGCCATCGAGTCCATAACCTACGACCTGGAATACGGCACCGACACGCTTGAGATTCACAAGGACGCGATTGGCGACGGGCATCGGGTCATCATCGCCGACGACCTGCTGGCTACCGGCGGCACGGCGCGGGCGGTTGTGGACCTTGTCGAGAGACTCGGCGGAACGGTGGCCGGGCTTGCGTTTGTGATCGAGCTGAGCTTCTTGAGAGGCCGCGACCGGTTTCCCGGCTATAAGATTTCATCGCTGCTCAAATACGACGACTAGTCTCAGAATTCAGCGGACACTAAGAGTACCCGCATGGGCTTGCGAGAACACTTATCCGAGAATCAATCGATGTCTTGGAATGCTCGTGGTCAGGAAGGGCGGCTTGCCCCGCTCTTTGAATGACCAACTATTCCGGTACGGGCGGGGCAAGCCACCCCGACCGACCACGAGCATGGTGCTGAAGGTTGGTGCCCTCACTGGCTGTCTCTAATGAATTCGCGCAAGCTGCCGACGCGCGCGTGCCATCTTACGACTTCACTATTCTTCAATAAGAAATGCGGCAGCGGGGCTAGATAGAACGCTCTATGCCCACCACGCGAATTGATCCTCCCCATTTCGGATGGTAAACTTTAGGATTCGCATGAGCGCCGTGACGCCGACATGCGAAGGCGAGAATCAATGCCAGAGCTGAGATCAATGCCCGAAGAAGTCATCAGCGTCCGAGGCGCGCGAGTCCACAATCTCAAGAACATCAGCGTCGATATTCCCCTCGGCAAGCTCACCGTTATCACCGGGGTGAGCGGCTCGGGCAAATCGAGCCTCGCGTTCGACACGATCTATGCCGAAGGCCAGCGACGCTACGTCGAGAGCCTGTCTGCATACGCGCGCCAGTTCCTGGAGCGCATGGATAAGCCTGATGTCGACGAGATCATCGGCATCTGCCCGGCAATTGCCATCCGCCAAAAAAATGCGACTCGAAACCCCCGCTCGACCGTTGCCACTCAGACAGAGATCTATGATTACCTGAGGCTGCTGTTCGCGCGCATCGGCAAGACGTTCTGCTCGAACTGCGGCGAAGAAGTAAAACGCGACACCCCGGAGTCAGCCGCTGGTGAAGTGTTGAAGCTCCCGGAAGACACCCGTTTCCACGTCTTGTTCCCAGCGGCCGCCGGAATGGATGAAACAGCGGCCGGTTCGAATGGCGGCGGCAAACAGAAGAAGCGAGGGTCGCGTCAGTCAGCCGCAAGTGAACGCACGCGCATCGACGCGCACTTAATGAGCCTGATGCAGCGCGGCTTCACTCGCCTCTATAAGGACGGTGCCACGATCGAGCTTGCGACGCCCGACAGCTTTGCGGGTACCGACTTCAATGACACGTTCGTATTGGTCGATCGATTGATGGTCAAGCCCGATACCCGAACGCGATTAGTCGACTCGCTCGAGGTTTGCTATCAGGAAGGTCACGGCCAGGCGATCATCGAAACGGCCGGCGAGGCTCGCCTGCGGTTGGAGTTTTCAGAAGGCTTTGAGTGCAAGCGCTGCGCTCTTCGGTATGCGACGCCTGAGCCGCAACTGTTCAGCTTCAACAACCCGTTTGGCGCCTGCCCGACGTGTCAGGGTTTCGGAAACACTATTGGGCTCGACCTGAACCTCGTCATTCCCAATCACGAGCTGAGTCTTGCTAAGGGCGCGATCGAACCCTGGATGAAACCTCAATACCAATGGGCACAAAAAGAACTCCTTCGATTCGCTAAGCAGGCAGGCATCCCGACCACCGTTCCGTTCAGCCAGTTGACTCGCGAACAGCAGAAGACGATCGTGCAGGGCCGCAATGGTTTCGATGGAGTGAAGGGCTTCTTCGACTGGCTCGAAACCAAAAAGTACAAGCTGCACGTGCGGGTGTTTCTATCGAAATATCGCGGCTACACGCTGTGCCCCGACTGTGGAGGCTCGCGGCTGAGACTCGAAGCGCGGCTCATCCGAGTCAGCGGCAAGACGCTGCCTGAAGTCTGTGCAATGAGCGCCGCCGAGGCGGCCGGGTTCTTCGACAACCAGACCCTGAGCGTCGCTGAAATGGGAATAGCCGGACGATTGCTGCACGAGATTCGCAGTCGATTGAAATTCCTGATCGACGTTGGATTGCAGTACCTGACGCTCGACCGCCTGGCTTCGACGCTTTCAGGCGGCGAAGCTCAGCGCATTCAGCTCGCGACCAATCTTGGGGCTTCGCTTGTAGGAGCGCTGTACGTTCTGGATGAGCCATCGATCGGCCTGCATCCGCGCGATAACGCCAAGCTGATTCGCATTCTGAAAAATCTCCGCGACATTGGTAACACAGTGTTGGTCGTCGAGCACGAGCCGGAGATGATGCTCTCGTCCGATAAACTCATCGACATCGGTCCGGGCGCGGGAGAGCTCGGCGGTGAAGTAGTCTTTCAGGGCACGACGCAGGAGATGATCAAGCGCGGTCAATCGCTCACGGCGAAATATTTGCGCGGAGAGCTCGAGATCAAGCCGCCAAAGAACCGCCGATTGATCGGCCCTCGGTCGCTCGAGATCCGCGGCGCGAGCGAGCACAACTTGAAAGGCGTCGACGTCGATATTCCGCTCGGGATGATGGTGTGCATCACCGGGGTGTCGGGTTCAGGAAAGTCAACGCTGGTGCACGACATCATCTACGCCGGAATCAAAAAACAGCGTGGCGAATGGACCGGGCCCGTCGGCTCATTCAAACGGATCGACGGCGCGCAGTATCTGGATGACGTAGTGCTGGTGGATCAATCCCCGATCGGCCGCACTCCGCGTTCGAATCCGGTGACTTACATCAAGGTGTACGATGCGATCCGCGACCTGTTCGCATCGACTCGCGAAGCGCAGGCGCACGGCTTCGATTCGTCGCACTTCAGCTTCAACGTGCCGGGCGGCCGCTGCGAGCGATGCGAGGGCAACGGCGTCGAGATAAAAGAAATGCAGTTCCTCGCCGACGTCGAATTGACCTGCGAAGAGTGTAAAGGCATGCGCTTCAAGGCGGCGTTGCTGGACGTGAAATACAAGGGCCGTTCGATCCACGACGCGCTGAACATGACGGTGCGTGAAGCGCTGTTGTTCTTTGCAAACGTGAATCGCATCGCTTCGAAGCTGCGCGTGATGGACGATGTTGGGCTTGGCTATCTGAGGCTCGGCCAGTCTGCGACAACGCTGTCGGGAGGCGAGGCGCAGCGAGTAAAGCTGGCAGCCTTTTTATCGAGGCGATCGAGCGAACGCACGCTGTACATTTTTGACGAGCCGACGACCGGGCTGCACTTTGACGACATCAACAAGCTGCTTGCGGCGTTCAGGCAACTGATCGAGGCCGGTGGGTCGATAGTCATAATCGAGCACAATCTGGATGTCATCAAGAGCGCCGACTGGCTCATCGATCTGGGCCCGGAAGGCGGCGATGAGGGCGGCAGCGTCGTCGCGGTTGGTCCGCCTTCCGCGATCGTCGAGTGTGAACAATCGCACACCGGCCGGTTTCTCTCAAAGGTTCTGAGCAAGTAGGTTGCAGCCTCGCCTCGCTGTGCTACACTCCATCGAAATAATCCGTGAGGGAAGCTCACCGATGAGAAAAACACTCATTGCTTTTGTGCTGGTTGCTATTGGGGCGCTGGATCAGCCATTCGCAACCGCGCAACAAGTTCCCTTCTTAACCGACCTATTATCGCGCTATACAGAGTTCAATCGTGTCTACACCGAGAAGCGCCGCGCGGGCGCAAACCTCTCCGCGATTGAAACGCTGCGCAAGCGAACTGAGGAAGCCTTCAAACGCGGCGACGTCCCGGGCATCCTCGAAGTGCTGAGCGAGGCTCAAGCGCTAGCCGCCGGGAAGAAGTGGGATGAGCGTCAGAAGTTCATCGGTTCGCTGACGCTTGAAACCGACCGTCTGGTAGTCGAACCTAACCAGATGCTTCAAATGTCGCTCACCCGAATGTTTCCGGCGAGCATTGAGAAGGTCTTCGCATCTCCGCCAACGGTGACCTTCCAGATCGTCGCGGGTGAGGCCGGTTCAAGATCCGGTGAGGCACAATCGGCTCCACAGCTCACGCAACCGCTGCCTATAGCGGAACGGCTGAGCATCGCAGAAACAAGCAACAATGCGGCGCGCACTCTTTTGCTGCGCGATGGCGCTTACGATGTGGTCGCGAGGATCGAAGCCGGCGGTCAGAAAATCGCCGAGATCAAGCGGCAGGTCTACGCCATCAGCAACTTCAGCGACAGCATTGCGCAGATGTCCAGCACAATCGCGAGCATCAAGAAATCATCCGATATGAAGGTGAAGGCTCTCGCGCCACTGATCGCCACTCCGGAGTTTCAGCTTCAACGTCTGTCGCAGTTGATCAGGACCAGAGGCGAAGTCGAGCTCAACCCCAACCAGGAAATCGATCGCATCGAAGCAGAATTATCCGCTCTTGCCAGAGGACAGAATCCGTTTGCGCGCGAACGCGGAGAAGTCGAACGCGCGTATCAAGCGCCTGACGGCAAGCTCTTTCCCTATCGAGTATATGTGCCCGGAAGATACGACGGCGCGAGTGCAACGCCGCTGGTTGTGATGTTGCACGGCGCGCTCGGCGACGAGCGTTACTACTTCAGCGGGCTGTTCGATCCTGCGGTCATCAAAGGCGAGGCTGACCGCCGAGGCTACATTCTGGTTGGCGTAAACGGGCGGGGCCGCTTTGGACTGAGTCAGGAAGATGTCTTTGAAGTCATCAACGCGGTGACTCGCGATTACAGGATCGACGCCTCGCGGATCTACCTGACTGGACATTCGATAGGTGGCTTCGGCGCGTGGGTGGTGGCTTCGAGCAAACCGGAACTGTTCGCGGCCATCGCACCGGTATCAGGCGGCGCTCCCGCGCAAGGCGACGCGTTGACCGGTCTCTTGGCGAAGCTGAAAGACACGCCGGCGATGTTAGTTCACGGAGCGCAGGACGGCGTTGTTCCGGTTCAGGGTTCGCGCGTTATGTCAGCAGCGGCTGAGAAGGCCGGTCTGAAAGTCAGCTATCTGGAAGTCCCCGACGGCGATCATCTGAGCGTGGTGGCCTCGACGTTTCCGGCTATTATGGATTTCTTCGAGAAGAACGTGAAGCCTGCCGCCGCAAAATGACATTCTAACCAAGGTCAGGAGCCAACATTGATCCGAATCGCCAGGAATTCTTGTTGCGTTTAATAACATAGTGGGATAAGCTACAACCTACTTGGATGGCGTTAGGAGCAGCCTTTGTGAGTTCGCTATGCCGGACACAGGAATTGCAATCCTCATTGTCGAAGACGAAGCGCCCGTTCGCTCGCTTCTGACCGAAATACTCAGCTCAAGATTCCAGTGCTCGAGCGTTGAAAGCGCGGGAGAAGCTCTCAGGGTGATGGGCTCAAGGTTCTTCCATTTGGCACTGGTAGACATCGGGCTCCCGGGAATGTCGGGGCTCGGTCTTTGCCGGCTCATCGTCAACCGAAGCCCCAGCACGGTCGTCGTCATGGTCTCCGGAAAGACTGACGACCGAACGGTTGCCGAAGCGATGCAGGCCGGGGCGGCAGACTATATCACCAAGCCATTCGACGTTGCTCGCGCTTTGTCGACCGTCGAGCAGGCCCTGGGGCGCCGCTTCCCCTGGGCGGTGGCCTAGAGCTGACAAGAGAAACCGGCATCACCACTGCCAGGCTGTTAGCTACGGCTGCGGATTGACCACTTGCATTCTCTGATTCACAATTCCGTCCGTGAGCACACACAAATTCGAGATATATGTTGACGGTTCGTTCATCAATGGAGCGACTGGCTACGGCGCAGTCGTGCTCGAGAACGGGAAAGTCGTGGATGAGCTGTCGGGCGCGGTCGACGCTTCGGAGGTGAACGGAACCCGCCAGGTGGCCGGCGAACTTGTCGCGGTAAAAAAAGCCTTGAATTGGTGCTGCGAGCATTCGGTCGACGAAGTATCGATTTACTACGACTACCTCGGCATCGAGAAATGGGCTACCCGCCAATGGAAAACCAATCAGCCTCTGACGAAAGACTACGCCCGATTCGTAGCTGAGTGCGCGATCAAGATTCACTGGCACAAGGTTGATAGTCACACCGGGAATCGCTGGAACGATCGCGCGGACACTTTAGCCAAGCAGGGGGCGGGCTCGCGTCAGTCTGCCGTCGAGGAAGGCGACTTAGTCAACGAACTCATCAGGAAGACAGATGCGTGGATCACGTTTCTCATGGTGAATGGAATCGATGCTCGCTTTGATCGAGTGTATAACGAGCAATTCGCCAGGGTGTATATCATGCACCAGGACACAACCGTCGGGACTTTCGATTTGTACAACACCCGGAAAAAGAGGTTCTCGCCGTACGTTCACAATTTTCAAGACAAAGACTTGAAGCCGAGAATCGAAACTCTGTGGGCTGAGTTTCACTCGTCGGGAGTGTAGCGTAGACGGTCCAGGATGCGCGCAGCCGCCGAAAAAGTGCCAACAATCGCGTACTGGACCGTCTACGCTACTTTTATGCGCGACAACGGGCGGCGACTTTTACTTAATCAGTGCCGCGTACTTATCGAGCAGCGGAAGCACAGTGTCTCGCTCAGCGGGCGGCACCATGAAGATCGCGCGCTCGACTCCCGCGCTCTCAAGTACCTCGATCGCGGCGGGGTCGGGATTCGCATAAAAGATCGTTATCGAAATCGACTTGGGATCACGCCCCGCGGCCTGGGCCCGTTGATGCAGGGCCGCGATCTTCTCCGCAACGTTTGGCATCCGGTATCCGATCGGCATCCATCCGTCACAGAACTCAATCACCCGGTCAAAAGTAGTGGGACCGTCGCCACCCATCAGTATCGGTGGGTGAGGCTTCTGCACGGGCTTCGGGTACGACCAGAGCTTATCGAAGTTTACGAACTCGCCGTGGAATTCTGCTTCATCTTTCGTCCAGATCTCCTTCATCGCGAGCACCCGTTCACGCAGCACACGCCAGCGCGTTTTGTACTCCGTTCCATGATTCTCCATCTCCTCGGCGTTCCATCCGCCGCCGATGCCAAAGATGAAGCGCCCTCCTGACAGCATGTCGAGACTGGCTACCTCTTTCGCCGTGGTGATCGGATCGCGCTCGATTATCAGGCAGATGCCGGTCGCGACTCGGAGTTTCGTCGTTGCCATAGCCGCCGCAGTCAGTGCGACAAACGGATCGTGAGAGTGCCAGTACTCCTTGGGTAGATCTCCGCCCGCGGGATAAGGCGTGCGCCGGTTTGCCGGGATGTGAGTATGCTCGGGAAGCCAAAGCGATTCGAACCCGCGCTGCTCAAGCTCGCGAGCCAGATCATCTGGACGGATCGCGTAGTCGGTTGCGAACATTGCTGCCCCAAAAAACATGAAGCCCTCCTGGTTTAAAAAATGTGAGAAGCGCCGTGCATGATACAGCGGCTGGGTAGTCGCTCGCCAGCGGCTGACAAAACGCCGACAGAGAGCCGTTGCGCATCAGGCGTCCACGCTGTCGTGGAATTGAAACTGCCTACGATATCGGATAGATGGGCGAATAGATGCGCAAAGAGGCAGGAAAACAACCCTGGTGGCTCGAATCGGGACGTGACCGCTGTGCGATATGCGGTCATGCGTACGTGTACGAAACGGGCTACCGCTGCGTGGCTTGTGATGGCGAGCTTTGTTCGTTCTGCGTGGAGGAAACCGTTTCGGTGAATGTTCTCTGCGTAACCTGTAAGAGTCCTGAAGAGGCTGAAACTTAATATGGCCGCACGGGCGATCTGGAAAGGCAAACTAAAGCTCGGCACGACTGCCGTTCCTGTTGATCTATACTCCGCAGTCGTCGACAAGACGGTGCATTTCCACATCCTTGAAGAACGAACGGAGTCCCGGGTTAAACAGCACATGGTGAATCCCGCGACGAATGAAGAGGTGCCCAACGACGAGATCCAGAAAGGCTATCAGGTCGAGCCGGGCACATTTGTGATTCTGACAGATGAAGACCTGGAAAAGCTCCAACCCAAGCCCTCGCGTGACATCGAGATTATGCGATTCGTTTCCCCGGAGCACATCAGCAGCCAGTGGTACGATCGGCCTTACTATCTTGGGCCCAACGGCGACGAACAAGCCTACTTCGCGCTTGCGGACGCGCTTGCCAATCAAGAAAAGGAGGGCATCGCTCGTTGGGTAATGCGCGGCAAAGAATACCTGGGCGCTCTCCGGTCACAGGATGACTATTTGATGCTGGTTACGCTGCGCCATGCCGAGGAGGTTATCTCCGCGGAGGATCTGCCCAGCCTCGGAGGTCGAGCCCTTGATAAGAAAGAAATCAGCATGGCAAAGCAACTGGTCGAACTACTTGAAGGTGAATTCGACCCTGCGGAATTTCAAGATGAGTATCGCGAGCGAGTCGAGGAGTTTATTGAGCAGAAGGCAAAAGGTAAGAGACCGCGGCTTCACTCGGTGCAATCGAAACGAGGGACTTCATCACTCGACAACGCATTGTCCAGGAGCATCGCCAGCTTGAAAAAGCAAAAGGAGAAAGTCGCTGCCTAGACGAGCCAGACAAGAGAAGACCGAAGTCAACAAGACGATGATGCGACCGTTATGGTCGGGCACGATCACCTTCGGGTTGGTCAGCGTTCCGGTGGACATGTATCCCGCAAACCGAAGCGATCGCGCGCCTCTGCGAATGCTCTCGCCGGACGGTGTTCCGCTCAGTCGACGATATTACTCGCAAGAAAGCGGCCGGGACCTCGACGATGATCAAATGATCCGCGGATATGAGATCGAAAAGGGCAAGTATATAGTCGTCACCGATGACGAATTGGAAAAGCTCGCTCCACGGAAGAGTCGCGACATCGATTTGCGGCGCTTTGTAGATGATCAGGCGATCCCACCGATCTACTTTGAACGCGGATACTATCTGACTCCAGGCGCCGGAACTGAAAAAGCCTATCGTCTTCTCGCAAAAACAATGGAAGAGAATGGGCGCGCGGGAATCGGAACTTTTGTTATGCGCGGCAAGGAATACCTGGTGGCGATAGCGGCGGAGAATGGAATTCTCCGAGCACAGACCCTTCGGTTTGCCGACGAGATACGTTCCCCTGAGGACATAGGTCTGCCAAAAAAGAAGAAGGTGGCCAAATCTGCAGTCACCAAATTCGAGAAGTTGATAGCCAGACGCTCGGAGAAGCAGCTCTCGACCAAAGAGCTGAAGGATGCGCAGACGGATCGCGTCCTGAAGCTGGTGAAATCTAAGCGGTCTCGCGGAAAGGACATCGTTGAAGTGGAAGAGGAGTCGGGCGGTGATGGCAACGTCGTAGACATTATGGATGTGCTGAAGAAGAGCCTCGCCGCTAAGGCATGATCTGACTGGAGGTCTTTACTATGCGAACAACAACTCTTATCGCGCAGCGATTCTCGTTGAAGGTTAGAAGGCTGTCAGTAATTCTTGCATTCGCAGGATCGGCCCTTCCAATGGCGACTGCTTGCCGGACTTCGGTCAACGAGCAGAGCAGAAACGTCGTCGTTAAGGCCCCGACAGACGGAGTTGTTCGTCGCGTCCTGGTGGGTGAAGGCGCAGCGGTCGACAAGGATGCGGCGATAATCGAGATCGCCGTGCAGCGAGAAAACGCGCAAGCCACTCAAGCGCCCGACACCAACGCCGATCAAGCTCGGGCTGTGCGCGCCGCCCAGACCGACCTCGCTGCTGCTGAAGGCGAAGCCAGTCGGACCGCGGGAGACTTGAGGCGCATCGAGCCTCTGGTTAAGCGAGGCCTGGCTTCGCAAGCAGAGTTGGATAAGGTTCGAGCGCAGTCTCAAGACGCGCAGGAGCGGTTACGACTCGCGCGGGAGAAAGTAAAAGGCGCCGAAGCTAGCCGCGACCAGACATCCTCGACGGCAGCGAACGTAGATATTATCGCGGTCCGCGTACCGGCTGCCGGCATCGTTCAGACGCTAAGCGTTCGTGCGGGACAGATGATAGCAACCGGCCAGCCAGTTGCAACATTGATCTCGACCTCTTGAAGGCTATCTGCCGTTCGGGTGGTCGTTCGCCTTGCCACTGACAAAATATAGCGCAGCATTTCCAGTCGTCTCGCACCCAGGTTGGAAGACGACCGGCCTCTCCTGTCTCTTTTCTGGGACTTCAAATCGCCGGGTAGACACGCCCCTTCTCGTGTGCGCTAATATGAGTACGCTCGATGCGGTGTTGAACAAAACACGCCGCGCTGGAGGAAAACGTGGACGAGACATTTCAATTCTTGATTCGTCACGGCTACGCAGTGCTGTTCGTTTGGGTGCTGGCCGAACAACTTGGGCTGCCTTTGCCTGCGACTCCGCTATTGCTCGCGGCGGGAGCATTGGCGGGGGCGGGCCAGATGAGCCTCTGGCTTGCGCTCGCTCTCGCGGTTCTCGCATGCATGTTAGGCGACGTCAGTTGGTACGAATTCGGAAGGCTTCGCGGAGGCAAGGTGTTGAACCTGCTTTGCCGCATTTCGCTTGAACCCGATTCGTGTGTTCGCAAAACGGAGAACGCGTTCGTTCGTAACGGATCGCGCTCGCTGCTGATCGCCAAATTCGTTCCCGGGTTGAACACGATGGCTCCGCCGCTTGCTGGAATAATTGGGATGCGGCTTGGGCGCTTCTTGATCTTCGACGCGCTGGGAGCGTTCCTATACATCGGCTCCTTCATCGGCCTCGGATTTGTGTTCAGCGACCAGCTTGAGCAGGTGGCCGCGCGCGTCGCGAGCCTCGGCTTCTCTCTGCTTGTGATTCTCGTCGCTGGACTGGCGGCTTACATAAGCTGGAAGTACGTTCAGCGCCGGCGATTCATCCACAGCCTGCGAATCGCGCGCATCACTCCCGAGGAGTTGAGAAGGAAGATCGAAACGGGCGAAGAAGTGGTGGTCGTCGACTTGCGAGGTACACTCGATTTCGAGGCCGAACCACAGACAATTCCCGGCGCAATCCGCCTGGCGCCAGACAATGTTGAAGAAGGGCACAATCAGATTCCGCGCGACCGCGAGATCATTTTGTTCTGCACCTGACCGAACGAAGCGACCAGCGCCCGTGTGGCGCTGCTTTTGAAGCGCCGAGGCATTGAAAAAGTGCGGCCTCTCGAAGGTGGTTTTGGAGCGTGGTACGACCGAGGCTTTCCCGTGGAGGGACCAGCGGCCCGTTCCACAAGCCCCGCGAGTCAAACAAGCGGCGCCAAGTAGCGCCTTTTCTTAAGTTGTAACCCCGGATTAGACCTTCTTTCGACGGCGTAAGATTCACTTCCTTTAGAACCGGCCGATCCGCCGCGGCTGTCGGGACCCTGCCCGGCTATGCTCCCAGGTAAGCCTCGCGCACGCGCTGATCATCGAGCAGCTCGCTGCCCTCGCCTTCAAGCACCACCCGTCCGTTCTCGAGAACATAAGCCCGATGGGCAAGCTTCAAGCTCTGCTGAACGTTCTGCTCTACCAA
>DATLWF010000743.1:0-2884 GCA_035576605.1 Blastocatellia bacterium | reverse complement strand
CGGTTGAAGCCATGAGCGACTCGCTGGTGAAACTTTACGATCGGGTTCTGCATTTTCACCCCACCGAGGCGGACACGACCCGGGTTTCCGCAATCGAAACGAAGCCGACAAACCGCGGAGTCGCGAAAGCGAAACAATGATAACGTCTGCTGGCGTAGCTACAAGGCTTGGTCAGATTCCAGTAGTCGACCGAGTGCTGAGATGATGAGCCCCTACGAGCCCGTTTCAAAACTCGGGGAATCACTCCCACGGAAGTGGGTGGATTGTTCAGGTACATTCCACTTGGCAACCTTCAACAACGCAACAGAGGATAACCGCGTAGCGGTGTCCTATCGATAGCTTGCGGGATTCGCGATGCAAGTGGGCCGCGTAGCGGTTACCAATGTTTCTTCAGAATCGATTTACAAGGTCAATAGGTAACCGCTACGCGGCCCAGGAGAGCCCGAACCACGTAACCTATCGATAGGACACCGCTACGCGGTTTACAACTCACTGAATCAGATAACCCGATAATCGAAAACCAACCCCACATGTCTAAAATCAAAAAGAAAGCGCTGATCTGTGGGGTATCAGGTCAGGATGGCTCCTACCTCGCGCAGTTACTCCTGGGAAAGGGCTATCACGTCTTTGGCGCGTCTCGCGATGCGCAAGTCGCGTCCTTCAGCAACCTCATACGGTTGGGCATTCGCGATCAGATCGCTCTTGATTCAGTATCGCTGAGCGACTTTCGCAGCGTGCTTCAGGCGCTGATGAAGATTCAACCCGACGAGGTCTACAACCTGGCAGGACAAAGCTCGGTCGGTCTCTCGTTCCAACAGCCGGTAGAGACGCTTGAGAGCATCGCCCAGGGAACTCTGAACCTGCTCGAGGCGATTCGATTCACCGGCCGCCCCATCAGGTTATACAACGCAGGCTCGAGCGAGTGCTTTGGCGACACCGATCTGCCTGCCGATGAGAATACGCCCTTTCGTCCGCGCTCGCCCTACGCCGTAGCAAAGGCCGCCGCTTTCTGGGAGGTGGCAAACTATCGCGACGCGTACGGGCTGTATGCTTGCTCCGGGATGTTGTTCAATCACGAGTCACCCTTGAGACCCGAGCGTTTCGTCACCAGGAAGATCGTCGCTTCGGCCTGCCGCGTAGCAGCCGGAAATCAAGGGCAGCTCGAGTTGGGAAACATCTCGATTCAGCGCGACTGGGGATGGGCCCCGGAATATGTCGAAGCGATGTGGCTGATGCTCCAACAAGACAAGCCCCGGGATTACGTGATAGCGACTGGTGAGTCGCACAGCCTCGAAGAGTTCATCAAGACTGCCTTTTCGTGCCTGGGACTCGATTGGGAAAAGTACGTGGTGCTGGACCCGGCGCTGTTGAGACCGGCGGACATCACCGTCGGGAAAGCGGACCCGACTCGAGCGAGAGAAGATCTGGGTTGGCAAGCGCGATACAGGATGCGAGATGTGGTGCGAATGATGGTCGAGGCGGAGAAGGAAACGCAAAGAGCAACGGCCTAAGAGGTCAGAGGGCGGAAGGCAGAAGGCGGAAGGCGGAAGGCAGAAGGCGGAAGGCGGAAGGCGGAAGGCGGAAGGCAGAAGGCAGAAGGCAGAAGGCAGAAGGCAGAAGGCGGAAGGCGGAAGATTTTTCCATTTTCCAATTGTCATTTGTCATTGACTGACGAGCAACCCTCGCCTGCAAATGACCAATGACAAATGACAATTGGAAAATGGAAAAATCCTCTGCCTTCCGCCTTCCGGCTAATAGCCTTCACGGACTGACGCCGACCACACTTCTTCGCACCTTCGCTTCCCAGGTTCATATTCGTTACGAATGCTTTAAAGGCTGCTAATAAGTGTCGTGATCCGGCTGGCAATTTTCTTGCGATCTTCATGGTTCTTGCGATCTTCGTGAGAAATTCCCGAACACAAATCTATCTTACACATAGAAATCAACAATTAAGTGTGGCCCCCTGGTTGCCCTACTGTTTGTCGAGCGCAGAGATGATGAGGCGCAGATCAGCAATGAAGCGGGAGGGCATGAAGATGTTTAATCACGGTCTCAATTCAATAGCCCTGGCGTTCAATGAAACAGGCGTCGTCAAGAACGTGAACACAAAGAAATTGGTCGCGCTTGATCCCGACCGCACGAGCGTACAAGCCGAGCAGTTTGAGACGGAGCTGCGGCATCGCGTGGTCGGACAAGAACGCGCCGTTCGCAAGCTCGCTTCGATCTATCAGGTATTTCAGGCCGGGATGACCAATCCAGCCAGACCTATTGGAACGATGCTCTTTCTCGGACCTACAGGATCGGGCAAGACCCACGTGGTTGAGGCGGCGGCAGAGGTGCTGTTCGGCGATCGCAACGCCGTCATTAAAATTGATTGCGCAGAGTTCCAGCACTCTCACGAGATCGCCAAGCTGATCGGCTCGCCGCCAGGCTACCTCGGCCATCGCGAGACGCAGGCGCTGCTGACTCAAGAGAATGTAAACAAGTACCGCACCGACGAAAACCCTTTCACGTTGATCCTCTTCGATGAGATCGAGAAGGCAAGTGACGCGCTCTGGCAATTGTTGCTGGGAGTTCTCGACAAAGCCACGCTAACACTCGGCGACAACCAGCGCGTGAATTTCTCCCAGACCATCATCTTTATGACCTCGAATCTTGGGGCGCGT
The DNA here is from genome assembly GCA_035576605.1 of Blastocatellia bacterium. Taxonomy (GTDB): domain Bacteria; phylum Acidobacteriota; class Blastocatellia; order UBA7656; family UBA7656; genus Onstottus_A. Next base: position 218 of record DATLWF010000743.1, on the reverse strand, counting down.
GAGATGAGCAAGCTCGTCGACGGCTCAATCGGCTTTGCGCCAACCGGAAGCGACCAGTTACTGCCGAGCGACCTGGACCAGAAGATTTACCGCACCGCCACCGATGCCGCCCGGCGTAAGTTTTCGCCGGAGTTTATGAACCGTGTTGACAAGGTGGTGGTGTTCCGTGGCCTCAGACACGAGGAGTTGCGTCGGATCGTTGACCTGGAGCTTGAGGC
>DATLWF010000742.1:0-2156 GCA_035576605.1 Blastocatellia bacterium | reverse complement strand
AGAAGACGTCTACATCGCGGCGTTCGACATGGACAGGATCCGTGCTTACCGTGAACGAGAGACCTGGGGCAATGCTTATCGTAGACCGCGTCTCTATGGAAGGCTCACGTCTGAGGAAGTCGAGCTGCCGTTCGTTCGCCCGGATGCAACAAGGTGATTACAGGTGATATGGTTATGCGGCTCAAGACAAGCTAGAGGAGAAAACCTATGTCGAAAGCTACGAAGCATTGGAAACGCGGGCGCGGCAAGCTCGGCATTCTTGCTCCGCTAATCGGCAGTTGGCAGGCAACAGCATCGACTCCGATGGGGCCGGTAAGTTGCACTCGCACATTTGAACCAGTACTGGGCTCGAACTATGTGCGGCTGACGGCTCGTTGGGATTTTGGAAAGGGCGCCTACGAAGAGATCTCGATGATTGGAGTGAACGCCGAAGGGAAGGTGGCTTTCTGGTCATTCACCTCGGACGGCAAAAACTCGAACGGCAATGTTGCAGACGTCACGGACATACACCCCGAGGCCATCGGCTTTGAAGCCCGGATGCCTGCCGGGCTCGCTCGAATGGCATACTGGCCGGATGAAGCGGATGGTTTCCACTGGTCGGTTGAAGCCAGGAACAAGAAGGGGTGGAAACGATTCACCGAACATCACTACATTCGGAGGTGAGATTGTGGCATCGTATACGTTTACAATCGAAGATGCTCCAAGAGGTGAAGACGTCCAGGTTCTCTCGCAGGGGTTGACCGCCCATTCGCTAGCCTACACACAGGTAGCGGGTTTCAAACCGATCGGCGTGTTCATGCGTGACGAACACGGCGCTCTGGTGGGGGGCGTGTGGGGATACGTCAACTGGAACTGGTTGTTCGTTGGACTGGTGTGGGTCTCGGATCTCCTCCGCGGCGGTGGATATGGACGGCAATTGATGGAGGCGCTTGAAGACGCCGCACGAGAACGCGGCTGCAGGTACGCGCATCTCGATACATTCAGCTTCCAGGCCCGTCCGTTCTACGAGGGCCTGGGGTATGAGGTCTTCTGCACGCTCGACAACTATCCTCCAGGGCATCAGAGATTCTTCATGAAGAAAGCGCTGAAATGAAATTCAGCACAGACAGTGACATCTGTTTCAAGGACGCCGTCGAGCTCGCAGCGATGATTCGACATCGCGAAGTCTCCGCCACAGAAGTAATGACCGCCTTCCTTTCGCAGATCGGGCGGGTCAACCCCAAAGTAAATGCCATCTGTACCTTTGTAGGTGAGGAAGCCGCACTTAGTGGTGCCAGAGAAGCCGATGCGCGTCTAGCGAAAGGGCAAACGCCGGGTCCGCTGCACGGGCTTCCGCACGCGGTGAAAGATCTGGTTCCGACCGCGGGCATCCGCACGACGTTTGGCTCTCGAATCTACAAAGACTTTGTCCCCGACAGTGACGGCCTGATCGTGAAGAGACTCAAGGCGGCAGGCGCAATCATTATCGGCAAGACCAACGTTCCCGAGTTCGGCGCGGGGTCACACACGTTCAACGAGGTCTTCGGCGCGAGTCTCAACCCGTACGACCCAACGAAAACTTGTGGTGGAAGCAGCGGCGGCGCGGCAGTAGCGCTGGCGTGCGGCATGGTTCCGCTGGCGGATGGCAGCGACTTTGGAGGCTCGCTCAGGAATCCAGCCGGGTTCTGCAACGTCGTTGGATTTCGGACTGCGCCGGGCCGTGTTCCCGTTTATCCCTCGACCTCTGGCTCGAGCGAGCTTTCAGTGGAAGGGCCGATGGCGCGCACGGTTCAAGATGCGGCCCTTCTGCTTTCTGTAATGGCCGGCCCCGATTCGAGAGTGCCGATCTCCATCGATGAGCCCGGCTCGGTGTTCTCCACATCCCTTCAACGTGATTTCACAGGGACACGAATTGCCTGGAGTCGCAATCTGGGGCGGTATACGGTGCAGCCGGTCGTCAATGAAGTATGCGACCGAGCTCGCGCGACTTTCGCGGAGCTTGGTTGCCAGGTAGAAGACGGCGAGCCCGACTTCCGTGACGCCGATGAAATCTTTCAGGTTCTCCGAGCGTGGTCGTACGCACAAACCAGAGGTGAAGACCTCAAACGCCATCGCGATCTGGTCAAAGATACGGTGGTCTGGAATATCGAGCAGGGCTTGACGCTGACCGGTCTCGA
>DATLWF010000741.1:0-14704 GCA_035576605.1 Blastocatellia bacterium | reverse complement strand
GAGTAGCTACCTCGAGGCTCGCCGCGCTGCTCGAGTCAACGAGGACTGATTCAGGTAGCACGCTGTCGCGTTTGTCGTTTGTATAAGGAACAGGAAAGTCGCCGCCCATTCCCCCTTCCGCGCCCACCAGGTAGACATACTGGGCCATTCCTGAGGGACCTTTCCATTGAGTGAATGCCCCGACAACCCTTTGGACGGACTCAACGCTCGGGCAGGAATAGGCGAGGTCGCGGAAACGATTTGGTATCGGCGTGGAGTACTCGAAGCATTGAACGCCGCGCGCGGTCACCCACAACTGGGCATCACTCGCCTTAACGGGGCGCTCGGCAGCACGCATGAAACCGGCGAGAAGGCTTCCTTGAAACACCATCAGGAAGACGGCAAAGGTGATGCCGATGACGGTCACTGCGAACCTCATCCTGTCATAAAGAAGATTGCTGAGGGCAAGTCTCATGCTGTGGTCATCCTCAATTTGGCGGTTTCGCCGCTGTTCATCCACCGTCCCAAGTTTTTGGGCTTCATCTACACTGCGCGACAAACAGCTAAGGATCGGGTCAGAAAGAAAGGGAAAAAATTGACTTTGACCCAGGAATGCGGATATTTTCGCGGTAATCAATCGTGATGAGGAGGAAGTAGCTTGCGGGGCTCGAGTTACTCATCGATTGAAATAACCGCTATGCTCCAGGCTTGGAGAGAAGGGGATGGCATCCAGGCCGAGGAACTATTTCCGCTTCTTTACGATGAGCTGCGAAAGCAGGCGCATAGTTTTCTGCGCCGCGAGCGCCCGGGTCATTTGCTGCAGACAACCGCTCTTATCAATGAGACCTACATCAAACTCCGTGAACAGAAACATTTTGAATGGGAAAGCCGTGATCACTTCTTTGCCATTTGCGCGATGCTGATGCGCCGGATTCTGGTTGATTACGCCAAAGCCAGGTATCGGGCCAAACGCGGCGGCCACGCCGATCATATCCCCATCGATGGACTCGCCTTAGCGGTAGAGCAAAAAGATGATGTGGATCTTTTGAAGCTGGACGACGCCCTTAACCGGCTCGCTGAGATTGATCCGACCCAGGCGCGGATAGTGGAACTTCGCTATTTCAGCGGATTCAGCATCGAGGAGACCGCTTCGGTCCTCGCAGTCTCTCCTTCGACAGTCAAGCGTGATTGGCGAGTGGCTAAAGCATGGCTCCGTCACGAACTGGTCGATGGAGATACAATGTGAACGTCGGCAACTGGCACCAAGTCAAGCAGATATTTAACTCGGCTCTCGACCTTGATCCGAGCGAACGAGAGTCCTATATAGACGCAGCCTGCGCCGGCGACGCCGGGCTTCGTCAAAAGGTCGAAGACCTGCTTGACTCATACCGGTCCGAATTCATGGAAAAAGCGGTCGTTGCGGATCAGGAGACGGGTGGCGACCTGGCGATAGGGAGCATCCTCGGCCGCTACGAGATTATCCGCATGATTGGATTGGGCGGAATGGGTAAGGTCTATCTCGCCACGGACAATCAGCTCGATCGAAAAGTCGCGATCAAGGTCCTCAATCAGAAGTATGAAAACCACGAAACGAATATTCAGCGCTTTATACAAGAAGCAAAGGCAGCTTCAGCCCTGAATCACCCAAATATCCTGACTATTCACGATATCGGCCAAAGCGAGACCGGGCACTTCATTGTTATGGAGTTGGTTGCGGGCCGCCAATTGAGCGCGATTATCGCTACAGACAATTCAGTCGGAACTCTGCTGTCCCTTGGCAGTCAGATGGCCAAGGCTCTAAGCGCCGCGCATGCCGCCGGCATCACTCACCGCGACATCAAACCGGACAACATCATGATTCGCGATGATGGATACTTGAAGGTACTGGATTTCGGCCTCGCGCGATTAGTTCCGGTGACCGGCACAGATGATGAAGCCGCCGCCCTGATGCGCCAGACCTTGCCCGGCGCCGTACTCGGTACCGTTGCTTACATGTCACCGGAGCAGGCGCGTGGCGAACCGGCAGGTCCACCAGCCGACATCTTCGCTCTCGGAATCGTTTTCTACGAAATGGTGACTGGACAACATCCATTCAGAGCCCAGACGCCGCTCGGCATGCTGCACTTGATTAATTCACAAACCCCGGCGTCGCCCTCCAGCATTAACGAAGGCTCCGCCGGCGCGCTGGATGAATTAATTCTGCGCATGCTTGCCAAGGACGCGGGCCTGCGGCCTACTGCACCGGAAGTAGATCGGGCGTTAAGTCAGATCGGTGGAGCGAGCAGCTCCAGTACGGTCCGTCAACGCGACCTGAGAACTCCGATCGTCCGGCATACCGTTGGGCGTGAAGAGGAACGCAATGAGCTACGAGCTGCGTTCCGAGCCGCATGCTCAGGACGCGGTTCACTGCTTTGTGTGGCAGGAGAACCGGGAATCGGCAAGACCACGCTGGTCGAGGATCTCCTCGGCGATCTTGCAGCCGAAGAGCTATGCACGATCGCGCGCGGGCGCTGTTCGGAGCGTCTGGCAGGAACCGAGGCGTATTTGCCCCTGCTTGAGGCGCTCGAAAGCCTGTTGCGAGATGGGTATAGAGCCGAAATGGAGCCGGCGATGAGGCAGATCGCGCCCACCTGGTTTGCCCAGGTAGCGCCGCAGTCCGCGGACAGCGAAGAGATTGCTCTATTGCTGGCAGACGTCAAAACGGCTTCGCAGGCACGTATGAAACGCGAGTTGGGAAGCTTCTTGCAGGAGGCTGCGCGACGACGTCCGTTGGTGCTGTTCTTTGACGATTTGCAATGGGCGGATGGCTCGACCATCGATCTGGTGAGTTTCCTTGCGGCCAAGCTCGACGCAATGAATATGCTAATCGTGGCCGCATATCGGCCCTCGGATATGTTGTTGGCGAAGCATCCGTTCTTGCAGCTCAAACCGGACTTACAGGCGCGCGGCGTGTGTCGTGAGTTGCTGCTCGGTTTTCTGCAAGAAGAGGAAATTGCTGAATACCTCGAGCTGGAGTTTCCCAGGCATCGGTTCCCGACGGAATTCCCCAAACTGATTTATGCGAAGACCGAAGGCAGTCCGTTGTTCATGACTGATCTCGTCCGGTACTTGCGGGACCGCGGTGTAATCGCAATGGGTGGTGGCAATTGGACTCTCGCGCAGACGCTGCCCGACATCGAACGCGAGTTGCCGGAATCGGTGCGGGGAATGATCGAACGAAAGATTGCACAACTCACCGAGGAAGATCGCAAGCTGCTGACCGCAGCGAGCGTGCAAGGTTATGAGTTCGATTCTGCAGTCGTAGCGCGAACACTGAGCCTGGATGCCGAGGAAGTGGAAGAGCGATTGGAAAAACTGGAAAGGATTTTTTCTTTCGTGAAGCTCGTAAGCGAAGCTGAGTTTCCTGATCGAACGCTGACACTCAAATATCGCTTTGTGCATGCGCTGTATCAGCATTCGCTTTACGCTGGATTGCGCGTCACTCGCAAAACGACTCTGAGCGCCGCCGTGGCGCAGGCGCTCGAGAATTATCACGGCAAGCAAAGCACGAACGTCGCTAATGAGCTGGCAGTCCTATGGGAAACGGCGCGGGAATATGCGCGCGCCGGAGATTACTATTTGAAGGCCGCTAACAACGCAACGCAGATCAACGCGCACCGTGAGGCGATTCAGCTAGCGCGCCGCGGGATAGAGGCATTGCAAAAGTTGCCGGAGCCATTCAAATGCGCCCCGTTGGAGCTTGGACTGCAATTGAGGCTGGGCTTCTCGTTGACGACCGTTGACGGATGGACTTCACCGGAAGCGCAACAAGCGTTCACTCGGGCACACGTGCTGTGTCAGCAAGCAGGAAATGAACCTCGTCTTTTCGCCGCTTTGAGAGGAATTTGGGCCAGGCATCTGATTAGAGGTGAGTATAAAACCGCGCGGCCGTTGGCGGAGCAGCTTCTACAACTGGCGCAGCAAGCCGATGATTCGGTGCTGTTGGGGTCGGCCTGCTTCGGACTGGGAGTCACGATGTGCTGGCAGGGCGAACTGACGGACGCCCGTGAGTATTGTGAGCGGGCGCTCGATCTTTACGACCCCGCACGCAGCAAGGCTTATCTCGCCTTTTCCACCCAGGACATGGCGGTTCAGGCTCACTATATCTTAGCTTTCTGCCTGTGGAATCTGGGCTTCCCCGATCACGCGTTGAAGCAAGCTCAGGAGGCGCTTGCTCTGGCCGAACGATTGTCCCACCCTCACAGTCTGGGTGCCGCGTTGCATGGATTAGGTCTGGTGTACTTCTGGCGAGGAGAATGGGACCCAAATCAGCGGCAGCTGAAGAGAGCACGGGCTCTCGCTCAGGAGAATGATCTGGGAGATTTTGTGATCTGGGCTACGCTCGAACACGATCTGGCGCAGGGGTTTCAGATACCGTCTGAAGCAGCCGTTGTTCAGGTGCGGCGGTCCCTGGAAGCTGTGCGCGCCAAGGGGTTGGGAATGACGTTTACCAGCTGGCTAGCTAATGTGGCTGATTTGTTAGGAATGTCAGGTCACATCGCGGCCGGATTAGACCTGATTGCCGAAGCATTGGCCCAGATCGAACCAACCGGCGAGCGATTCTGGGAAGCAGAAGTCTGGCGCGTCAGAGGCGATCTATTGTTGCGGAGGGTTGATCAGTTGGTGCAGCAAGGGAACAACTCGGAAACGGAAGCAGAGACGTGCTACCACAGAGCAGTTGAGATTGCCCGGGCTCAGAACGCAAAATCACTCGAACTACGTGCGACAATGAGCCTTACGCGTCTGTGGCGACGACAAGGCAGGCATCCTCAGGCACAGCTGATGCTCGCGGAGATTTACGGTTGGTTTACAGAAGGGTTTGATACGGGGGATTTGAGAAATGCGAAGGCTTTGCTGACCGAATAAACCGTAGAGAAACCAAAGCCGAAAGGATAGACAGTATCCTATCGATAGCGTCATACAACCATACTCCTCTTCCACCGTTCGACCGTTCTACGTATACGGCGATGTCGCAGTACTGAGAGCACCCGGGAATGGGGCTATTGCGAACTACGATCATAGGAGATCAAACGTCTCGGCGCTCTAAACTGATCGTAATGAACAATACGCACGATCTCGGCGAGGGGGCTATCTGCTCCTTCGAATTTCAATAGAACTGCGGCTCCGAGGCGGATTCAAGTGAAGGCTCTCCGTATCTACCAGACACGACGCAAGCGGCATTGACGGAACACATAGGCACGCGGCGAGCGCCCACAATTGTCTGCGTCTCCGCCTACCAGCTTGAGCGCCAAAGCTAAGGTCGGAGCGACCAGACTTTGAGATTTTGGGTTCGTGACAGCTACTTGATCTCCACCTCGATCACTTTTATCGGGGTCTTGCCCATGTTGACCGCCTCGTGAGTTACGTGCGCATCGCGATAGCCGACATCGCCGTCCTTCAACTCGAGCGTTTCGACCTTGCCATCCGGATAGTTGAACTTGAGCGTGCCCCCATGGATTATGACGCCCACATGCGGCAGGTCATGGGTGTGCATGCCAGGCTTCTCGCCCGGAATAAAAATGGCCTCCTTCACTCGCACCTTGTCGTTCTCCAGGACGACTCTGCTCGTCGGCATCCTCGGATAGCCGGCAGTCCATGCGAATACTCCGAGCGTTCCCGCTGAGCCAATCAAAATACCAATCAATAAACCGGCAGCCAACCGTTTGTTCATCGTTGCCTCCTCGATTAGATCAACGCCTTTAGCCCCCGAACAAATCCGCGATATAAAGGGGTCGGGCGCAGAAATACGCTGTTGATAGTCTCAGTCTCCGGTTGCCGGCGAGGGCGTCCCGGACTGTGCTGGGGCCAGCGCGCGCTTCCTCGCAGCGCCCGACAGCTTCTCCACTGTATAGAAGGTCACAGGTATGATGAAGATTGCGAGCACCGTCGCTGCGAGCATGCCGACGATCACCACGGTGCCCAGAATCCGCCGCGACGCCGCACCCGAACCCGAGGCCATCCAAAGCGGCACGCAGCCGAGGATGAATGCGAAGGAAGTCATCAGGATTGGCCGCAATCGGAGACGCGCGCCTTCGAGGGCCGCGTCTGCCAGGTCCCGCCCCTTCTCGAACTCGGCCTTTGCGAACTCGACTATCAGAATCGCATTTTTTGCCGCCAGCCCAATCAGCACGATCAAACCGATCTGAGCGTAGACATCAAGGTCGTAGCCGCGGAGCAACAGACCGAGAAACGCGCCGAAAATAGCAATCGGTACCGTAAGCAATACGGAGAAGGGAAGGGACCAGCTCTCGTACAGCGCGGCGAGGATCAAGAAAACGAAGACCAGCGATAGCGCGAAGATCGTGCCGATCGTCCCCGATGCCTTCTTCTCCTGATACGAGAGGTCCGCCCAATCGTAACCAATCTCACGCGGGAGAACTTGCCTTGCGACCTCTTCAAGGGCCGTCATCGCCTGTCCCGAACTGTACCCCGGCGCCGCGCTCCCCAGGACCTGCGCAGCACGATAGAGATTGAAGCGGTTGGTGTACTCGGGACCGGAGATTCGTCGCGTCGTCGCAAGTGCCGAAAGAGGCACCATGTTGCCGTCATTGTTCCGCACGTAAAAGTGTCCGATGTCCTGATCGCTGAGGCGCTCTTCCCCTTCCGCCTGGAGGAACACCCGCCACTGCCGCCCGAAGCGGTTGAACTGATTCAAATACAGTCCTCCCAGAAAAGCCTGCATCGTCTGATAAACGTCCTCAACTGCCACGCCTTGCTTCAAGACCTTGTCACGATCCACGTCGGCATAGATCTGCGGCACCGACGCCGAAAACGGCGAGTTGACTCCCGCAATCTCCGGGCGTTTCCGGCAAGCTTCCAGAAACCTCTGCAGATTCTGGTCGAGGAAGTCGACCGTTCCCCCGCTTCGATCCTGGAGCCAGAATGAAAATCCGCCGGAGTTGCCAAGACCGGGTATCGAAGGGGGACTGAACGCAAAGGCCGTCGCTTCAGGTACCTCGGCTCCCATTGCTTTGTTCAATGTGGACGTAATTGCACGCGCCTGGAGCTCGTCGGTTTTGCGTTCATCCCAGGGCTTCAGAGCCACGAAGAAGAAACCCTGATAGCTCGCCGAGATGCGGGTCAACAGACTGAATCCGCCGATGGTGTTGTAGTATTGCACGCCATCCGTCTTCGCAAGAATCGCTTCAACCTTCTTCAATACCTCATCGGTCCTCTCGAGCGAAGCGGCCGCTGGAAGCTGGACGTTTAAGAACAGGTACCCGTAATCCTCCTCCGGAAGGAAGCTCGATGGAAGCGACCTTCCGAGGACTGCATCCAAAGCGGCGAAGACTCCAAGGATCAACATGCCCACGACAGCCTTCCGAATCAGACCATGGCTCAGGTTGACGTAGCTGTGCGTCGCCTTTGCAAAGCCTCGGTTGAACGCTCCGAACAAGCGACCCAGGACACCCTTTGATTCCTTCCTCGGCCGGAGGAGGAGCGCGGAAAGCGCGGGTGAAAGCGTCAACGCATTGAACGCCGAGATGAGGACCGAGATCGCGATCGTAACGGCGAACTGCTTGTTCAAGCGCCCTTGAATACCGCTCGTGAAGGCGACCGGGACGAACACCGAGACCAGTATAAGGGCGATGCCGATAACCGGCCCCGAAACTTCCTTCATTGCCTGGAGTGTCGCATCGCGAGGACTCATGCCTTCCTCGATGTGGTGCTCGACTGCCTCGACCACGACAATCGCATCGTCGACAACCAATCCGATCGCAAGCACCAGGCCGAACAGCGACAGCGTGTTGATCGAAAAACCGAGAAGCGGAAAAATGGCGAAGGTGCCGATCAATGAGACCGGGACTGCGATCATCGGGATGAGCGTCGCCCGCCAGTTCTGCAAAAAGAGAAAGACGACGAGAATGACCAAAAGCATCGCCTCGAATAGCGTCTTTACGATTTCTTTGATTCCCTCGGACACCGGCAGCGTGGTATCGAGCGTGACCGCGTAATCCAGGTCGGCGGGAAAGCGGCTCTTCAATTCCGCCATGGTCTGCTTCACACCGTCGCCGACCGCCAGCGAGTTCGAACCGGGAGTCTGAAAGATCGCGACGATGCAGCCCGGTTGGCCGTTCACTCGCGCCCTCTGTTGGTAGTTGAGAGCGCCAAGTTCGATGCGAGCCACGTCCTTCAACCGGACTACTGAACCGTCCGGATTCGAACGCACGACAATCTGGCCAAATTCCTCGGGGCTTTGGAGGCGGCCCTGCGCGCGGACGGTGTAGGTCATCTCCTTCCCCTTCGGCGCGGGCTCGGCGCCCACCTGACCGGAGGGGTTCACAGTGCTCTGTTTTTGAACCGCGCGAGCGAGATCGGGTACCGCCAGACCCAGTTTGGCCAGCAAATCGGGTTTCACCCAGATTCGCATTGCATAATCGCTGGCTCCGAAAAGCCTTACTTCGCCGACCCCGGGAACTCGATACAGGACATCGTTGACGTTGATGTTTGCGTAGTTGGCGAGGAAGAGCGAGTCATAGGTTTTGTTCGGCGAGAAGAGAGAGATGACCAGCGTTGGAAGCCCGGTCGACTTGCGCAGGTTGATGCCAAACTGATTGACGTCGGTTGGAAGGTTCGGCTGCGCTTGCGCCACCCGGTTTTGAACGTTTACCTGATCGGTGTTGACGTCCGTGTCCACGTCGAACGTTACGGTCAAGCTCTCGGTGCCGTCGTTTGCGTTCGTAGACTGCATGTAGAGCATGTTGTCAACGCCGTTCATTTGCTGCTCGAGCGGCGTGGACACTGATTGTTCGATGGTGACGGCGTCAGCTCCGGTGTAGGTCGTCGATGTGATGATCTGAGGAGGAACGATTTGGGGGAACTGCGCCAGCGGTAGTGCCCGCATCGAAACCAGTCCGGCGATGACCGTGACGATGGCTATTACCATCGATACGATCGGACGCCTGATAAAGAAAGTGGATATCATCGGTGAGCCCTCTCTTGCTTCCTTGCGCGCCACAAAGAGCATTGAGAATTGCAAATCTCAAATTGCAGATTGCAAATTGCAGATTTCAGATTGCAGATTTCAGATTGCAGGTTCAAATTGCGGATTGCAGGTTCAAATTGCAGATTTCGCAGTCTGCAGATTTCAAACTGCGGTCTTTACAATCTATAATCTGCGGATCCGCGACCTGCAATTTGAGATCTGCAATCTGCAATCTGCGGATCTCAATCTGAGATCTGCAATTTGAAATCTCCGATCTGCAATCTGCAATCCTCATTTCTCTCTCTCTCCCGCTACTCTTCAGCCGCTACATACGGCTTCGGATTCACCAAGGCGCCGGGTCTGACCTTCTGCATCCCCTCAACGACCACGATGTCACCCGGCTTCAATCCTTCCTCGACGATCAACATGGCGCCGACCCGCTCTCCTACTTTGACCGTTCGAATATCGATCTTGTTATCGGGGCCGACCACGGCGACCTGGTAGCTGCCCTGGAGCTCACTGACCGCGCGTTGCGGTACGAGCAACGCGGCGGTCTTGATGCGGGTCACCGCGCGAACCTTGCCATACTGTCCGGGACGAAGGACATTTCCCGGGTTCGGGAAAACTCCGCCGAGTCGAATCGAGCCCGTCTTCTGATCCACTTCCCGGTCCGCCACGAAGAACTTCCCCTCGTGCGGATAGGTCGTTCCATCTGCCAGCACCAGATCCAGGTGCAGCTTATCGTTCGCCGCGTCCCGTTGACTTTGAGTCGGGTTTCGTTTGACAAAGGTGAGATACTCCTGCTCGCTAAGGGTGAAGTAGACCTTTATTGGATCGAGCGACGAAACGGTCGCCAGCGGCCCGCTGTTTGGATTGACAGGTTGGATCAAATTGCCGACCTGGGCTTGCGCTATGCCGGCAATGCCATCAATCGGAGAAGTGATCCTTGTAAATGAAAGATTGAGCTCGGCAGTCCGGACGCTCGCCCTGTTCGATTCGACCACCGACTTCGCCGCCACGACCGCGGCTTTCGCCGACTCGACCCCGGCGCCGGCGGCCTTCACTTGAGCCTTGGAAGCCAGGTTGGCTTGCACGGCAGTGTCAAAATCCTGCTGAGAGATCACCGAATTTTGCACCAGCGGAGTGAATCGATTCACATCCATCTGCGTCTTTCCCTGGTTGGCTTCGGCCTGCGCCAACTGCGCCTGTGACTGCGAGAGTTGTCCGTTGGCCTGCGCGACCTGGCCCTCAGCCTTAGCCAGATCCCCCTTCGCCTGATCGAGCACAGCCTGGAGAGGCCGCGGGTCAATTTCAAAAAGCAACTGACCCTTCCTCACAAAGGAGCCCTCGGTGTAGTCCTTGCTCAGCAAATAGCCGGTCACCTGGGCCTTTATCTCCGCATTCACCATTCCATCAAGCGTGCCGATCCATTCGCTGTAGATAGGGACATCCTTCTGCTCGACCTCCGCAACAGCTACTTCGGGGAGCGGGGCGGCGGCTTGTGCGGTCCCCTTGGACTTCGATCGGCTGAGAACGACAAACAGAACGACGACGGCGATCAAACCGATGGCTAGGCTAATTAGTATTTTGTGCCTCAACATGGCTCTCATTATTTCCTCGCTTTCCGACTCGTTTCAGACAACTTGATCGGCGAGACCGAGCGGTTTGTGGGGACTCGGCGCCGGCTGGCGTTGGTCAGTTGTTATCGCTGCAGGCCTCGCACGCGCGAAGAAGCCGTAGCCGTTCACGTAGCAGTGCGCACTCGGCGTCGGCATCACGGATGGCGGTTTCCAACCTCGCCTGCGTAGCGGCAAGCAGCTCGAGTTGCTGGTTTGCTCTTCCCTTTTCACCCTCCAGCCTCCCTCGCAGATCATCGCGCAATTCATCCATCGGGCGCGGCGAACCGACCAACGACAACGCCTGCTGGATGCACTCCGGCCTCAACCGGTAGTCAAGATCGTCAATGCGAGCCTGGATGTCGATTTCCTTCATCTCAAGATCGAGCAGTTGCGCCCGGAGAACGTCCCCACGATATTCAGCTCGCTTCAACATCTCGACGTCGATTAGACTGGGCGCTCGCTCTTCCTTCAGGCTCTGCGCCGGTACGCTCGCCGGCGAGGGCGACGGCCTCTCCGGCGCTTGCTGCGCGACCGCGGGTGCTGCCAGGATCAAGGCTACAACGAGCCCAACCAGAACTCGCTTGATTTGGATCGTGCGCATCATACTACCTCCCGTTGCATGGTTATGCGGCACTCGAAAGTCTGTCCGCAGTACCCTTGCAGTCAGATTCGCGACTCCTCATTTCAAGCGTCGGTTCATTGATCAGTAGCGAAGGTTGCCCCCAGCTTCCGGTGAAGACAAAACTTTCAAACGGTCGGTTGCTACTTATCGCTCCGTTTTGCGAAGGAACGGACACGCCTCTAATGTCGGTCGGGTAGCCAACCGCAATCGCAGCGGTCGGTTCAAAGCCCGCGGGTATCTGGAATTGCGCGCGCGCCTTTGCGGCATCGAATCCGGCCATCTGCTCGGCCGTTAATCCCATAGCTTCCGCTCGAAGAAGAAGGTTTGACACCGCGTGTCTGGAGTCGCGGAACGCGTGAGTGTTCCTAGCGCCATTCGATCCGCTGTTGAGTCTGACTACCAACAACATCAAGACCGGAGCGCGTCGTGCCCATTCGAGGTTCACTTCCGAAAGGCAACTGACCAGGCGTTCGTACTCGATCGAGTCACCCTGCGTTGCAATGATGAAGTTCCACGGCTGTTCGTTCAAGTAGGAAGGCGTCCGGCTCGCGCCCTCGAGCAGACATCGCAGCTTCTCGGGCTCGACCGTACGGTCCGAGAAAGCCCGCCCCCGGTTACCATTGATCAAGTTTCGGGGCTGATGCATTGCGAGTTGTTCCATAATTAGGACCTCCTGCGAATCACTTAGATTGATATTCCAGAACAGAGCGCCTCCTGAGCCACTTCGGCGTCGATCTGCTCAACAATCGCTTTCATCAGACATCCAGTTGGTACAAGCTTGACCCCCTGCCGGCGCATTCGAATCAAGACTTCCCTGCATTCGGAGTCGACGAAGGTCACCGCAGCTAGATTCACAACGATCGACTTCAAGGGTTCAGCAACCATCACCGTCTGCCAGCAGTTTTCCAACTCAATCGCGCACGGCCGCGTAAGCTTTCCTTCAATCGTCAAGCTCACCGATTCGCTGTCATCGTGGATGCCAATTCTAAACATGGTCCCTCGTCCGTTCCCGTTACCAGTGTTAAACTAATTGGCGTGGAGGCAATTAGTTTGCCACGACTGGAGACCAGGTATCTATCGACCTTAAATGTGCGTATTTGCGATCGGTAACCCAATCGATGAACAAGCGGAGGGACGAGAATGCCTGGTGCGTGACCAGATATGACCACCTGGCCGGGTGTGGTCACTGCAACCATCGGTGAATGTTCGACAAACTTCAGTTTGTTGCTATCAGTTTGTCAATATCGGGTCCGCGGCGACAAACTGAAGTTTGTCGGACTGGATTGAATTGAGGAGGAACCCGAAGTTGTCCGAGAATACTGCTCGGCTAGCTGTCAACGGTTTGGCGTCACGGCATTACCTTGCGCTTCTCGAGTTGTCAAAAGCGATCGCGTCTCATCGTGACATCTTTGACTTGTTTCACGACCTGGCTTGCGGGTTGAAGAGTCTTTTCGACTTTCAGTACCTCGGCGTGTTTCTGCACGATGGAACGCGCGATGTGATGCGATTGCAGGTCCTCGAGACGTGTGAACCGACTTTGTGGAAAGCGCCTTCCGAGGTACCGATAGAAGGAACGGTCGCCGGATGGGTATGGCAAAACCAGGAACCTCTGATCATTCATGATCTACAAGAGGAGACTCGCTTCCCTGTCACACAGACGCTGCGCGATAACGCGGTTCGCTCGCTTTGCGTGTTGCCGTTGACCACTGCCCACCAGCGACTCGGAGTCTTGAGCATTTGGAGTGACCAGCCCGGGACCTACGACGAACAGGACCTTGAGTTTGCGCAGCTAGTTGCGGCGCAGATAGCGGTTGCGGTCGGTGCTCAGTGTTACCAGCACAAGCTCGCGCGTGAGCGCGAGCACTCCGAGCTTTTATTGGAAGTCAACAACATGCTGGTCTCGAATCTGAATCTTCGAGAACTGTTGTCGGCGATCTCTGTCTGCCTCCGGCGAGTGATTCCTCACGACTTAGCAGGTATCGCCCTTTATGATCCGGCAGCGAATCAGCTTCGGCTGGAGGCGTTGGACTTCCCCTCGAATGAAGACTTTTTTGTAGAGGGCGAGGTCGTTCCACTCGACGGGAATCCGGGAGGAATTGCCTTTGCCACCCGCCAACCGGTCCTGAGTGGCGTTCGCGAGACAAGCGATCCTCTGGGAATGCGCTTCGCGGCCGCCGGGGTCAGGTCTGGTTGCGTCGTTCCGCTCGTATCACACGATCGCGCGCTTGGCGTGTTGGGCGTTTCGAGCATGCGTGAGAATGCGTTTACCGAAGAGAATGTGGAGTTGCTCGGCGAGGTAGGGCGACAGGTGGCGATTGCGGTGGAGAACGCTCTCGCGTTTCGGAAGATCGATGAGCTCAAGAAGAAGCTGGAAGACGAGAAACTCTATCTCGAAGAAGAAATCCGAAGCGGGCACAACTTTGAGGAGATCATCGGCAGTAGCGCCGCTCTCAAGCGCGTCCTCAATGAAGTGGAGACGGTGGCGGCCACCGGATCAACCGTCTTGATCCATGGCGAAACCGGAACAGGCAAGGAGCTCATAGCCCGCGCCATCCACAACTTGAGCCCGCGACGGGAGCGCACCCTGGTCAAGGTCAATTGCGGGGCGATTCCCACCGGGCTGCTCGAGAGCGAGATGTTTGGCCACGAGAAAGGCGCCTTCACCGGGGCGATTGATCGACGCATTGGACGATTTGAACTCGCTCATCGAGGCACGATATTTCTCGATGAAGTCGAGGACATCCCACTCGAGTTACAACCCAAACTGCTTCGCGTTCTTCAGGAGCAGGAATTCGAAAGACTGGGCAGCTCTCGTACTATTCGGGTGGATATCCGGGTCGTGGCCGCCACCAACAGCGACCTCACCCAGATGGTGGCCGAGAAGAAGTTCCGCAGCGACCTCTACTATCGGCTAAACGTCTTTCCGATCGCGTTGCCGCCGCTGCGCGAACGGCCCGAAGATATTCCTCTGCTCGTGCATTTCTTCGCAAACAAGTTTGCGCAGCAGATGAAGAAACCAATAGACAGAATTCCAAGCGAGACCATGGCGAGCCTCACCGGCTATAGCTGGCCTGGCAACATTCGCGAACTCCAGAATCTCATCGAGCGAGCCGTGATCCTCTCCCATGGAAGCGTGCTCGAGGTCCCGCATGCAGAGCTCAAGGGGCAACCGAAAACAGAAACCGATCAGTCCGGTTCATCCACGCTCGAAGCCGTGGAGCGCGAGCATATCTTGCGCGTCTTGCGCGACTCCAACTGGGTGATCGGAGGTCCCGCGGGCGCGGCCGCGCGTCTCGGTTTGAACCGGACGACTCTCAACAACCGGTTGCGCAAGCTCGGCATTACCCGCCCGCGGCAGTAACGCGAACAACAAATCGGATCGCTCCACCGACCCCGTGTTGGTGGAGGCACGATTGTTTGTTTGGCAGGTTTACGGCAGTCGGCGCCGTTGTGTCGGTGGACACACGCTTGGAACAATTGTCTTCAAAGTATGCAGAGACTCAGAAGTCCAGACAAGGG
>DATLWF010000740.1:0-5115 GCA_035576605.1 Blastocatellia bacterium | reverse complement strand
TCGCCAACACCACTCCGTAGATTGTATCGCTCACGGCGGCCATCGCCACCCCGATCTGCGCTACCACGATGCCGACCTCGCCGCGCGGGATCATTCCAACGCCAACCTGGATCGCGCGCCGCCGGCCCATTGCAAGCGCACCAAGCCCACACCCGATGAACTTGGTCAAGATCGCCAGCGCGATGACGACGGCCGAGAGCGCGATGACATCTGGCGAACGGAATATCACCAGGTTGACCTTCATTCCGATCGCCACCAGGAAGAAGGGCGTGGTGAATTCGGTCAGCGCTTGAGATTGCTGATGCAACTTTGTTCCATCGGTCGCTTCTGAAAGCGCGACGCCCGCAAGAAAAGCGCCGATTATCCCAGCTATTCCAATCAGACTTGCGACCGCCGCCAAACCGAAGCACAGCACCAGCGCGAAGATCAGCAGCGAATGATCGATCTTCAAGTTTCCGACGGGTCGCTTAACTCGATTGACGAGCCTTGAGCCGAACGCGATAACCAGCAATGTGAAGGCTATTGCCAGCCCGGCAATGAGTCCGATGCCCAAGTAGTTCACTCGTCCGGCCGCAAGACCGCTGACGACTGCGAGCACCAACAAACCGATCACGTCGTCAATCACTGCTGCGGCCAGGATCACCCGGCTCGCTTCGGCGGTGATCAAACCCATGCCGGACAGCACTCGAGCGGTTATGCCGACCGACGTCGCGACCATCGCCGCTCCGAGAAACGTCGCTTCGATCCAGGAATGTCCGGGCCATACTGAAAGCAGGCCCCAACCCGCAACGAACGGCACTACTACTCCCAGCACAGCCACGAGCATAGCAGTCCGGCCAACCTTGAGAATATCGCTCGGCCGAGTCTCGAGCCCGACGGTGAAGAGCAGAAAGATCACACCGATCTCGGCAAGCGCGTCCAGCACCTCGGTGGGTTGTACCAGGTTGAGCACGGCAGGACCGATGATTATCCCCGCTATTATTTCGCCGACCACGGCGGGCTGACGGATTCGCTCGAACAGTTCGGCCGCAAGCTTCGCAGCCAGCAGCGCAATAAACAGCGCGAGCAGAACCTGCCCGTGCCCTGCGACTGCAAGTATCAATGCATGACATCCGGCCATGACCACGTCGCTGCTCCTGAAAAAGAACCCCTTGGTGTTAGATATGTAGCAGGCGGCGCAAGCCTGGATCAACCGACGCCAATCGCAGCCACCGGCCAGCGGATGGATTCGAGCAAGACACTTTCTTCGTCATCCGGTTCTTAATACCCCGTGGTAAGCTATGCCCGACGCTCACGCTGACGCATAAGAGAGCCAACCTGTATAATTCCCTGTTCATGCTTTACCCAGCGCGCTCGATACTCGCAATAGACATATCGCCATTCGGGCAATCGCTTTCGCTGCTGCCGGCGATGAGGGCGCTCCGGTCTTCGTATCCAAAGACATTTCTTGTTGCTGCCGCGCCGAGCGGGACTTGCGAGTTGCTGAGTGCCTGCGGACACGTCGACGACACCATTCCGCTCGGCGTCGTCAAGCTTCCAGATCGCGGAAGTGCGGGCACATTGAAGAGGCTTGTCGGATTAGTCAGGCGCTCGCGGCATTACAACTTCGATCTGGTCCTGGATTTTTCACCACGGCTTGAAACGCAGATAGTTTCTCGCCTGGTGTTGCGAGCTCGGGTGTTCACACCGTCGAAGCTCCCTCGTGCGATAGGCATGCTCCTGGAGCTTGGCGGAGCGGCCCGCTCAGCCGCCCGCCGGACTCGTTCAGATTACGAAAGCGTGTTGCAACAGGCGGGCGTCGAGATGGATGACGCGAGGCTTGCAATCACGCCTCCAGTTGAAGAGGACGCGCGATTCGAGCATCGCCTTGCAAGCAGCGGGTCGCGCGGAGGGGAGCTGATAGTCTTGCTCTACGCTTCGAATCCCGAGAACCGGCACGGATGGCCCGTCGAGGCGTTTGGAGAAATCGGGACGAGACTCGCAAACAATTTCAACGCGCGAATAATTGCGGCTGATGAGCCCTCGGATTACGCGTTCACCGGTGCCGTGGGCGCGTGGCTGCCACCGGGCTCAATCAAGCTCGCCCAGCCGCGCGCGATCGAGCTGTTGGCCGCAATCGCCCGCGCAAGCATCGTTATCACCGATGAGCAGGCCATTGCGCAAATCGCGTCAGAACTGAGCACGCCGGTCATCGAGATTGCGGATATAATCTCCACCGCGGCTGCGTCGTCAACGACTCATCGAATCGCGCAGGGCTCGTCTCGCCGGAAAGTCTCGACTGACGAGGTCTATGAGATTGCCGGTCAAATGATTCAAGAGAGCCGGAGCCCGTCGCTGTTTCAGCGTCCCTGACTCTCGGGTCCAGCCAATTTTTCGTCGAATCCGACAGGTCGGGCTCTTGACACAAATAGATTTCGTGTATAATCGGACTCGCAGCAGTAGAAATCCAAAGCATCGCTTGAAGGCTAGAATCTAAGGCTTTAGCTCTGACGGGAGGGGCCATGAAGAACGTGCTTCTAGGCTTGGGGTTGATCGGATTGATCCCTGCGGGCATCTATCTCTACAAGTATTTGTATCCGGGGTCGAGCGCGCCCGACCGAACACACCTGGTCGTGGGCGGCGGCTGCTTTGTCGTAGCGCTAATCTGCCTTGCCTTCTTCTTTTTCATGAAGTTCAGAGAAGAAGGAGATCAGGACATAAGCATCACGAAGTTCTGATTAGACAGGTTCCGGGATCTGAAGACAGCAGAGATGACCGATGCTTCACTTCGTGCGCGAGTCCCGACCGGCTCCTCGCTTTTGGCCGGTCGCCAAGGGACAGACTGTTTTATTGCATCGATATCGTTTGGCCTCTAAGCCGAACAGTTGCGTCGGTCAACCGGGGAAGGCGGCGCGGCCGCTTTCGAATCTAGGTTCCGAGCAAAGTCCTCGCCACCTGATCGATTCTCCGCACGCCCTCCTGAATCGCTTCCAGTGAGTTGGCGTACGAAATCCTGAGATAGCCTTCCATCCCGAACGCGGAGCCCGCAGTCACGACGACTCGCGCTTCATCCAGCAGCAGTTTTGAAAGCTGGATCGAATCGCGCACGGATCCGCCAAGCAATCGCTTCACGTTTGGCATAACGTAGAATGCGCCTTCAGGCATCGAGCACTCTATGCCGTCGATCTCGTTTAGCGCGGGCACTACCCAATCGCGTCGCCGCAGGTATTCTCCGATCATAGAATGCACCGAGTCTTGCGGCCCGATCGCGGCTTCGACGGCAGCCTTCTGAGTCATCGAATTTGCGTTCGAGGTCGAATGGCTCTGCACCTTGAGCATAGACTGAATCCACGGCTTTGGTCCGAGCCCAAAGCCCAATCGCCATCCGGTCATCGCGTGCGTTTTGGAGAACGATCCACAGATCATTACCCGCGAACGCAGCTCTTCCGGCAACTGACCTGCGGTGAACGGGGCCGCCGGCGGATAGGCGAAGTACAGGTAGCATTCATCGCTAATCACCCACACGTCGCGCGCGGCGGCGACTTCAACGATCTCTCGAAAGTCGTCAGGCGGAATGATGCGCCCGGTCGGGTTGTTCGGGGAGTTGATGATCAGCAGCCGCGTGCGGGGTCCGATCGAGTCGCTCACGGCGCGGGCGGTCAACAGGAAATCATTGGGTTCGGTGTCGATGAAGGCGGGACTTGCGCTCAGAAACTTTACGATCTCAGGAAAGGTGACCCAGTAAGGCGAAGGGATCAGCACTTCATCACCCGGATTGAGCAGCGTGGCCATCGCATTGAAAATCGCCTGCTTGCCGCCCATCGTGACCAGGACTTCTGATGGGTCGTAGCTGGCGCCAAAATCGCGGCGCATCATCTCAGTGATCGCTTTGCGCAGGGGAGCGATGCCGCTCGTCGCGGTGTACCGCGTGAAGTTATTTTCGATGGCTTGCTCGGCGGCGTCTTTGACGTTGCGCGGGGTAGGGAAGTCGGGCTCGCCCGCACCCAGGTCGATCAGATCGACGCCTTCAGATCGCAGGCGCTCGGCTTCCATCAAAACGGCCAGCGTGGAAGAGACTTCCATGCCGGCCACATTGTCCGACTCTTTGAATAACGCTTTGCTTGTTGTCAACCGCCTCCTCCCGGAATTTCGCTTTGAGTTGTTGTGTGCTTCTAGCGCTGCTGTCCGTTGCTGAAATACCGCTCGACCACCTGAATTAGTGAGTTAAGGCGCGCGTCCGTCTCTTTTCCACCCACGGCCAGTTCAGCGATTCGCCTGTCAGTTTCCTTTCCGTGTTCAATCAACTCGGCAACCTGCCGGCTGTTTTCCTGGCCATGAAGGGTCAGGTTCATGTTGGCGCCGACAAGCTTGACGATGTCTTCCGTATTCTGCCTCTGCTTATCTTCAATCTCTCAAGCATTTTTCCATCGAACCTCGCATCGAACTTAGCTTGCTGATCGAGAATGAAGGCCATTTGTCTTTGAATCTTGTCGCTGCTCATATTCTTCTCTCCGCATTCGGAGGTGGATGCATTCGGCATGGCCCCGCGCCATCACCCATTTGCCATCTTATCGTGCATCCGTTTTTCCACCAATTCCGGCACCAGGCCTTTGATCGAGCCGCCGAGCTTAAACACTTCCTTGATCAGCCGCGAGCTGATGTACGAATAAGCCTCGCCAGCCATCAGGAAAACCGTCTCCACGTTTGGCTCGAGACGGCGGTTCATCAGCGCCATCTGTAGCTCGTACTCGTAGTCCGAAATCGCTCGAATGCCGCGAACCACGAACTGCGCCTGCTGTTGAACAGCGAAGTGGACGAGCAATCCTTCGAAGGTGCCCACTCGAACGTTGCTCCATGGGGTGACCTCGCGGATCATCTCGACGCGCTCTTCGGTTGTGAACATCGGCTGCTTTTCTATATTTAGCAGGAGAGCGACGATGACTTCATCGAACAGCCGGGCTGAACGCTCAATGATGTCCAGGTGACCCATCGTTATCGGGTCGAATGACCCCGGGTAGATTGCGCGGCGCATCAGCCTTTATCTCCTGGAGACTTCTGATAGCACAAACATTGCTTTGAGGCGAGCGATACTAGCATGGAAATGCGGGCGGTAGCCAGTAGCCCCTTACGCCGTGC
>DATLWF010000739.1:0-2577 GCA_035576605.1 Blastocatellia bacterium | reverse complement strand
CGCTTCGACCATCCATGCGTAGCCAATGGGAAGGCAACTGCTTTACACGCAGCGCAACGGGGGTTCGAATCCCTTCGCATGGACCATCTCACGGCACTATCGACTAACGGCAGGTCAACGGCTTCTCACGCCGTAAGCGCTGGGTCAGCACCCGCTAGTGCTACCATCATGGCGACGTAGAGGGTGTTGGTATCCTTCGCCTGTCTTTCAAGCAGGACCACGCGGGTTCGATTCCCGTCGTCGCTACCAATTTCGGAGGAGTGGGCCAAAGGCTAGCCGCCTGATTTGGGATCAGGACACCAAGCGAGTTCGATTCTCGCCTCCTCCACCACTTTTCTACGCTATGCGGCTCGGATTTTACGATGGAACAAACACTCGTCCTGAACGCGAGCTACGAGCCGATCAAGGTCGTTGATTGGCAGCGGGCTATTACGCTCTGGTGCCAGGGGAAGGTCGAGATCATCTCTGAGCATGACCGAGAGGTCCGCTCGGTGACGTTTTCGTTCCGTCTACCGTCGATCGTCCGTCTTTTCAAGTTCGTCAAGGTGAAGCGGATCGCCGGCACGGTGCCATTCACGCGAGCGAACATCTACCGCCGCGATAACCACCAGTGCCAATACTGCGGCGAGACGTTCAAAAGCGAGGACTTGACATTCGATCACGTCGTGCCAGAGGCGCAAGGTGGCCGGAAGGCTTGGGAGAACATCGTAGCGGCCTGTATGCCATGTAATCGGCGGAAGGACGCCCGAACGCCTGCTGAAGCGGGTATGCCGCTCCTACGCCATCCTCGCAAGCCGAAGCCAGCACCGGTGTTTCATGTCACGATGTATATGAAGCGCACGCCAGACAGTTGGCGCGATTACTTGTATTGGAACGTTGAGCTCGAATCGGACCTTAGCTGAGACAGTTTAGCGCCGCGCTGAAGACGCGGAGAGGTCGGTGCGAATCCGACAGGTCCGGCCACGCATCTGGAACTCGAGCGGCAGAGTAGCAGCCTCTTAAGCTGTCCCGTAGGGGTTCGAGCCCCCTCAGATGCACCAAATCGACGCGCTCGGAGTGCGAGCGGCAGCACCCCCGCCTTTTAAGCGGGTATGTGAGGGTTCGAGTCCCTCGGAGCGCACCAAATCGCGGAAGTGACGCCTATGGAGGCGAACAGTCTTGAAAACTGCGGCCGGTGAAACGGTAGGGGGTTCGATTCCCTCCACTTCCGCCACAATCGTTCGGTGATGTAGACCTGTATGGATCAGGGGCTCGCTGTAAACGAGTCGTTTCGGCCAGGAGGGTTCGATTCCTTCCATCACCACCACGGGGGCGTAGCAGAAATGGCATATGCACGCGGTTTAGGCCCGCGCTATGGGGGTTCGAGTCCCTCCGCCCCTACCATCTTCGTTCCGGTGTCGGCTTGGAGCTGGGATAGCCTTTGAAGCTGTCTGACTCGGTTCGATTCCGAGCACCGGGGCCAACTTTGACGGATCGTTAGCCCACGTCGGCAGAGGCAGTCGTTTCAAACGCGGCTTAGGGCGGGTTCGACTCCCGCACGATCCACCATCTTCGGCGCGTAGCCCAACGGCAGAGGCACGGAGCTTAAACCTCTGGTAGTGTCAGTTCGAATCTGACCGCGCCGACCACGGAAAGCGTCCGACTGGACGAGGAAGCTGCCCGCTAAGCAGTCGCCGGTAACACGGTTCGGGGTTCGAGTCCCCGGCTTTCCGCCATTCACGAATTATGCGGCGTATATCTCTCAATCGCTGCCCGTAATTCGCCGCGGGTCCGATGTGGTGCATGCGAGCCAGCACGAGAAAAGCACGTGCGCGTAGGCTGAATGCCGCCTGGTTCCATATTCGCCGGCAGATCAGGCGGGGCCGGCCCTTCGCAGGCTTTACAGCGGATCCGTTCGCGTTTCACGCTCGGCAGTGAAATATAAAGCGCGGGCTCGTCCTGCTCAATCGTTTTACAACACGCTCCACAGAGTGTCTCGCTAGGACATCGCCGCCAACTACGCACGGCGTTCACGTATAGCCGCATCAAGCGCGGCGGCGATCGTCGTGGAATCGTAGGCGATCCGACCGGAAGCTCGGTCCTTGAGCGATTCTTTCAGATCAGTCCAGTTCGCATCACGACCTAGATCGTCAACAACTCGCACAGCCAGCACGGTGAGGCGTTTCAACGCGACATCTCGAGCTGTAATTTTCGTTTCGAATAGTTGTTCCTGCCTTGACAACAGTAACCATTCATGAAACGACTGTTCTCCTCTGTAAGCAAGCATTCTTTTTCCTCTGAAAGACAACCGGACACCTTTTTTCTCTCATCAGGCTCTTACGAAACAGAGCAAGCGAGGAGAAACCAATACGTCTCATCTACACGACGATGAGAGGACGGGGCGCGAAGGTGTCCGGTGCAGCGCACTTCCCCGTGCATTTTCGGGTCAAGCCCGTAAGTAGAACCTGAATCGTCGGAGTGACGCAGCTTTACGGCACAAAGCTGGAACCGCCCGAGCGTGCGATAACGGGTCATCGCGGGATTTGAATTGCAGAAAGCAAGGCAGGATAGTAGAATATGAGCGCGGTCCCAAAGGAA
>DATLWF010000738.1:0-8200 GCA_035576605.1 Blastocatellia bacterium | reverse complement strand
GGATTATCGGTATCCGGTGCACATTACTCGAGACGCGGCGGTCCTTGCTTTATGCGCTTCCGCAGCTTGTCCCAGGAAGAAGTCATCAGGCTTTCAAGCCACCAGGTGGCGCCCGCTTCTTCGAATGGCCGAACGGTTGTTGCTGCTCTCTTACGACTGCCGCCGGGCGTTGTTCCTCCGACTACGATGTCGAATGGAGCGTTCACCGAGCGGTGCTTGTCGACGAATTGCTTCAGTTCTCGAACCTCGGCGGGCGTCATTCGTGCCATCGATTTGTGCTTCTGAGGAATTATCCCGTCCCATCTGAGCGCGCGCCGCATGGATTTCTCTTTGGTCCAAACTCCGGGTACCCAGATGGGGATTCTGGGCGACTGCACCGGCGGCGGCAACATTGTCATTTCCTGAACGCGGTAATGGTGGCCGCTGAAACTGAAGGGCTTGCCGCTCCATAGCCCGGCAAGTATCGCGAGGCCTTCATCCAATCTCTCCGCGCGGATTTTGAGATCCATAGCCTCACCTACCTTGTAGAACCCGCCGTCATGTTCGGCCGCGCCCAGCCCGGCGCCGAAAATCAATCGGCCGTTCGAAAGGTGGTCGAGGGTGACCGTTTCACGGGCCAGCTTCCAGGGACGACGGCGCGGCACAGGAGTTATCATTGTCCCGATTCGGATGCGTTCGGTTCGCATAGCCATCGCCGCGAGAACGATCCATGGGTCGAACCACGGGAACGGCGGAGAGTTGGGCATTCCAATGTCCATTGCGTCAGCTATGAACACGCCGTCCCAGCCGGCAGCTTCAGCTTCCTGAGTGATCTCGCTAATGGTGTGAACATCCCCGCCCTCAATAATGAATCCATATTGCATAGCATGCTCCTTTTAAAAGAGTTCGTAGTCCGGCCTTCAGGCGGAGGTTCGTATGTTAGTCTCTCCCGCCAAAGGGCTACGAACTTCCGCCTGAAGGCCGAACTACGAACTCTTCATCGTTTCAGGGCTGGTGGAGATGACATGACACCTCCTTCTCATATTAAAGATCGCCGATCACCAACAGAGTGTACCCGTTCGCCTCGGACATCTTGTGTCATATTCCCGCCCCGAACTCTCCACGACGGGTGTTTTGTTAAAAGATTCGCTTGAAATCGAAAGGCTCGACAAACCGAATCGCGCATTCCTGCATCCAAAACGCCGCTGCTTTACAATGCACGCGGGGCTGCGGTACCCTTGATGCCGAGGGTAGGCGCCTCCATCGTTAACCTTGCTATCAGTGAGGAACACCATGCCGTCATTCAGTATATTCAGATCTCAAGGCCGAGGATTGGGTTTCTCGCCTAACTGGCTTCAGGAATTCTTCCGGCGATACACTTTCCTATCGCTGGTCGCGCTTTCGGTCATCGCCGGGATGATGTTCGGCGCCACTGTCGCCTACCAGGCAAGCATGACCGAGCAAGCGCAGGAGGTCGCCGGGCTTGCCAACTACCGCCCAAACCTCGTCACTCGAGTCCTCGCTGATGATGGAAAGACAGTCGTTGGAGAGTTCTCGCTCGAGCGCAGAATTCCGGTTACCTACGATCAGATCCCCGAGACCATGAAGAACGCCGTCTTTGCGATTGAAGACGACCGTTTCTTCCAGCACATCGGAGTAGATCCAATTCGCATCTTGACCGCGGCATTCAAGAACGTCATCAAGAGCCGCAAAGCAGAGGGCGCATCAACCCTCACTCAGCAGCTTGCCCGCTCGCTGTACCTGACGCCCGAGAAGACCTACACAAGAAAGATCAGAGAGATCCTGTTCGCGCTGCAAATCGAGCGCTACTACACCAAAGAGCAAATAATGGAGATGTACTGTAACTACATCTTCCTGGGCGGAGGGGCCTACGGCTTTGAAGCGGCCTCGCAATACTACTTCTCGAAATCGCTCAAGGACCTTACGCTCGAAGAGTCCGCATTGCTGGCGGGGCTTCCCAAGGCGCCCAGCCTGTACTCGCCAACGCGCGATGAGAAGGCGGCGCTCGATCGGCGCAACGTCGTGCTCTACCGGATGCACGAAGAAGGCTACATCACTGACGACGAGTACAATCGCGCGCGCCAGACAAAGATAAACCTGAACGTCACTCCCCCGCAGAACGCCAACAACTCGATTTTTGGTTACTTCGTCGAATCGGTACGACAAGAGTCCGAAGAAACCTTCGGCACCTGGCAGACACAGACCGGTGGCATGAACATCTACACGACGATCGATCCGGTCGCTCAGCGAGAAGCCGTGCGCGCTGTGCGCAAGGGCTTGCATGCCTATGAAGACCGACACGGCAAGCATTGGCGCGGCAAGCTGACCAACATCCTCGATCAAAAGCCGCCCGCTGATCTTGCGCACTATTCACACCCCGACTGGATGGGAGACTACGCAGCAGGCGAATACATTTACGGACTGGTGACGAGCGTCGGAGCCTCAAGCGCCGAGGTTCGGTTCGGTGATTACAAGGCCGCGCTCACCGACGCGGGAACGAAGTGGGCGGGCGCCCCGCCGTCGAAGCTCCTGCGAAGGGGTGACCTTGCGGTGTTCAAGGTCAACAAGGCCGATAACGACAAGAAAGTGCTGGATGTTACGCTCGATCAACTGCCGTTGGTGGATGGCTCGTTGATTTGTCTGGAATCGAAGACCGGCGATGTGAAGGCGATGGTCGGCGGCTACGATTTCGCGACTCGCAAATTCAACAACGCTACTCAAGCCGAGCGGCAAACCGGCTCGACCTTCAAGCCGTTCATCTACGCTGCGGCTGTTGAGAACGGCTTCACGCCGGACACGATCGTCAGCGCCGAACCGTTTGTTGATCCGATGACCGGCTGGTCGCCGACAAACTACGACGGCAACTCAGGCGGGGGGATGATGCCCCTCAGGAGCGCGCTCCAGCAATCGATCAACGTGGTTGCGGTGCGATTGCTTTCAATCGTCGGAGTCGACAAAGGCGCGGATATCGTCAAGCGATTCGGCCTGCCCAACCCGATGAAGCGGGTGTTACCTTCGGCGCTCGGCGCGACTGAAGAACCTCTGCTTGACATGGTCAGCGCGTACTCTGCGTTCTCAAATCAGGGAGTACGCGTCAAACCGCACTTGATCAAGCGCGTCACCGACTCGGGCGGCGACATGAAACAAGAGTGGAACGCTGAATCGTCAAAAGTCATATCGCCCTGGGTCGCCACGCAGATGCAGATAATGATGCGAGGAGTGGTCACCGGCGGGACCGCGGGTTCGATGATGGCGAACAAGGAACTCGCCAAACGAATGATATGCGGCAAGACCGGGACAGTGAACGACTTCACCGACGCGTGGTTCATTGGCTACACGCCGACTTACACCGCCGGCGTTTGGATCGGCTATCCCGGTTTGAAGAAAACGCTTGGCAATAAAGAAGCCGGTTCGGTCGCCGCGCTCCCGATGTGGATGCACTTCATGGAGAAGTTTCTGAAGGATAAACCGAACGATCAGTTCCCCAAGAACGTTGCGCCCGATAAAGAAGTGCTGGCACGCAGAGCAGAAGCGGAGCGCTCGGTTCGCGAGGCGCAAGCCGGCGAAGCGGCTCACGCGAGTGACGAGCTGAGTAACAAAGCCAAGAGCGTGGGCCAGGATGAGGAGGCTCCCAAGGAACCCAAACCCGTCCAAACGCCAAAGATGGTTGAAGGCGAGCCCGCCCCGCCACCCAGACCTCCGCGTGTTGAGAGACCGCGCCCTGAGGTTGAGCCCGACACTTTCCGGCCGCCGCCCTCAATCAAGCGCGATGACCGCGACAGGAGCCCGAAGAAGGAAGAGAAGAAGCGTGGAAAGAACGGGTAGGACGATTGCGAATGTCGAATTTCGAATTGCGAATTTGAGATTCTGCTAGCGGCCCAGGCCTCAATTCGACATTCGCAATTCGACATTCGACATTCGCAATTCGCAATTCGCAATTCCTGATGCTCTTCATCATCCTCATCATTGTCATCGTAGTTGCTCTGATCTACGCGTTCAGACCCGATGGATCTCTGAGCTTCAACGAACGACTCTACCTCAAGCGCCGGGGCTACGAACCTCCCATTGAAATAAACGAAGGTCCGCCCGTTTCAAAAGAGGCAAGGCTCTTCAGCCTGATCGAATCGCTTTCGGACATTTCGCCTTATGCGCGTCAGCGAGCTGCGGAGGACCTCTCGCGAATGTGCACGTCGGGCCAGCGCGATCCTCGAATGCTGCCCTCACTGATCGCGGCGCTTGACGACAGCGAGGCCTCAGTGCGTGGCGCTGTGGCGAACGCTTTGGGCAAGCTCGGCGATCCAGCTTCAGTCGAACCGCTCAAGCGAAGAATGGAAAACGAGGAATCAATTCACGTGAGAGCATCGTTGGAGCAAGCGTTGGAAAATTTGGGAAATTAGCAACGTCGATTTGATGCGTCCGACTAACGCTTGCACGACCAGAGCGCCGCTTCGGCATGAGGGCACGACAGTGTCGGCGCGTTGGCTCCATTCGTTTGTTATGCGGGGCCATTGGATTCAAATGCGAAGACCTGCCAATCTTCGCCATCCTTTTCTAAAGGAATCGGCTCAATCGCTTTGCCGAGAAACTCATTGATTGCGCGCGCCCAGAAATTCTTCGCCTTTTGATTTCGGTCCATAACACGCACCTCCCACTTCCCGGGAAACTTCCTCCAGATCTCCTGCGCAACCTTTATCCCGAGTCCACGCCTCCGAACGCCGCGAACGATGAAGAACTCCGCGATATCCCAAACGTCTGCGTCGTTAGAACTTTCAGAGCCTCTACGCACGAAAACAAAGCCGGCGAAATGACCGTCAGCCATAATGAGAAATGGATAGCGATTAGACTCTTTCCAATATAATGAAAGGTGCTTGTAGCCGAAACGACCATCTGCGCCGAGTTTTAGATCAATGAACTCGCTGAAGTCATGCGCATATAGCTCAAGCATATTAGCCAGGATCGGCTCTTGTTCGGGTAATGCTGGAAAGACCTCGACATCCACTGCTGAAGTTGTTCGAGAGATAGTCATAGCGAATTATAGTTCGCTATTTGTTAGTTCGCACCTGAATGCTGGGTAACTCACTAAATATTTTTTCGGTAGTGCGCTTACCGAAGGCTTTCAACTTCTTGAGCATAGCGTCTGTCTCTCCAATTCTAATCATCCGGGTATGTTCAAAAGATGCACCTCGAACCGATTCGGGACTTCCATCCCACTTCGTTATCCAAAGGTACGTGCGCCGATCCTTTGCGTCCTTGAGGAGAGATTGGCCTTTGAGATCGGCAACCGAGGCTCTCTTAGGCCCTCTATACTGCTTGCTGAAGAAGGGAACCAATTCTTCTTTCATGAATCTTTCAAAGTCCTCTTCCTTCACTTCACCGTTAAGCGTTATCGCATCGTGACGAACTACTTTGAGCATTATCAAGTTCTCCTTTCTTGACTAACACTGCCTAATGTTTATCTGGTTTCCAGATGGAATTAGCACGTTCGTCATTCTCCCAAGAAGGGCGCTGGGAGCGGCATAACGGAAAAGCGTTAAGCTGCCAACGCGCCGCGGGCAGCCAGAAGATGACAGGAAAGCCGGCGCGTTGGTCAGCTTCAACGCATAGTTAGGTCGCAACACACGATTCCAGCGCAACGCCAAGGTGTCAGGCTTGGCGTGGCGTGTCGCGCGATGCCCATGCACAGAACTTCGCATCCAGCCCCTCAACCTCGGCCTGCCCGTCGGGCGGCGGGAATGGGGTCCTGAAGGTGAACGCGTGCGGTGCCGGCCCATGCCTCTTCAGGTGCTCAAGGCGCTCCACCGCCTCTTGAACCGTCGGCGTGTGGCCAGTCGGGATCCACCATAGGGCGAGGATCGGGCCCTCGATTGGCTCAAACCATTTGTCCCTGGCGCGCAGGGTGTGCAGGTGTTGGCTCTTGTAGACAAACTGTTGCAGCGCCTCCAACGAATCCCATACAGACATATTGATCGCCATGAGGTCGTCGCCAGCATAGGGCCGGACTGCGGTGGCATTGCCATCCTCGGTTTGTAGGCGCCAGATGAACCCGGGGCTCTGGTCGGCGAGCGCATTGATGGGATCAAGCTGGATCCGAAACCCCTCCATAGTCGGCGAGTCGATCGGCGCTCGAAACCGACCAATGTTTACTTGCGCTAAGTGGAAATGCCTCATAGAGCTCTCGTCCTCGTGAGCATAACCGTTGCGGCCTAAGGACACACATCACCGGGCCGCGCGCGTAGTGCTGATTGAATCATGTGAAATCCGCTCGCGCGGCTCCGTTCCATATGCTTGTTAGGCAGCAGGTCTAGGCTAAATCCCTTTCGTCTCTTTCTTATGCCTTTTGAATTAGCGGCTATCTCCGCAGCCTCCCTGATCCATTGGTTACTACTTTTCATCAGCCAACTCAATCTTTCCTGCACAAGCTCTAGCCCTCGCAGTTGATGTACCTGCTTCACATACTTGCTCTCTCCCCAACAGGGCCTGGGTCCATAATCACCTGGTTTCGCTGGATCATCGTGTATTCCGCCAATCCACATCAGTGCGAGGAGCGTTTCTACCTCGTCAGTTGAATGTAACGCTGCCTCCCACTCTTCCACAGACCTTTCCTTTAAAGTTGGTCCAACCATGTGATTATTCGTTATATATGTATTGCGGGTTATACTCCCGTCTCTATTCTCTAATCGGACCAGGACGGTATTGTCATTGTATAATGCGTAGTACTGCCGCGCGATGTCTCTACCGTTGGTGAACGGTCGAGTTAATATGACAATGACGGGCACACCGATGATGCTATCCTGCATCTTTACCATACCTATAATGTCTATGCGCCAGCCCGTCGAAAACTCGTCAGATCCGATCAGTTTTCCGTTTTCATCAAATAGAGTTATGCGGGCTCTGGATGCGCCTGGGATTTTTTGAAGCTGTTGGCCGTCAACTATTACGTATCTCAAAGTCTTCTTTTGCACATAAACTCTCCAGATATAATAAGGGTCTGTAATGGACGATGATCGGTTATATTCTGGAAAGAACTTCTCCAAGAAATCAAGAAGATTGTCTACGCCAGCGTCATCAAGTTGATGTAGGTTCTTACCTTCATAGGCTGACAGTTCTTTCCACATTCTCACCTCTGCTGCCTAACAATGTCTTGCCAGCTAATCCGCCCCCTCATCTCGATGCTTCTGAATTACACCGCGTCTTTTCCGAACCTAATTTATGTGAGAGATTTTCTCCGTTTGTTGAGTGTACCCAACTATCCATCAGAGATAACCCGCTGTTATCAAAACGAAGAATAATCCCTCACAATCAGCATGTCTCTAAGCCCCGCACCACCCGGTGAATCGCACTGTCTGGCTGCGGTTGCCCTTGCTCACCGTAATAGTCCCGGAGTAATTATCACCCGAACCGACCTCCCTCCCTTTGAACCTGATGACTCTGACTTTGATTCCGTGGGCGGCATAATCCAAGACCTCTCGTCCACCCACTCTTACCGGGCCCTTCCGGTGCCTTGTAGCCCCGGCAGACTTTAATTGCACATCTTTGCCGTCGACATTCATCAATGCTTCACCCCCACGAGCGAGGTCTTCGTCGAAGAAGATTACCCGGGTGCCGTCGCCCTTAATGGAGTAGGTGCAGCCGTACCTTTCCGCGTACTGCTCCTTCTGGAGGTATCCGATCAGGCCTTTCGTGGCGACCGGGGCGGCGCCGTGGCGCCTCGACTGTGCAAGGCCACCTGCCGCCAATACGGACACGGCTACAAGGAACAGGATAGACAGCCGGAACATTTAGTCATTTTCTCCAGGAGTGTGGCTTCAGACATTGACCTTATATATGACAAGAGTTTCCTGCTGCACAAGACGAAGCGCCCAACGCTATCTGCGCGCAAGTTTCGTTAGGACGCCCAACGCGTTCACCGGGTCGCCGAGCGGCATTGGTGTCAATATATGAATTGCGCTTCGGCGGATCCGGTGCAACGCATTGTTGGGCGGTGATCCGGTTGATCACTAGATATGATATGTCTGAGTTTAAACATCCGAATTCGAAAGGCAATTTTGTCAGCTGCAACTATGGAAGATTGGCTCTTACCACGGGGAGTTTTATAACACAGAGATTTCTTACATCCTCATCTCCTTCCGTCGCTTTGGCCAACCATCCTTTCCATTCGCCTTCTGTTCTTAGTCTACGCTTATTAATGAATAGCTCTAGC
>DATLWF010000737.1:0-6218 GCA_035576605.1 Blastocatellia bacterium | reverse complement strand
CACGTTGACCTTGACCGGGTGAAGCGAACGTCAACGCATACCCGCTCTTTTGTTCTTTAACTTCACCCAGAAGCTCTTCGGGTGAGTGCGAATCCGTCACGTCAAAGACTCGAACGGACTTCGATGTGAAGCCATCGATGGTCACAAGCTGGTTGCCCGTCGCCGTGAGCTTGAGCGCATCGTTGTCAGCCGTATAGGAGTGTTGATAAGAGACACGCAGGTAGTCGACGAGACTGATATCTGATTCTCCCGACAGCGACGTAAGCTGTACGACGTTGGCGCCTTCTCGCAAGATCGAGTTGGCGACAGCGAACTTCGCCGCGCCTTGAGCCTGGTCGTGAAAAGTGAGGTCTCCCAGGGGCAGGCCGTTGAGTCGCACGCTGACGTGATGATCCCCGAGGGTGACGCCTTGCAGCGCTATTTCAAGTTGAGCCTGGGCTGAGTCCGCCTGAGCGAGATGAAGAATCGTGATCTCCTGGTCAACCGGATTGTGCCCGACGACTCCGCCGAAGAAGTTCTCCTCCTCGCCGTTGCGCAGCGCCGAAAAGTAAGTCGTGCGATCCCGGCGCTCGACGGTGTAGCTGAAGCTTTGAGTGGATGTCGGCCCGCCTTCAAACTTCGCCCGGTTGATGCGCAGCCCGGGGTGAGCGCCAGCCACGAGCCAGAAAACCCGCGAATCGGTGAACGGAGAGTCGGGCCCGACACCGTAGAACTCGACGGCGTCGGCCGCGTCAAAGCTGCCGTCCTGCTCTCCTTGAACGTCAATGGACAGCTCGCGCCCGTCAACGAACAGCTGAAGCAGTCGCGGGTTGACCCTGGTATTGAACCCGGCGGCGCTGAGTTCCGGTTGAGTGATTCGATACCAACCCTCGTGCTTGACGGCGATCTTCGCTGCCGGTTGCGAAGCGAGAGCAACCTGAGCTTCTATACTCTCGGCGGTCAGCGTGGCGGACTGCGCCCTTCGTTCCAGCGGCAAAGAACTCTCTTGAGACTCAATCCTGCCGATCTCGCTAAGCGTGAAGGCTTGTTGATTCAGTCCTGCCTTCTGCGTTCTGGCCTCTGCCTTCTGACTGATCACCGGTCCGTGCCAGGTTGATTGGCCTTTGAGGTCGACGTCTTCGAGCCAGTATTGGGCCGATTGCTTGTCGCCGGGCGATTTGTCGATCCACGAGTAAGACCAGCCCGCCGTAAGCCGCGTGTTCAATCCTGTGACCAGCGCCGAGCCAGCCAGCATCGATGGGTTAATTCGGATTCGCCGTCCACCTTCTTCGCGGTAGATGTTGAAGCCCAGATTGTCCGCTTCAAATCCAGTCCGCCATTCCACCAGCACACCGCGGTCAGAGGCAGTAGCCTTGAAATCCACTAGCTCTATCAAGGTTGGGCCGCCGCACGCGGAGAACTCCGAGGTGTTGCCCGCAGCGTCTGTCGCCGTAGCTGTAACCCGCTGGCCGGCTGACACCGGCGATGGAGGAGTAAGCGTGATGCGATTTGCGCCGGTGAAATCAGCGATGCAATTGGCGCCGGTCATCACCGCGGCCGAGCCAAGATAAGTTTTGCCTTCGCCATTGCCCAAGGCATCGCAAGAATCATTGGAGTAGAAATGAAGAGTGAACGTAGAACTGCCGGTGCTGTTGAGGGTACCTTCAATGAACACGTTGGCGCCGGATTTGGTAACTGAACTGATCTCCGGAAAGTTTTGCAGGTTGTTCGGGCCAGAGTCGCCATCGCAGGAATCGTTTTGTGTCACACCGTCGAGGTTCAAATCAATGCCGAGTCCTCCGTTCGAGAAGATGGAATTACCCAGAACGGCCAGCCTCGTCGTGCTGCCCGAAACCGTCACTCCGCGTCCTCCGTTGCCGGCAATAAGATTGCCCGGAAGCTCCCCGGCCATTGCGGCGACTCCGCCGATGGTGTTGTTGATCGAATCAGTGACGAACACTCCATCGTTCGCATTGCCGAGTAATTGTGTACCGCTGATGTCGGTTCCGATGAAGTTCCCCTGCACCAGATTGTTCTGCACGACCACGTTGTCGGTCCCAAGGCTGATGCCCTGTCCGTTTGCTGAAATGACGTTGCGCGCCATCACGTTAAGGCCGCCGATGACATTCGATGAGCCTAAGACCCTAATTCCGGTCGAATTGCCGAGCGGGTTTGTGCCGTTGACGTCGGTGCCGATGAGGTTGCCCTGGATCGTGTTATTGCTAATGCCGTTATTGATGGCGATGCCGATGGAACTCGCGGAAATAACGTTGCCAGGCGGTGTCCCGGGCGTGGCGGTGAGACCTCCAATCTGAGTGGCAGATGAACTTTGCTGTAGAATACCAGGGGAGAGGCCGAGCGCGGCTGTTCCGTTCACATCGGTACCGATGAAATTGCCCTGAATGCGATTGTCCGTGGGTGCCGACGGTGCGTTAACGTTAATGCCAACGCCGGCTCCGTTACCGGCAATGATGTTGCGAGCTGACGCAGTCGTGCCACCGATCAAGTTGCCACTGCTTCGCACATCGACAGCGGTTCCGTTGGCCAGAGCTGCGGCGCCCGTTGCGTCAGTACCGAGGAAGTTGCCTTGCACCAAAAGGTTCGTGCCGCTTCGAATAATGACACCTGTGCCATTACCCGAAATGACATTGCGGGCGGCGGGAGAAGTTCCGCCGATTCGCATTCCTGAAGTGAGGACTCCGAAGTCCGCATCTACTCCTATCGTGTTCGCGCGCGCAATAAGACCGGTGGGATCGGTGCCTAGAAAGCAACCCTCCACCGCCACGTTGTCGGTCTGAATAAAAATTGCGGCGCTCCAGCCATTGTCGATTACAAGCCCGCGAATGGTGCTGACGCTCGCGCCCGCCAGTAGCACAAGTCCGTTGCCATTGTTGCCGACGGTGGCGCCGTTGATTTCTATCAGGAGCACCGCATCATCACTGTTCGCCTGTGTGTTTGCGCTCGCGCCGGGCTGAGAGTAGCCGTCGATAAACACACCTTCGGTTATTGGGGGCAGATTGGTTGCCGGGATTATCGTGTGGACCCCGGATCCGGAAATATTGAAGTTGATGGTGTCAGAGCCTCCGGTGGCGTTGGCGTCGAGAATGGCTTGCCGCAACGAGCCAGTGCCGCTGTCGTTGGTGTTGGTGACGGTGAAAGTTGTGGAGGCGTGTGTCTTGCCAGTTCCCCAAATTCCGGACAGCAGCGCCGCCGCCATCGCGAGTGTGGTCATCGCCACTGATAATCGAACCTTTATGCGCCCGCGGTTCGCCACCCTTCTCCGGCGTTCAGTAGCTTTAGAACTAAAGACTAGGTGCTTCATAATGCTTCCTCCTTATGGCAATGCATCAGGGCTTTCTATGAACCCTCTCAGTTGACGATGGGCGGTTTACAAAGGGCTTCATAGCTTCAACCCTCCGTTTCGCTTAGCCAATCCTTTCACCGGTGACGCCTGGAGATGCCGGCGCGCGGATGGGCAGCGCAGACCAGCCGCTTCAGCCCGTCAAGTTCCGCCTGCTGCCTCTCGATCGCGGTTCGTTGCTCGCTCAATCGCGCTTCCTGCCTCTGGGTTATTGTCTGTTGCTGCTGGATGAGCGCTCGCTGAGTCTCGATTTGCGCTTGCTGCTGCTCGATCTGTGTCTGTTGTTGCTTGACGGCGTTGACCAGCACGACACTGAGGCGGTCATACTTCACGCCTTCGATCTCGCCGCGGTCGTTGGTGAAGGTGAACAGCGGCTCGACCGCAGCCACCTCTTCGGCGCCAAAGCCGACATCACGCGCGCCGCCCTGTTTCCAGGTGAAGCGGATCGGGCGCAAGCGCAGGACGAGATCGAGGCCGGAGGTGAACGGGCGGATGTCGGTCTTGTAGCGCAAGGAAGAGGAGCAGGTGGCGATCTGGTTGGAGGCGTTGCGACAGAGCGCCGTCGAGCCCGCTGCGCCGAGCGTGGCAACGCGGATGATGCCGTTGACGTCGAGCTTATCATTCGGCGTGGTGGTGCCGACGCCGACGTTGCCATCATCGGCGATGAACATCCGCGTCGAGGTCGAGGTGGTGCCGCTGGTCGTGGTGTTGAAGCGCATGAGAGTGCCCTGGGCGCTGGCGGTCCAGTCCTCACTGGCGGTCATCAAGATCGTGGCCCTCGGCGTGGGGACAAAGTCGGTGCCGCCAGCGTGACCGGTGGCCCCCAGTAGCAGCAGGATTCTGCCATTGGGGGTGGCGGTAGGAGCGGCGCGGGTGCCGCCCGCGGCGCGGCTGAGGATTTCGTTATTGGCGCCATAGGTGGTGAAGCGCGCGGTTTCGGGAATCGCGTTGCTGTCGCCATCGCGTTGGACATCGAGGAGGGCGCCGGGTGTGGTGGTGCCGATGCCGACCAGGGTATCGGCTGTTGCGCCGTTCTTGCCGTTGATGGAGCCGAGGATGAGCGAATTATCCTGCTCGACTTGCGCCCGATTGCCGATGGCAGTGGCGTTAGTGATGCCAGATGTGACCCTTGATACTGCGCCGAGCAGAGTATTGTTGTTGCCAGTTGTA
Organism: Blastocatellia bacterium; assembly: GCA_035576605.1. Lineage (GTDB taxonomy): Bacteria > Acidobacteriota > Blastocatellia > UBA7656 > UBA7656 > Onstottus_A. The sequence goes on along the minus strand of DATLWF010000737.1, from coordinate 1,708 downwards.
TTCGGGGCATCGAAATCCGCGCCCTTGCCGATAAAGGTGTTACTGGCTCCGCTGAAGTTGTTGAAGCCAGCCTGAGTGCCGAAGAAGGCATTTTGGGTGCCGGTGGTGTTCGAGTCGCCAGCAAGAAAGCCGAAGAAGGCATTGGCGGTGCCGGTGTTGTTCGATGATCCAGCCTGAGCGCCGAAGAAGGAATTGTTTTGACCGGTAGTGTTCGCTTGCCCAGCCTGAGCGCCGAAGAAGGCGTTGCCGCCGCCCGTGGTGTTGGCTTGTCCAGCTGTTGAGCCGAAGAAGGCATTAAAGCTGCCGGTAGTTCCAGCGCCGATGCCGGCAAATAAATTATTCATTCCTGCCGCGCTCAACACCCGCAGTCCGCCGAGGTTGTACTGGGTCGTGGTGTTGATGTCGCCGACTACGTCTAGTTTGAATTGTGGCGCACTGGTGCCGATGCCGACATTCGCATTGTTACCCAGCACCAATGAATTACTCTGGGAGACTTGCGCCTGAAAGCCGATGGCGGTGGCATTACTGACGCCAGACGTAACACTGGAGAGCGCGCCGAGCAGGGTGTTGTTGTCGCCGGTTGGGTTCAAGACATTGAAATCCGCGAAAGTGCCGATAAAGGTGTTTCTCTGTCCGGTGGAGTTGTTGAAGCCAGCCCTATTTCCGAAGAAGGAGTTTGCGAAGCCGCTGGTGTTGGCTTGCCCAGCCCCCGCCCCGAAGAAGGCATTGAACTTGCCATTAAAATTGTTGAGAATAGGACTTGGCGTCGTGTTCACCCCCGCGCCCTCGCCGGTGAAGGTATTCGAGGCGGTGAAGATGATGTTGACATCATTGTAAGCGCCATTGACGGTGAACGCCCGCAGCCCATTGATATTGACCTGCGTCACGGCATTGACGATGCTCCCCGAAAGAGTGCCACCGGCGGTGCCATTACCGCTGATGTTGAAGTTACTACTCGCCTGCGGGCTGCTCGTGTTCTGGATGTAATTGCTGCTGCCTGCCGGCACGCTCGCTACAGGGATTGCGCCGCTGACCACGCTGCCGTTGACGCTGGCGATCTGGCTGCTGGTCACACAATTGACACACACCACCGACAAGCCGTCGGCCGTCGCCGCTGCCAGGCTGCGAATCGCATAGGGATTTGCCGTGATCGGCTGGCGCGGACTCAAGGTCGTGAAGGTCGAGCCGCTGGTTGGCTTGACGGCGATCTCAAGGAATCGCGCCGCGCCATTGAAGCAGGTCGCACAGGCGCCGAAATCGAGCTGTACGGTTAAGATGCCGGTGCTGACCGTGACATTGGAGACGGCGACAAGCGAGCCAATCTGCGTGCCAGTGCCGACCGTTGCGGTGTCAAAGAGCTTGAACTGAAAATCGTACTCGCCGCTGGCCGGATTGCCGTTATCGGTCAGCTTGCCTTGATAGGTGAAAGCGGTACCCTGCCCGAATGCCGAGACGCTGACCCAAAACAACAGCCCTACTACCAAGAGTGACTTTGTCAGGTTGCCCTTGGACATTTCTATACCTCCAATCGACTTGAATACCGAAGGCAGTAGCCGCTGCTTGGTCCTCTGATCAACCGTCAGTTTCTCGCGAGGCCCGCGCAAGCAAGGTAGCCGGACATATGAGCCCTAAGCCGTCCTGCGTTTCCGTGAAATGAATCTGATCTTCCTCAATCAAGCGATATACGGCTCGCGAGTTCAAGCCTGAA
>DATLWF010000736.1:0-2959 GCA_035576605.1 Blastocatellia bacterium | reverse complement strand
ATCGCGAAGCATTTCGCGCCTTACCAGCTTCGGTGCAGCCGCGCCCGGCACCAGCACCGCGCCAACGACCAAATCAGATGCTGCGACTGATTCCGCGATCGTGTAAGGATTCGACGCAAGCGTGCGAATGCGGCTCCCGAAAATGTCATCCAGATAACGAAGGCGTTCGAGGTCTCTGTCGATGATGATGACTGAAGCGCCGAAACCAACAGCGATCTTCGCGGCGTTGATTCCGACGACTCCGCCGCCGATTATCGTCACGCGTCCGGGCGCAACACCGGGCACGCCGCCCAACAACACGCCTCGTCCGCCGTTGATCTTCTCGAGATAGGTGGCGCCTACCTGTATCGACATTCGACCTGCGACTTCGCTCATCGGAGTGAGCAGCGGAAGGTGGCCTTGATCGTTGGTTATCGTTTCATAAGCGACGCCGATCACACCGCCATCCAGCAACGCCCGCGTCAGCTCGCGCGCCGGGGCTAGATGCAGGTAGGTGAACAGAATGAGTCCGTCGCGCAGGAACCCGTACTCGGGGGCTATCGGCTCTTTGACTTTTACTATCATCTCGGCGCGAGACCAGACCTCCTCCGCCGAGTCCACGATCTGGCCACCGGCGTTGACGAATTCCTGATCAGTGATGCCCGACCCGTCACCCGCTTTAGTCTGGACCAGTACCGCGTGCCCGCCGCTGGTCAGCGCCTTCACTCCCGCGGGTACAAGTCCTACGCGGTACTCGTTGTCCTTTACTTCTTTTGGTAATCCAACGATCATAGGTCTCCTGCTGGTTAGTCCGTGGTCCGTAGTCATCTCGATCAAGAGATTCGCACGCGGTCAACAAACCTGCTACGGACTACGGACTTCGGACTACTGACTAGTTATCGATCTGCGCGCGTTGAAGCTTGCCCGAATAATCAACGTAAACCGCTTTCCACTCGGAAAAGATATCCAGCACCTGAGTGCCGCCTTCGCGATGCCCGTTACCTGTAGACTTCGTGCCGCCGAACGGCAGGTGGACCTCTGCGCCGATGGTCGATGCGTTCACGTAGAAGATTCCCGTCTGCACGTCTTCCATCGCGTGGAAGGCGCGGTTAGTGTCGCGAGTGTAGATCGAAGCCGATAAGCCAAACTTCACACCGTTAGCGATCTCGATTGCGTGATCAAGATCGCGGCACTCGAGCACGGACACTACCGGACCAAAGATCTCTTCCTGAGCGATTCGCATATGCGGTTTTACATCCGAGAACACCGTCGGCTCGATAAAGAAGCCGTATTTCAGATCGCCTTTTTCAGCGCGGCGGCCACCGCACAGCAGCTTCGCTTTGTCTTCGCGACGGCCGATCTCGACGTATTCGAGAATCTTTTCACTCGCGTCTTTATTGACCACCGGGCCGACCTCGGTCTTTTCGTTCAGTCCTGGACCCAGCCGCAATTGTTTGGCTCGATTGGCAAGCATGCTCGTGAACTTCTTTGCGACTTTGCGATGAATGACAACGCGCGACGCCGCAGTGCAACGCTGGCCGGTCGTTCCGAAGGCTCCCCACAGCACGCCTTCAAGCGCGAGGTCGAGGTCGGCGTCTTCCATTATCATGATGACATTCTTGCCGCCCATTTCGAGCGAGCAGATCTTGTCGGTAGCCGCGCAGGATTGACCGACGATGCGGCCGACTTCGGTCGACCCGGTGAACGAAACCAGGCGAACCTTCTCATGAGCCAGCAGCGCCTGTCCAACTTCGACGCCGCGACCGGCGACGATGTTCAGCACTCCGGGAGGTATGCCGGCTTCAGACAGCGCAGACACAAAGTTGTAAGTTGAGAGCGGCGTATCTTCAGCGGGTTTGATGACTACGGTGTTGCCACACACGAGCGCCGGAAGAATCTTCCACGAGGGGATTGCCATCGGGAAGTTCCAGGGGGTGATCAACCCGCACACCCCAATCGGTTCGCGCGAGCACATCGCGTACTTGTTCGGCAGCTCGGCTTTCGTCGTATAGCCATGAAGCCGCCGCCCTTCGCCCGCGATGAAATAAGTCATGTCGATCGCTTCCTGCACGTCGCCGCGAGTTTCTTTCAGGACCTTGCCCATCTCGCGCGTCATATCGACCGCGAATGCTTCTTTGCGCTGAATGAGTATCTCGCCCGCTTTGAAAAGAATTTCGGCGCGGCGCGGAGCGGGGACCTTGCGCCACTTCTGAAAGGCCTCCGCGGCAACGCCAACCGCTTGTTCGACGTCTTCAGCAGTAGATGCAGGAAAGCGGCCCACAAGTTCTCGCGTGTCGGCGGGGTTGCGGTTCTCGATGTAGCTGCCCGACCGCGGAGCTACCCATTCTCCAGCAATGTAGTTGCTATGTTCTGGTCTTACCTTGGCTGCCGGTTTGGCCATATGAAATCCACCTCCATGGTACTCGACGTATGAAACGATGCCCTGGCGACCTGCGGCTGTGGTAGTTTGTGACAGGCCGAGCAAGGCGTGGTCTTGTCACGGTCAGTCGGCTTGCCCTTGTTCGGATGCCGCTCCCAGATTTTCGAATCGGGCGTGTGACAACCCCAACAGGTCTCTCGCGTAGTGCTGCGATCTATGCCGGCGTGCTCCGCACGAGCGGTCATCGCAGGGGGCTTGCGGCTGATGATCCAGAGGAAAGTGAACAGGGCGATTATGCCAACAGCGACCGCCAGAAAATAAAAGTCTTTTCTATTCATAAACCGGGCGGACTGTCGCACCGCGGGTGAGTCACCTTAAGAGCCGAATCTAGCAAAGCGAATATGGGGTGTCAAGAAAGATGAGTTTTGCAGTCAAGAGCCCAACTTTCTAGCGGCAGAATTGCATTCCAGCGATCTATCCTGTATATCCAGTCTCGTTTAATCGGTCGGGACACAGCGGTCAGTTCAAACTTAAAGGAGAGATGCAATGAAGATCAAGAGTCGGCTTGCAGCAGTTCTTGTGACTGTACTGATGTTGTCG
>DATLWF010000735.1:0-9394 GCA_035576605.1 Blastocatellia bacterium | reverse complement strand
CGCTTGAGCGACTCGAAGATTTTGGCCAGTTCGTCACGCCGATCGTCCGGAGACAGAATGCTGATGTCCTTGCCCTTCACCTCGTCAGCCGCGTAGCCGTAGATGCGCTCAGCGGAGGCGTTCCAGCTGACGATTGTGCCGTCGAGCCTCTTTCCTATGATCGCGTCTTCTGATGACTTGACGATCGAGGCGAGCGAGTGAGCCGCCTCCTCAGCCTGCTTGCGGTCAGCGATGTCAATACACGACCCGGCAAATCCGATGAACTCGCCTCCTTTCGTGTAGCGCGGGACGCCACTGTCCAATACCCATCGATACACTCCGTCAGAGCGCCTCAAGCGGTATTCGATGGTGAAACCCTTTCGCGTCTCCAGTGACGAAACGTAGGTGTCGAGGCACCGGCGCAGTTCGTCCGGGTGAACGTTATCAGCCCAGCCATATCCAATCTCTTGCTCCATCGTCCGGCCAGTAAAATCGAGCCACGATTGGTTAAAGAAGTTACACAAGCCGTCCGCACCCGAGAGCCATAGCATGACCGGAGTTGTATCGGCCATTGTTCGGAAGCGCTCTTCCTTCTCGCGCAGAGCTTGCTCGACCAGCTTGCGTTGAGTGATGTCCCGGAAAACGAGCACAACGCCGGTAGTTCGTCCACTTTCATTCTTGATGGAAGAGCTGTTGTCTTCGACCGGTATCTCGGTGCCGTCTCTAGAAATCAGGAGGACAGGGCTGGCCGATCTAACCGCAACGCCTTCGCGCAACACTCGAGCCACCGGGCACTCGGGCTCGCGAGATTCCTCACCTACGATTCTGAATAGCTCCTGAATCGGTTTGCCGCTTGCGTCCTCCTCGTTCCATAACGTCAGCGACTGGGCGACGCCGTTCATGAACGTCACCCGGCCCTCAAGGTCGGTCGCGATCACTGCGTCCCCGATACTCGCGAGAATTGTCGCCAGCCGTTCACGGCTCTCGGCGAGTGCCAACGCACTCTGTTCCGCACGCCTGCGAGCATCCTGGATAACCTTGATGAGAACCGAAAGGCCTGTTGTAAGGATGCAAAAGGCGGTAACTTGGAGAACCGGAGGAACGAACAAGTAAGTGCCAAGCACTGCCCCAAGCGCGACAGAGATCAGCGCGGGTCCAAGGCCGCCGTAGATCGCCACGAGTATAACGGCGATGAAGTAGGTGGTGAACGGAAGACGCGTGCCGAGCGCGTTGCTGAGCGGCAGTCGTATGGCCGTCGCCAGCGCCACACTGACTACCGCAGCTCCATAACGAAAAATCTGAGGAGAGCTCTTGAAGCGGGGTTTGCTCGACATATCTCAGCCAGTATCAGCGGCGCAGTGCAAGCGGCTCGTGGTTTCGACCATCGCAACGATGGGAGGCCACAGAATCTCGAGATCAGCACGTTCGCGCCAGGCCTGATCTGCCCTGACGCCGGGGGGCGTCCAACGACTGAGAGATTAACAAACTAACCGCTTCAGTTTCAATGAGAGCGAGCTGGCGGGCGCGTCAGACTCTCGCGCATACCCGCTTCGCCACAGGTCTTCAAAAGTCTGACGCGCAGCGCGCGCCGGTCGTTGCTCACTAAGTCCAGCCAGTGTGCGCGCCTAACTTGCCCGCGCGACCCAGTCACGTAATACTTCGATAGTCGAGCGATCGTCCGGGAATCACTTGCCGATTCTTATTGTCAACAGCGTCGAAAGGACTTACAACGGCGGCGGCCGAGCGGTTGCGGCTCTGCGTGGCGTCAGCTTCGAGGCAGAGGCCGGTGACTTTATCGCGCTGATGGGGCCGTCCGGCTGCGGAAAGTCAACGCTGCTTCACATCGTGGGAGGAATGGATCGGCCCACCCACGGCGGCGTCTCATTGGGCGGCATTGCGCTGGATTCGCTCACGGAGGAAACGCTCGCGCGGCTCCGAAGGAAAAAGATCGGATTCGTATTCCAATTCTTCAATCTGCTGCCGACTCTGACCGTAGCTGAAAATGTTGCGCTTCCGCTGATGCTCGACGGCGCGCGTCACTCGCAAACTCGAGAGCGCGCTCGGGAGATGCTCGGCCGCGTGGGACTTGCGGATCGTGCGGCTCATTTTCCGGCCGAGCTTTCCGGAGGCGAGATGCAACGCGCCGCCGTAGCTCGCGCAGTCATCACTCGGCCTGATCTGATTCTTGCCGACGAGCCGACGGGTAATCTGGACACCGACAACGGAACCCAGGTAATGAATTTGCTCGCCGAGTTGAATCGCGAATTGGGTCTCATCATCATCCTTGCCACTCACTCACTAGAAGCCGCGCAATATGCGAGACGCACGTTCCGCATGCGAGACGGTTTGATCGAAGTGCCGGCATGACCGCGTACCCGAGACTCTTCAGGCAATTTATTCTGCGGGCGCTCACTCGCGAAAAATTTCGCTCGTCGATAACAGTGCTGGGAATGAGCCTTGGCGTCGGGGTTACCATCGCCATTAGGCTTGCCAATGCGAGCGCGCTCGAATCGTTCCGTGCGGCGACCGATTCAGTTGCCGGCGAGACTTCGATTCAGATCGCAGGGACGGCCGGACGCTTTGACGAGATGTTACTAGCGGATCTTGGCTGGCTGCGCGGGTATGGACAGGTGAGCCCGGTCATCAGCGGCTACGCGAGGATTGAGTCGGGCCCGGATACGGGCGGTCCGTTTCTTATGGTTTTGGGCGTCGACGTGCTGCGTGATCGCATGCTGCGGCGGTACCGGCTGCTTCGCCTGAGCGAGAACGGATCGGAACCAACCGCCCGCGACCTGCTGATGCTGCTCGCCGATCCGAAGGCCGTCGCGCTCACAGAACAGTTCGCGCGCCGGCACGGCATTTCGATCGGAGGCCGGATCGCATTGTTGATTGGAGATGCGCGGCGCGAGTTCGTAGTGCGCGGGCTGTTGCTCGACGAAGGACCGGCGCGCGCTCTTCAAGGCAACTTCGCGCTGATGGACATCGCCGCCGCTCAGCTCGCATTCAATCGAATTGGTCTGCTCGACCGCGTCGACGTGAAGCTCAAGCGCGGGTTGGATATCAACGTCGCGGAAGCGGAGATCGAGAGCAGGCTTCCGAATGGCCTTCGAGTGCTGCGGCCTGAAACGGGCTACGGCCAGGTGGAGAAGATGATCGCGGCGTTTCAGTTCAATCTGAACGCGCTCGGATCGATTGCGTTACTGGTCGGCCTGTTCCTGATCTACAATACGGTCTCGATTTCAGTGATTACACGTCGCGAAGAAGTTGGCGCGCTCCGGGCCGTTGGCGCGAGTCGCGTAACGGTGCTGGCTCTCTTTCTCGGCGAAGCGCTGCTGCTGACGATCATGGGCACGATAGTCGGACTTGGGCTCGGGAGGCTAATGGCGAGCGCCGCCGTACGGGTGACGGCCACAACCGTGGAAACGTTTTACATCGCGTCGGCCGCAACCGAGACAGTCGCGCGGCATGCACTGGGCGCCGGCGAAATCGTTCTGGCTTTTACAGTAGCGCTCCCGCTCGCGCTTGTAGCGGCCGCCCTCCCCGCGCTCGAGGCGGCTCGGGTGCGCCCAATCGAGGCAATGCGCGGAGCAGAGCGGCTGACAAGAGCCTTCAATCCGTCGAGAAAACATCTCGTATTGTCACTGGCGCTTTTTGCTGTTGGCTGCGCCTTCAGTTTGTTTGATCCAGTGAACGGTTTGCCGTTATTTGGCTACGCGGCCGCGGTGGCGTTGATGTTCGGCGGCGCCTTCCTGGTTCCGAATGTGTTATGGCTCGCGTGCATCGCGAGCAGCAGATGGCTTGCCGGCGTAATGAGAGGCGCAGGTGTCGAAGCCAAACTGGCGAGCGCGAACCTGCGCGCGGCGATTCCTCGCGTTTCCATCTCAGTGGCGGCGCTTGCCGTCGCGCTGGCGATGATGGTGGCAATCTCGATCATGATCGAGAGCTTTCGCGACACGGTTTCCTACTGGGTGGGCGAGACGATGGTGGCCGACATCTACGCCAGACCGATGACTCGCAGTGCGACGACGGACGAAGGTGAGATATCCGACGAAGCAATAGCGCTCGCAAAGGCCGACCCGCAGGTGGCCGCCGTTTACCCTTTCACGACCCAGCAGCTTACCTACAGGGGCGAGCCAATCATCGCAGGGGCGGGCGATTTTGCGACGTTTCTCAAACACGGGCGTCTGTTGTTCAAGTCGCCCGCTGACGCTCGTGACCGCGTGCGCGACGCGATCGGTCGCGATTTGGTAACTGTGAACGAGAGCTTTTCGCTGCGTTTCAAGAAACGAGTCGGCGATGTGATCGAGCTACCCACGGCGACCGGCGCGCACGAATTCAAGATCGTTGCGGTCTACTATGACTACTCGAGCAGCCGCGGATGGGTGGTTATGGACCATACGACCTACGCTCGCTATTTCCCTTACGCGCGGCCGACGAGCATGTCAATCTATCTTCAGTCAGGCGCGGACGCGGGTGAAGTGAGCGACCGGTTGTCTCGAGAGGTCAGCGGCAATTCTCAAATTCATTTCGCGACCAATGGCGTCATCAGACGCGAGGTGATGCGCATATTCGACAGCACGTTTGCGATCACTTATGCGCTTGAAGTCATAGCCATTGCAATTGCCGCATTGGGAATGATCTCGACGCTGATAACCCTGATACTGGAACGTCGCGGAGAGATCGCTGTGCTTAACTTTCTGGGTGCGACGCGCGCTCAGATCCGCCGAATGGTCGTAATCGAAGCGTTGTTGATCGGCGGCGTCAGTCAGGCCATCGGAGTGGCGATCGGCTTGATGTTGGCGCTGGTGTTTATTTACGTGATCAACGTTCAATCGTTCGGCTGGACTATTCAGTTTCATTTTCCGCTGGGGTTCCTGATTCAATCGACGGTGTTGACACTCGCGGTCACCGCGCTCGCCGGACTGTATCCTGCGGCTCGGGCCGCAAGAGTCGAAGCAATCCGGTTCGCTCGGGAAGAGTAGGCATGGCTTGAATTGTATGGAGACAAAGACTCGAATGCGTTTGCTCGCGAAGTACGCGCTATCGGCCGGAATACTCTGCCTTACGTTGTCAGGCTCGAATCGTTCCCGCTCCTCACCGCTTGCTCCTGACTCCTCACCGACGTGGCGCGAGGCTGCGACCGGCTATGACTTCTCATTCCCGCGTGATCACGCTGCTCATCCGGACTATCGCGTCGAGTGGTGGTACTACACCGGGAATCTCGAGACGAAAACTGGACGGCGATTCGGCTTTCAGTTGACCTTTTTCAGAGTCGGAGTTGTGCTTGAGCCTGCGAATGCTTCCCGGTGGTCATTGCGTGATTTGTACATGGCTCACTTCGCGATATCGGACATTGAGCGCCAATCGTTTCGGTCGTTCGAGCGTATTAACCGGGCGGGCATCGGATGGGCTGGCGCGGATGCTCTCGAAGGCCCCCGCAGGCTGAAGTCCGCTGTAAGTGTCTGGAACGAAGACTGGGATGCGCGGATCGAAGAAGGGCGTCACGCGCTACACGCGATCGAAGACGATCTCTCGCTGGATCTCAAGCTCACGCCGTCGAAGCGTGAGGTGATTCACGGTGACAACGGCATAAGTCAAAAAGGACGTTCTCCGGGCAACGCGTCGCACTATTATTCGCTGACGCGGCTCGAGTCGTCGGGGCGACTCATCGTCGATGGTGAGACTTTCGAGGTCACCGGCCTGAGTTGGATGGATCACGAGTTCGGCACGAGCTTCCTGGACGACGAGCAAGTCGGATGGGATTGGTTCTCGATTCAGCTTGAAGACGGGCGAGATCTGATGCTGTTCGAGATTCGCCGCCGGGACGGTTCGATCGACCCGCGTTCGAGCGGCACGCTGATCGAAGCCGACAGCCGCGCGGTTCGTCTTAGCATAGAAGACTTTTCGCTTGCGCCGGGTCAAAATTGGCGATCGGCAAATAGCGGAGCGAGTTATCCGATAGCGTGGCGGATTGAATTGCCGCGATACAGCTTGCGGCTCCACGTGACTGCTGCACTTGAAGATCAGGAGCTGCGCACGCCTGACAGCACCGGCGTCACCTATTGGGAGGGCAGCGTCGCAACGGAGGGCGCGTCCGGAGACAAGAAGATTCGCGGCCGCGGCTACCTCGAAATGACCGGCTACGCAGGCCAGAGCCTGGGAAGGATACTGCAATAGGAATGTTACACGATATGGGATATTGCATGGATGCTGGGGCGCAATTATAATTGGCGAGTCTCCCATACAGCCCGAAGCGAATGACTCAGAACACGGCTCCGAATGGTCCCCAATGAAGGAGCAACAAGTGTCGGTCCGCGAAGTTTTAGTATCGAGGTAGTGAAATGAAGAAGTGCCTGGCCCTTTGCGTGTGTTTGATCCTTTTCTCCTTTGTTCTTATTCCCCAATCGAAAGTCTATTCACAACGGCGTGACACTCGGCAGCTTTATGCTGACGACAGCATCGTCGTGAAGCTCAAAGCCGAAGCCGAGCCAACATCGGATGCGGACTTGCTGGCTGAAGAGATAGTTCGCGCGCCCGGCGTAAAAGCGGAAGCGTTGACGACTCGACTACATTCGGGGATCCAGTTGATCCATCTCAACAGAAGCATCTCGGTTGAAGACGCCGTGCGCCGCGCGAAGGAAGACCCTCGCGTCGAATACGCCGAGCCCGATTACTTTGTCTATGCTACGGAAACGGTTCCCGACGATCCTTTCTTTAATCAAATGTGGGGGTTGTCCAACTTGAGTTGCCAGAGCTGTAATCCCGGAAACGTCCCAAGCATCGATGCGACTCAGGCGTGGGATATCACCACGGGCAGCGACGACATCGTGGCTGTGGTGCTGGACACAGGAGTTGACCTTCAGCACGAGGACCTGGCTGCGAATGCCTGGGTGAACCCGCGAGAGATCGCCGACAACGGCGTTGACGATGATGGCAATGGCTTCGTAGACGACATAAACGGCTGGAACTTTGTGGATGGCAACAATAAGACCTTTAAGTCTCCTAGCGAAGACCTCCACGGCACTCATGTGGCCGGATCGATAGGAGCGGTTGGGAACAACGGGAAAGGCGTAACCGGAGTCGCCTGGCACGTGAAGATCATGTCACTAAAGTTCCTGGGTGGGACGCAAGGTAAGGGGTCAACCTCAAATGCGGTCAGGGGGATCAACTACGCGATCGATATGCGCAACCGCGGTGTCAACGTAAGAGTGATCAACGCGAGCTGGGGTGGAGGCAGCGACTCGCAGGCCCTGCGTCAGGCAATTGCCGACGCCAACAATGCGGGAATTCTGTTCGTGTGCGCCGCGGGCAACGGCGACAGTTTCGGCGGCATTAATATTGATGACACGCCCGACTTTCCCGCCTCTTATGCCCCCGATTTCCCCAATGCCATATCGGTTGCGGCGGTGGATGCCAGCGGCGGTTTGGCCTCGTTCTCAAACGTCGGTCACAGATCGGTGAGCCTCGCTGCGCCTGGCGTTTTTATCTACAGCACAATCCCGGGCAGCTATGGCCAGTTAAGCGGCACCTCAATGTCTACGCCCTACGTGTCAGGCATAGCTGTACTGCTATGGTCGCATGAGCCGTCACTCACACCGGCGCAGGTCAAGCAACGGATAGTCGATACGTCTGAGCCGCTGCCCTCTCTCGTCTCGTTGGTTACGCGCTCAGGCCGAGCGAGCGCCTTCGACGCGCTGACCAACCGCATTGCGCCTCCACAGACCCCCGCAGTGCTCGGCGTAAAGTTCGCCAAGCGAGCAGTGACGATCAACGGCTTCGGGTTTGTAGACGGTTCGGCGATCATCGAGGTGGATGGTACGCCGCTACCGACTGTCAGTTACGATAGCTCCTTCGCGTTGGCAAACGGCACGTTGACGCAGTTAACGGTGGACCTGGGCAAGAAGCCTCTGAAGAGGACTTTCCCTGCTGGCGTTCAGGTTTCAGTCGACGTGTTCAATCCGACAACCGGCGAACGGTCGCCCCGATTCACAACGGCGAGGTTCTGACCTGCCTGCGGCATAGACTTCAGTCTCTGCCGGCTTCAATCGTTACCAGATACGGGCGCCCCTCAGTGGGCGCCCTACCTTTTTGGACATTCCTCGTAGCCGAAGATGGCGTGCGGCCGACTACTCTATCTGCCTCAATGCTTCATAAAGCGCGATCCCGACCGACGTCGCCAGGTTGAGCGAGCGCACCCTGTGATTGAGCATTGGAATCGTAAGGGAACACTCCCAGTTTGCCCGCAGCAGATCCTCAGGCAGACCTCGAGTCTCACTGCCAAACACAAGACAATCGCCCGGAGCGAATCGAAACGACGCATACGCGCGCTCGGCCTTCGTCGTGAAATACAGAAATCGGCAACCTGGCAACACCGAGTGAAGCGCCTCGATATTCAGGTGATAATGAATCTCGACCTCGCTCCAATAGTCGAGCCCTGCGCGCCGCACCGCCTTATCATCGGTCCGAAAGCCCAACTTGCCGACAAGGTGTAAAGGGGTAAACGTCGCCGCGCACAATCGGGCAATGTTGCCCGTGTTAGGCGGAATCTCAGGCTCTACCAGCGCAACGTGGAGCCGCGTCGAGTCCCGTTTCAGAGATGAGTTAAGAGATAAGGCGGTCATTGCGCGCTTCGATTTCAGCAAAGCGAGCCGGCCACTCGTTTCAGAGCAACGCTGAGAATCTTCTTGTGATCAAACGCCAGTTTCGGTGGACGCAACGCTGAATACCAGGCTGCATCGGCGGCATCATCAGCCGCTCTAGCCTGGGTACGGTGATCAAGCGTCGCGGCGAAGGCTACGCTGACTGTATGCCCGCGAGGATCCCGGCCCGGGTCTCCGAACGAGCCGATCTGCTCGAGATGAATGCCACTGAGCCCAGTCTCTTCGAGGAGTTCGCGGGCGGCGGCGTCTTCGAGCGACTCGTCCTCATCGACAAAGCCACCCGGGAAAGCCCATAACCCTCTGAACGGCTCGCGAGCGCGTTTGATCAGTAGCACCTCGACGCGATTTCCGGATCGATGAAATAACAGGATGTCGACGGTCAGCGCAGGGCGTGGATGATCGTAACAGTAAGTCCGCGCAGGCCTGGATTTACTGCTCGCCACGTCTACCCTCGGCCTCGTCAGCTTCGCCAACTGATTTCCCTCGTATAGGACTTCCACCCGACAAGTGTGTGTGCACTTACTGGAGTGCACAGAAAATAGTAGGGGCCACTGCGCAGTGGCCCCTACCTTTCGTAAGCCTGGTGACCAGGTCGCCCTGTCACCAGGCCTGTTTTGGTTATTCGACCCTTACTGCGCCGGACATCGCTCCGTGCACAGGAACGGCTGTGACGCTCCTCCGTTCGGCCCTGGATTCGTGATTATCACGTTTCCTGACCCTGACGGTTGGAGCCCGTTGCACACCTTCTTGACCAA